>JANMKT010000112.1:0-15405 GCA_031372185.1 Novosphingobium sp.
GTGTCGAGCGCAGTCGAGATACGTTGGCGCTGCGCAAGGTGTCTCGACTGCGCTCGACACGAACGGACAATAAGTCAATTCATAAGGCCAGTGGTATAAGAGCCTCTAAACTCCCGCCAACTCTCCCTCGATCCCATACACCCGCGCCGCAGTCCCCGCGAACAGCGCGTGCTTCTCTTCCGCACTCGCCCCTGCGGCAAGCCGCTTGAAAGCGTTCCACAGCGTGGCATAGCTCGCCCCCCATTTGTCGACCGGATAGTTGCTTTCGAACATGCCGCGTTCCGGCCCGAGCGCTTCGATGCAGGTTTCGATATACGGGCGCCACATCGCCGCGAGAGTTTCTGAAGATAGCCCCGCTTCCGGACCCTGCTCGGGCATGCCGCAAAACGCCATCGCCAGGCCGCCCAGCTTGACCGAGACGTTAGGGCAGGTAGCAAGCTCGCGGATTGATGCCCGCCACGGCTCGAACCGCTCGTGCAGTTTGCCCTTGTACGGACCGACATTAAGCGGGGTGCCGCAGTGATCGAGGATGATGCTGGTGTCCGGAAAGGCGCGGGCCAGCGCGATAACATCGCCAAGCTGCGGTTCGAGCACCCAGGCATCGAAGCTCAGCCCCATCGGTGCTAGGTGTTTGAACCCTGCCCGGAAGGCATCGCTGCCGAGCAGGTCTTGCGCGGCGTGGAACGGGGGACCGAGCGTGGCCGGATCGGCATCCCAGGCGGCGCTGTGGCGGATGCCGCGAAAGCGCCCGCCGCCTGCATCTGCCAGCGCCTCCAGCACTTCTACCGCGCCATCGCCCAGTGTCATGTCGGCATGGCCGACGATCGCGGCGCAGGGGCGATAAGTGCCATAGATTCCGCTCGCTCCTTGGGCGGCGACACCGGCCACGAACTCAACCTCGCCCACTGGTTTCAGCGCATCGCTGGCACCCGAGCGGTAAAACGCGCCGCATTCCATGAACACCGTGGCGAGCACTCGGTGACCGCACTGGGCATCGGCCCGCAGCTGATCGAAAGTGTAATACGGCGTCCGGGTGAGTGAGGCGATGAACGGGTGCAGCGGTTCAGGAAATGCGCCCAGCAGCGGGGACAGGTCCCACAGATGATGGTGCGGATCGATGATCGGCAGATCGGGTTCGAGGATCGCTTCTTTCATATCGGCTCCTGCTGTTTGGTTTCGTCTTTAACCCGCCACGCTATTCGCCGCGCTCAGCACCGCGCGGACGCTGGCGGTGGCGACGTCCTCGTCGATCCCCACGCCCCACACGGTCCGGCCATCGGGTGCCGCGCATTCGACATAGGCCGCCGCGCGCGCATCCGAGCCTGCGCCCATCGCGTGTTCGGTATAATCCTTGATCTCAAGGCTCACGCCGAAAGCCTCGGCAATCGTGGCGACGACCGACGAGATCAGGCCGTTGCCGCGCCCGCTGACGCTCTGCTCTTTGCCGTCGACGCCGATCTTGCCGGCGAAAATCCGCGTTCCATCTGCGGCGCGGACCTCATCGAAATCGATCAGTTGGAAGTGCTGCGGCGTGCTGAGGTGATAGGCGCGCTGGAACACCTCCCAGATATCCTCGGCAAACAGTTCGCGGCCCACCTTGTCGGCCAATTCCTGCACGTGCCCGGAAAAATGCGCCTGCATTTTCTTGGGCAGTTTCAGCCCCTGATCCTGTTCCAGCACCCAGGCGAACCCGCCCTTGCCTGACTGCGAATTGACCCGGATCACCGCTTCGTAGCTGCGCCCCAGATCAGCCGGATCGATCGGCAGATAGGGCATTTCCCAGGTCAGATCGTTCTGCGCCTCGCGCGCGGCAAAACCCTTCTTGATCGCATCCTGATGGCTGCCCGAGAACGAGGTATAGACCAGTTCGCCGACATAGGGATGGCGCGGGTGGATCGGCAGCTGGTTGCAATATTCAACCGTTTTGGCGATGCCATCGATGTCCGAGAAATCGAGCCCCGGATCGATCCCTTGCGTGTACATATTGAGCGCAATCGTCACCAGATCGCAGTTGCCGGTGCGCTCACCATTGCCGAACAGGCAGCCCTCGACCCGGTCCGCGCCCGCCAGCAAGCCCAGCTCCGCCGCCGCAATCCCGGTGCCGCGATCATTGTGGGTGTGGAGCGATATCACCACGCTGTCACGGCCCGGGATCATCCGCCCAAACAGTTCGATCTGATCGGCATAGATATTGGGCATCGCGCATTCGACTGTCGCGGGCAGGTTGAAAATGATCGGATGATCGGGGGTGGGTGCAAGCACCTCCATCACCGCTGCACAAACCTCGACCGAGAATTCGACCTCGGCGGTGGAGAATGTTTCGGGCGAATATTCGAAATGCCAGTCGGTCCCGGGGTATTTCGCCGCCTGATCCCGCATCACCTTGGCACCGTCGATGGCGATCTGCTTGACCTGTTCTTGCGACATTCCGAACACGATCCGCCGCCATGCGGGCGACACCGCATTATACAGATGGACGATCGCGCGCGGGCTGCCTTCAAGGCTGGCAAACGACGTCTCGATCAGATCGCGGCGCGATTGGGTCAGCACCTGCACCGTCACATCATCCGGCACCCGGCCCGAGCGGACCAGCTCGGCGATATAGTCAAAATCGGTCGCGCCCGAGGCGGGAAAGCCGACCTCGATCTCCTTGGCGCCGATTTTTACCAGCAGATCGAAAAACCGGGTCTTCTTTTCCGCGCCCATCGGCTCGATCAGCGCCTGATTGCCATCGCGCAGATCGGTCGATAGCCAGCGCGGCGCTTTTTCGATCACGCGCGAAGGCCACTGCCGATCGGGCAGGTTGATGACAGGGAAGGGGTGGTACTTGGCTGCGGGGTTGGTGAGCATGGTCATGATGGTAATTTCCGGAAACTTGGCTGGTCAGACTGTCGGTCGGCTAGACTTCCCCTGAGCGCCGCAGCGCACCGAGGCAAGGCACGCCAACTCACGCCCAAGGGCGGATAAGTCGTAGGGTTAGGCCTAGTTCGCGGAACATGACGCAATCCTATGATGCGTGAGGCGGGGGTTGTAAAGAGGGTGAACCCAAAGCCCCTCCTCTTCATGGGAGGGCAATCGCATCTAGAAATAGCCCGTGCTTCGTCACCCTGAACTCGTTTCAGGGCCCATTTCTCACCATGTACCGTCGCTCGTAATTCCGGGCTGGCTGGCGTAGTTTCACTACGCATGCTGGCACTGGCTGTGCGGCTTGATGGGCCCTGAAACGAGTTCAGGGTGACGAATGAAGCAAGTTTTGGCGCAAATGCGATAGGCCCGCCCCGCCCAAACTTCACAAACTTCACGCCAGTGGCGCATGGAAACCCCCGAATACTTCCCACCCCAGACACACAAAAGCCGCGCTTGCGGCGCGGCTTGGGCGGGGTGGGGAGGGAGAGCGGGAAGCTCATCTGGGCGGGGTGGGCTTTGCATGACGGTGAGTGTGGCAGGGCGGGGGGATGTAGGAAAATGGTTCTGGGTGCTTTGTCATGCAAATGTGGTTCATAATTCCCCTAGTCAGGCCTTCGCCGCTTGTGCATCCATGATTTGCACAATAGAACAGGTAAAGAACAAGGAGCGATAATTATGCGAGCGATTGAACTCTTTGCTGGTGCTGGCGGTTTGGGGATGGGCATCAGCAAGGCTGGCTTCAAGCCGATAAAAATCGTCGAATGGGATCGCTGGTGCTGTGACACCATCCGGGAAAATCGGTTCACCGCGAAGAGTCCGATACGCAATTGGCCGCTGCCTATTGAGGGGGACGTGCGTAATCTCGATTTTCGACCTTATGAAGGCCGGATTGATCTGGTCAGTGGCGGTCCTCCCTGTCAGCCCTTCTCAATGGGCGGCAAGCATCGTGCTAACGCAGATGACCGCGACATGTGGTCGGAGGCTGTACGGGTTGTTCGTGAAACCAAGCCGCGAGGATTTATTTTCGAGAACGTGAAAGGGCTGACCCGCGCCAGCTTTGCTACTTATCTGGCCTATATCGTGCACCAATTGAGCTACCCTGATATTGTTCGCTGTGGCGATGAACACTGGCATCACCATTTGGCGCGGCTGGAGCAGCACCATACCTCCGGCGCGCGTTGCGGCTTGCACTACAACGTTGTGTACAGGGTACTCAATGCCGCCAATTACGGTGTGCCGCAAAAGCGAGAGCGGGTCGTCTTTGTCGGATTTCGTGAAGACCTAGCCGTTGAATGGTCCTTCCCGGACGAAACGCACTCTTTTGATGCCTTACTGTGGGATCAGGCACGGGATTTGACATATTGGGATCGTCACCGGGTAACTCGGGCCAATCGTTCAATGGACGTCCGTCTGCATGATCGGGGCTTGCGACTTCTCGAAAAACCTTTGTCTGCGCCATGGCAAACCGTACGAGACGCGCTGGCCGATATTCCCGATCCTGAATTACACCCTGATGCCATGAAGAAATTCTCAAACCATCGTTTCCAACCGGGTGCGCGCTCGTATGCCGGTCATACTGGCAGCCCGCTTGATGAACCCGCCAAAACTTTAAAGGCCGGAGTTCACGGTGTGCCCGGTGGCGAGAATATGCTGGCGCGACCTGATGGCACAGTTCGCTATTTCAGTGTCCGGGAAAGTGCTCGATTGCAGACGTTTCCTGACGCGTTCCAGTTCCATGGCTCATGGACTGAATCTATGCGCCAGCTTGGCAATGCTGTGCCGGTTGAATTGGCGCGAGTCATTGGTCAAAACGTTGCCAGATGTTTGCAGGAAGCCGCATGAGCACAGCGTCAAAGAATGTTCCTTTGCCAATTCCTGAATTGCAGGAAACTCTTGCCCGATTGACAACTCGGGCTTCCGCTGCCCCGTTAACAGCGCCCAAGCGAAAGGCGCTTGAAGCGGAAATCCGAGGCGTCATTGAGGAACTCAGAAAGCTTCTTGGGGCACTTGATCCAATCAGGCAACCGACTGCGGTTTTCGACCCAAGCAATCCGAAAGTTGTTGGGCGTTTCGTTGCGTTAGCTTTGGTTGCCCAAACACGACATCCTTTGTCTGAAGTGCCTCGTTTCTATGGATCTGGCGTATACGCAATCTATTATCGCGGCGAATTTGAGGCCTATCAACCTATCAGTGGTGCTGAAACGCCTATCTATGTCGGTAGAGCATCACCCGCTGCCAGCAATGCGCGAACGCCGCTCGAGCAAGGCGCAAAACTTTGCACCCGATTGACTGAACACGCAAAAAATATTGCGAAGGCGACAACCACTCTTTCGTTGGCGGATTTCGATTTTCGATCACTCGTGGTGCAAAGTGGTTGGGAGACAGCCGCAGAGGACTATCTGATTCACCTTTTCCGACCGATTTGGAACGGCGAAACCAACATTCTCTATGGGCTGGGCAAGCATGGTGACGATGCGAAGACCCGCGGAAACAGGCGATCACCTTGGGACACATTTCACCCTGGCCGCAAATGGGCAGTTGCATCAAGCGGAGACGCCAAATCCATTAGTGTTATTGCAGCCGATTTGATTCGCCATTTTGGCAAGCATCCAAAGTTCGATGATCTGAATGCCGTATTGGAAAACTTCATTGAAGAGTTGCGGCAGGTATAGGCTCCACCCCATGACCCAAATCCGCCCCTTCACCCTCGCCATCCCGGCATCCCAGCTGGACGACCTCAACACCCGGCTCGACAACACCCGCTGGCCGGAGCGCGAGGCTGTCAGCGACTGGTCGCAGGGCGTGCCGCTGGCCGCTTTGCAGGATTTTGTCGCCTATTGGCGGCATGGCTATGACTGGCGTCGGTGTGAGGCGCGGCTTAATTCGCTGGGGCAGTTCATCACAGAAATCGACGGGCTCGACATCCACTTCCTCCATATCCGCTCGCCCCATGAAAATGCCACGCCGCTGATCATGACGCATGGCTGGCCGGGGTCGGTGATCGAATTCATGGGGGTGATCGAGCCGCTGACCAATCCATGCGCGCATGGCGGTCGGGCGGAGGATGCGTTTCATCTGGTGGTGCCGTCGCTGCCCGGGTTCGGCTGGTCGGGCAAGCCGAGTGCGACCGGCTGGGGGGTGGAGAAGATCGCCCGCGTCTGGGGTGAGCTGATGGCGCGGCTGGGCTATGATCGCTGGCTGGCGCAGGGCGGGGATTGGGGCAGTGTGGTGACCTCGTCGATCGGGGCGCAGAATGTGGCGGGCTGCGCGGGCATCCACCTCAACATGCCGATCGGGCGGCCTTTGCCCGAAGACCTCGCCAATCCCGAACCGGGCGAGTTGAAGGCGATGCTGGCGCTCAAATATTATCAGGAGTGGGATTCGGGCTATTCCACCCAGCAGCGCACCCGGCCGCAGACGGTGGGTTACGGGCTGGTCGATAGTCCGGTCGGGCTGGCGGGCTGGATCTATGAAAAGATGTGGGCGTGGACTGACAAAGGCGGGGCCGATAATGCGGGCGCGCCCGAGGATGCGCTGAGCCGCGATGCGATGCTCGACAATATCATGCTCTACTGGCTGCCCGCCAGCGGTGCTTCATCGGCACGGCTTTACTGGGAAAGCTTCAGCAGTTTTGCCCCGATGGAGATTACCCTGCCGGTGGCGGTGAGCGCCTTCCCCAGGGAAATCCTGCCGACCCCGCGCAAATGGGCCGAGCGCGATTACAGGAGCATCGTCCATTGGGGCGAGCTGGACAAAGGCGGGCATTTTGCCGCGTGGGAACAGCCCGAGGCGTTTGTGCGCGAATTGCGGACCGCGTTTGGACTGATGCGGTAGGCGTCGTCCCGGACTTGATCCGGGACCGCTGGCCTCATCATTCCGCCCTTGCGTCGACGAGGCCAGCGGTCCCCGGTCAAGCCGGGGACGACGTGGTTACTCAGTTCTTCGCCTGATCGACCAGCTTGTTGGCGCCGATCCACGGCATCATTGCGCGCAGTTGCGCACCGGTCTTCTCGATCGGGTGGGCCTCGGCAGCCTTGCGGGCGGCTTTCAGTTCAGGCTGGCCGGCGCGGTTGTCGAGGACGAAGTTCTTCACGAACCGGCCGCTCGTGATGTCGGCCAGCACGCGCTTCATCTCGGCCTTGGTTTCGGCGGTGATGATCCGCGGCCCGGTGGTGATGTCGCCATATTCGGCGGTGTTGCTGATCGAATAGCGCATGTTGGCGATGCCGCCTTCATAGAGCAGATCGACGATCAGCTTGGTTTCGTGGAGGCATTCGAAATAGGCCATTTCGGGGGCGTATCCAGCCTCGACCAGCACCTCGAACCCGGCCTGGATCAGATGGGTGATCCCGCCGCAGAGCACCGCCTGTTCGCCGAACAGATCGGTTTCACACTCTTCCTTGAAATTGGTTTCGATGATCCCGCTGCGCCCGCCGCCAACGCCGCTGGCATAGGCCAGCGCGACATCATGGGCGTTGCCGGTGGCGTCCTGGTGGACCGCGATCAGGCACGGCACACCGCCGCCCTTGACGTATTCGCTGCGCACCGTGTGGCCTGGGCCTTTGGGGGCGATCATGATGATGTCGATGTCAGTCGGGGCTTCGATCAGGCCGAAGTGGATGTTGAGGCCGTGGGCGAAGGCCAGCGCCGCGCCGGGGCGGAGATTGCCGGCAATGTCATCGGCCCAGATCGCGGCTTGATGCTCGTCAGGGGCGAGGATCATCAGGATGTCAGCCCACTTGGCCGCTTCCTTGTTGGCAAGGACTTTGAAGCCCGCGCTTTCCGCCTTTTTGGCGCTGGCCGAGCCTGGACGCAGCGCGATCGCCACCTCCTTGATGCCGCTGTCGCGCAAATTCTGCGCGTGGGCGTGGCCCTGGCTGCCATAGCCGAGGATCGCGATCTTCTTGCCGGTGACCAGATTGAGATCGGCATCGGCGTCGTAGTAAACTTTCATGTGTAAGTTCCTTGCTCTCGATATCGTGCCCCGCGAGGCGAGGCAGTTGAATTTGTCCGTCGTCCCCGGCTCGACCGGGGAGCGCTGGCCTCATCGATGCCACGGCGGAAGGATGAGGCCAGCGATCCCGGGTCAAGCCCGGGATGACGTTACGCAGTTTCCGCCCCGCGCATCATTCCGACGACGCCGGTGCGGCCAACCTCGACCAGCCCCAGCTCGCGCATCAGGGCGATGAAGCGGTCGAGCTTGCCGGGGTCGCCGGTCAGCTCGAAGATGAAGCTCGATGTAGTGGTATCGATCACCTTGGCGCGGAACACATCGGCCAGCCGCAGCGCCTCGACTCTGGCGTCGCCGGTGCCGGCCACCTTGACCAGCGCCAGCTCGCGCTCGACATGTTCGCCAAGCTCGGTCAGGTCGATCACCTTGTGGACCGGGACCAGCCGTTCCAGCTGGGCATGGATCTGGTCAATCACCTCGGGCGGACCATGGGTAACGATAGTGATCCGGCTGATCGAGTGGTTCTCCGAAATATCGGCCACCGTCAGGCTGTCGATATTATAGCCGCGCGCGGTGAACAGCCCGGCGATCTTGGCGAGGATACCCGCCTCATTGTCGACCGTGATGGTCAGCACGTGGCGTTCGGACGCCTTGGTTTTGATCTTCATCATCTTAAGCTCCCCTCCCCTTCAGGGGAGGGGTTGGGGGTGGGGCCCATCCTCCCTCGCAAGGTGGCGCTTGGGGTCAGGCCCCACCCCGCTGCGACTAAGGCCTGCTGCGCAGACCCAAGTCTCACTGCCCCTCCCCTGAAGGGTAGGGGCTTGAAGTGCAAGCCCATCATCACACCAGCGCCTTGGCTTCATCATCCATGGTCCCGGCGACGTTATCGCCATAAAGGATCATGTCGGTATGCGCCGCGCCCGATGGGATCATCGGATAACAATTGGCGTCCTTGGTGACGCGGCAATCGACGATCACCGGGCCATCGTGATCGATCATCGCCTGGATGCCGGTATCGAGATCAGCCTCGCTGGAAATGCGGATGCCCTTCCAGCCGTAAGCTTCGGCCAGCTTGACGAAATCGGGCAGGCTGTCCGAATAGGAGTTCGAATAACGGCTTTCATAGGTCAGTTCCTGCCACTGGCGGACCATCCCCATCCATTCATTGTTGAGGATGAAGATCTTGACCGGCAGGCGGTATTGGGTCGCGGTGCCGAGTTCCTGGATGTTCATCTGGATCGAGGCATCGCCGGCAATGTCGATCACCAGCGCTTCCGGATTACCCAGCTGCGCGCCGATCGCCGCCGGAAGCCCATAGCCCATCGTGCCAAGCCCGCCCGAGGTCAGCCACTTGTTGGGCGCGAAGAACGGGAAATACTGCGCCGCCCACATCTGGTGCTGGCCAACTTCGGTGGCGATGATCGGATCGCGCGATTTGGTCAGCGCATACAGCCGCTCGACCGCCAGCTGCGGCATGATCGCCTCTTCGTTGGCGGGGTAGGCCAGACTGTCACGCGCGCGCCAGCCGTTGATCCGGGCTTTCCACTCAGTCAGATCCTGCGCCTTGCGGCCGCTCCATGCCGCGATCAGCTGTTCGAGGACGCGGGCACAATCGCCGACGATCGGCAGATCGACCCGGACCGTCTTGTTGATCGAGCTGCGATCGATATCGATGTGAATCTTGGTTGAGTTGGGCGAAAAGGCATCGAGCCGCCCCGTCACCCGGTCATCGAACCGCGCGCCGATGCAGACCATCACATCGGCGCGGTTCATCGCCATATTGGCTTCATAGGTGCCGTGCATCCCCAGCATTCCCAGCCAGTCGGCGTGATCAGCGGGGAAGGCGCCAAGGCCCATCAGCGTCGAGGTGACGGGAGCGCCGGTCAGCGTTTGCAGCTCGCGCAGCAGCTCGGTGGCGCGCGGACCGGAATTGATCACCCCGCCGCCGGTATAGAAGATCGGCGCCTTGGCGTTGGCGATCAGCTCGATCGCGCGGGCGATATCGCGGCTGCTGCCTTCAAGCTGCGGGGTATAGCGGTTGCGGCGCTGCGGGGGTGCATCGCTGAAGCTGGCGACGGCAACTTGGACATCCTTGGGGATATCTATCAGCACCGGGCCGGGGCGGCCTTGAGTGGCGATCTGGAACGCCTCGTCGATGGTCGTGGCGAGTTCGGCAGGGTCCTTCACCAGATAATTATGCTTGGTACAATGACGCGTGATGCCAACTGTATCGGCCTCTTGAAATGCGTCTGAGCCGATCAGCGAGGTCGCAACCTGGCCGGTGATGATCACCAAGGGAATCGAATCCATGAAGGCGTCGGCTATCCCGGTGACGGCATTGGTTGCGCCGGGGCCGGAGGTGACCAACACCACGCCGGGCTTGCCGGTGGAGCGGGCATAGCCTTCGGCAGCATGGGCGGCGCCGGCCTCGTGGCGGACCAGGATGTGGCGGATGCGGCTGTCGTTAAACAGTGCGTCATAAATCGGCAGCACCGCACCGCCGGGATAGCCGAACACGAATTCGACCCCCTGACGGACCAGGCTTTCGACCAGGATGCTGGCGCCGCTGCGCTCGTCGCTCACCGTGATAACCTTTCCAGTTCGAATGTGCAGCTCCTTGAAAGGATTAACCCGGCACGGCGTGAACCATGCCGGGTCTCCTCTCCAGCTCGCACAAATCCTGCCGTAGCAAGTGTTGCGGGGCCTCTAGGAGACAGTAAATAACGTGTCAACCGTTAATTGCGCAATAATAATGCGAAAATATCATCTATCTCGTAATTAATCTGCTCAATCCGGGGCCAGACGGCGGGAGGCTGATGCCGCAGCCACGTATATTGCCGCTTGGCATAGTTGCGGGTCGCCTGGGCTCCACGCATTTCAGTATCGGCCAGCGTCGCGGTTCCGGCAAGATAGGCCGAAACCTCGGCCACGCCAATCGCGCGCATCACCGGGAGCGAAGGGTCCAGCCCGCGCGCCAACAATGCCTGCACTTCCTCAATCGCGCCGCCCGCCAGCATCGCGGCAAACCGGGCGTCACAACGCGGATAGAGCACAGCGCGGGGCGGCAGCAGGATTGCCGGGTGGAGCGTCACCGCATCACCAATCCCGCCGGCCAACTCGTGCTGCCATTCAATCATGCTGCGCCTGGTTGAACGGATCACTTCCAGCGCCCGCGATATCCGCGCGGCATCTGCCGGGGCGAGGGCGGCGGCACGCTCGGGGTCTTCATGCTGGAGTGCGCCGTAAGCGTCAGTCACCGGGAGCGCGCGGACCGCAGCACGAACATCCGGATCGATCGCCGGGACCGGGGCAATCCCATCGAGCAACGTGCGCAGATACAGCCCGGTGCCGCCAACCAGGATCGGAACGCCGCCGTCCGCGTGGACCTTTGCTACACCCTCGCGCGCCCGGGCAGCCCAATCGGCGGCAGAGCTGGCCTCGGCTCCGTCCCATGCTCCGAACAGCAAATGCGGCACCCCGTGCATTTCCTCTGCCGCTGGACGCGCGCTCAGCACCGCCAGATCGGCATAGACCTGCGCGCTATCGGCATTGATCACCACCGGATTGTGCCCGCGTCTAGTCAAAGCCAGCGCCAGCCGCACCGCGCAATCGCTCTTGCCGCTGGCCGTCGGCCCTGCGATTAGCGCGAGCGGCGGTTTTGCCGCGATTGATTCAGAGGATCCCTGCGTGCTCATTGCCCGGCTGATAGCAGAACCGGACGCGCTGTCCGCAAATCTCGAACATGCGATCCGCGAAATTGAGGGGCAAGGGATGCGCCTTCACCGTGCTGAACCGCGGCGCGACGATAAGGCGGTGCTGCAATTCGAGGCGGAAGGCGGCACTTCGGCGGCGCTGCGTTCAGTCCTCGATAAGGCGTTTGCCCCCGCCGACCTGCTAGTGACCGATCACGCACCGCTGTTGCCGCAGCTGTTCGTTTCGGACATGGATTCGACCATGATCGGGCAGGAGTGCATCGACGAGTTGGCCGATTTCGCCGGAATCAAGCCGCAGATCGCCGAAATTACCAAGCGCGCGATGCAAGGCGAGCTTGATTTCGCCGAGGCGCTGTCGATGCGCGTCCGTCTGCTGGGCGGTCTGGGTGAGGATGCGATCCAGCAATGCCTCGATCAGCGGATCACCCCGATGCCCGGCGCCAGGACGCTGGTGGCGACGCTGAAAGCGCATGGCTGCCACACCGTGCTGGTCACTGGCGGCTTCCATCAATTCGCCGATCCGGTGGCCGAGCAGCTGGGGTTTGAGCGTGTGGTCGCCAATCGGCTCGCGGTGGAACACGGTAAGCTTACCGGGGGGCTGACTGGCGCAATCGTCGACAGTTCGATCAAGCAGCAGGTGCTGCTGGCGCAGGCCGAGCGACTGAACGGCGTGACAAGTCTTGCCACCGGCGACGGGGCCAATGACATCCCGATGTTGCAGGCCGCGACCTATGGCATCGCCTATCACGCCAAGCCCAAGGCGCGGGCAGCGGCAGACGGCACAATCGATCGCGGCGATCTGACCAGCGTGTTGCGGCTGCTGGGGATTGCGCAAAGTGAGTGGGTTTCAGGTTAGGTGCTTGCAGCCGAATTCAGCTTAGCAATAGTTATTGACATTAATGTTAGTTAATGGCAATGAGGCGGCATGGACAGTCTCAGCCCCGTCTCCACCTTTGTCGCCGATGATCTAGGTGATGTCTCTGCAACGCCCGATTTTGCCAGCCTGCCGCTGTTCAACGAGGCGCGCCCTAAACCGGTGCTGCGCCCGCTCAAGGCCTGGCGCCATTTCCGCGAGCTGCTCAAGGACAAGGAAAACACCGAAGAGGTGTTCCACATCTTCGAAGCGCTGCCGTGGAAGGGCATGGCTCCCGCCGCTGAAGCGTTCCTGACCAGTGAGCGCGGGCAGGCGATCCGGGCAAGCGAGCCCTATCTGCCCGCGATCCTTGACGATCACGCCGCGTTGCGCCGCTTGCCCGAAGGCAGCGTGGCCCAGGCCTATTGCGATTTCATGGAGCGCGAAGGGCTGAGTGCGAAGGGTCTGGTCGATGAGTTCGAGCGGTTCAACAACGGCCGCTACCATTTCGGCGACCAGTTCGAATGGTATCTCAACCGCCTGCGCGATACCCATGATCTGCTCCACATCCTGACCGGCTATGGCCGCGACGCGCTGGGCGAGGCCTGTGTCCTGGCCTTCACCTACAGTCAGCAGCCCAGCCCGGCGCATCTGTTTATCGCTTATTCGGCCGGCCTGAACATGAAGAAAACGATCAAGAGCAATGCCCCGGTGCTGCATGCGGTTCGCGAAGGCCAAAAGCTCGGCAAAGCCTGCCCGCGGATTGTCGAAACCCCGATCCGCGAACTGCTGGCGATGCCGGTGGACGAGGCCCGGGCCAAGCTGGGGATCACTCCCACGCGCTATTACACGCAGGCCCATCAGGCCTGGCGCACGGCTGGAATTGATCCCTATGATTTGCTGGTGACGAAGGCGGCTTAGGGCGGTCCCTCGCAAATCGCCGTCATCCTGAACTCGTTTCAGGACCCATCGCGCCGCTCGCTCCGCCGCCACATCAACGCGCAGCACTCACCCCAGTTTCGGGCGAGGGGGCGCGCTGCGGGTTGTTTCGGGTCTGGGGCGCGATGGGTGCTGAAACGAGTTCAGCATGACGATGTGTGGGGGCGGGGCGATGTTGCGTCGTCCCGGACTTGATCCGGGACCGCTGGCCTCATCATCCCGCCCACGGATCGATGAGGCCAGCGGTCCCCGGTCAAGCCGGGGACGACGGGTTACGCTTCCATCCAGTCGCGGAAGAAGCTGTCGCTGGCTTCGCGCAGCGCGGTGAGCGGGATGTTTAGCCTCGAAATACCGTCGGCCCTGCGTTCTTCGGAGATTGCGCTTCCACCAACTTTGCCAAAGCATGTCGCACTTAGACCGGCAGAATTCGCGACGTGAACAAGCCGCTCATAGTCGTCAGTCTCAATCAGGTATCGAGCTTGATCCTCGCCAAAGAGGAGGTCGAGGCAGCTCAGAAAGTCGCAGTCCACTTCGAGACCAAGGTCGCCAGCCAAGGCCATTTCGGTTGCGGCGACAAGCACCCCACCGTCAGAAATGTCATGGACTGCAAGGGCTAGGCCCGATTCAATTGCAGCTCGAACGAACTCCCCGGTGCGCCGCTCATACTCAAGATCGACAGTCGGTGCCGACCCGTCTTCTCGTCCAGCGATCTCTCGTAACCAAAGTGATTGTCCAAGATGCCCTGTGCAATGCAGCCCGGGCAATAGCTCTCCATCGGACAGAATGAAAAGCAGATTGCCCTCAGCCTTGAACCCGATCGTCGCCATCTTCTCATGGTCTTGCATCAGGCCGACGCCGCCAATCGCCGGTGCCGGCAAAATCGCGCTGCCACCGCCCGTCGCCTTGCTCTCGTTATACAGCGACACATTCCCGCTCACGATCGGGAAATCCAGCGCCCGGCAGGCATCACCCATGCCCTCCAGACACCCGACAATCTGCGCCATGATCTCGGGCCGCTGCGGGTTGGCAAAGTTCAAACAGTTGGTGATCGCCAGTGGGGTTGCGCCGACCGCGCTCAAATTCCGGTAGCATTCGGCCACCGCCTGCTTGCCGCCCTCATAGGGATCGGCATAGCAATAGCGGGGCGTGCAATCGGTGCTCATCGCGAGCGCCTTTTGGGTGCCGTGGATGCGGACCACCGCCGCGTCGCCGCCCGATTTCTGCATCGTATCCGCGCCAACCTGGCTGTCATACTGCTCCCAGATCCAGCGGCGCGAGGCGAGGTCAGGGCAGGCCATCAGCTTGAGCAAATCGGCGCCAATGTCGGTGCTTTCGGGAATATCGCCCAGCGGCGCGACATTGGCCCAGACCTTGTATTCCTCCTTGGAAGCATAGGGCCGGTCATACATCGGCGCATCATCGGCCAGCGGACCGAGCGGAATATCGCACACCACTTCACCGTCAAATTCCAGCACCATGTGGCCCGTGTCCGTGACTTCGCCGATCACCGCGAAGTCCAGCTCCCATTTGCGGAAGATCGCCTCGGCCATCGGCTCCTTGCCGGGCTTGAGCACCATCAGCATCCGCTCCTGGCTCTCGCTCAGCATCATCTCATACGGCGTCATATGCTCTTCGCGGCATGGCACCATGTTCATGTTGAGCTTGATGCCTGCGCCGCCCTTGGAGGCCATTTCAACACTGGACGAGGTCAACCCCGCCGCGCCCATGTCCTGAATGGCGACAATCGCATCGGTCGCCATCAGTTCGAGGCAGGCCTCGATCAGCAGCTTTTCGGTAAACGGATCGCCAACCTGCACGGTCGGGCGCTTGGCTTCGGAATCTTCCTCGAAGTCGGCGCTGGCCATGGTTGCGCCGTGGATCCCGTCGCGTCCGGTTTTTGAGCCGACATAGACGATCGGATTGCCGAGGCCGGTGGCGGCCGAATAGAAAATCCTGTCCTGATCGGCGACCCCCACGGTCATCGCGTTGACCAGGATATTGCCGTCATAGGCCTTGTGGAAATTGGTCTCGCCGCCGACAGT
>JANMKT010000117.1:0-15730 GCA_031372185.1 Novosphingobium sp.
ACCTTGGCGGCAGCGGCCTGCCGCAGCACTTTTTCGCCGCTATCTGCACGCCGGGCAGCGTCTTCCAGCATACATTCTGCTGCGTAGATCTCGATATCGCTTTCGGCGAGCATCTGCTGGATCAACTGGAAGTTGGCGATCGGTTCGCCAAAGGCCTTGCGTTCATTGGCATAGCGCAGCGCCGAATCAAGCGCGCGGCGCGCGTATCCAGCCGCAGCTGCGCCAACCGAAAGGCGGCCATTATCGAGGCTCTGCATCGCGGTGACAAAGCCCTTGCCTTCCTCGCCGCCCAGCAGAGCTTCGCCTGGCACATAGACATTGTCCATCACGATATCGGCGATGTGGCTGCCGGCCTGGCCCATCTTCCTGTCCGATTTTCCGACCGAGATGCCCGGCGTGTCCATCGGCACCATGAAGGCCGAGACATGGGCGTTCCGGGGCAGGGCTTCCCTGTTGGTCCGCGCCATGATCAACGCCACCTTGGCGAAGGGGGCATTGGTGATGTAGCGCTTGGTCCCGCTCAGCACATAGCCATTGCCTGAACGGGTCGCGGTGGTCTGCATTGCCGCTGAGTCTGAGCCAGAACCTGGCTCGGTCAGCCCGAAGCTGGCAATGTCTCCGGCAGCCAGCCGCGGGAGCCACTGTGCCTGTTGTTCTGCGGTGCCGCCGTTTTTGAGCGCGGAACAGACCATCCCGATATTGATCGAGGTGATCGAGCGAAAGCAAGGCATCGCATAAGACAGCTCGCGGATCGTGCGGATATACTGGCTGATATTCATCCCCGCGCCGCCAAACTGTTCCGGAATAGTCAGGCCGAACAGGCCCATCTCGCGCATTTCAGCCAGGATCTCGTCGGGGATCAGATCGGTCTCGAGGATCTGCTGTTCCGCCGGGATCAGCCGCTCGCGGACATAGCGGTGGAGCTGTTCGATGAACTGGTCAAAAACATCAGCGTCCATTCCGGTATCAGCCATTGCTCCAGTTCCTCAGATCGGATCGTAGGGAAAAACATCGGCGGTGACTTCATCGGCGCGCGCAAAGCTGGCGCGGAACGCCGGGATCAGCTCGTCAGCGATCGATTGCGCGGTCCAGCCCTCGGCCTTGGTCATCGAGCGGAGAGGACGCGGTTTGGAAAACAGCACGATCTCGTTCTTGCGGACCGAGAAGACCTGGTTGTTGACCTCGTGAGCTGCGTCCGATGCCAGAAATGCCACCAGCGGCGCGATCTTGTCGGCGCTCATCGCCTTCAGCCGCTCGACCCGCGCTTTTTGATCCGGCGTTTCGGCGGGGATCGAGGCGGTCATCCGGCTCCACGCAAACGGCGCGATACAGTTGGAGCGCACACCGGCGCGCGCCATATCCAGCGCGATCGACTGCGACAGCGCCACCAGCCCCAGCTTGGCGGCGGAATAATTGGCCTGGCCGATATTGCCGATCAGTCCGCTGGTCGAAGTGAAGTGGATGAAGCTGCCCGATTGCTGATCGCGAAAATAGGGCGTGGCCGCCTTTGAGACGTTGAAGGCGCCGGTCAGATTGACATCGATGACGCTGGTCCAGTCCTCATAGCTCAGCTTGTGCCAGATCGCATCGCGCAGGATCCCGGCGTTGTTGACCACCGCGTCGATCCGCCCGAAGCGCTGGACCGCATCCTCGATGATCGAGGCTGCCGCCTTGGGGTCGGCGACATTGGCGAAGTTGGCCCAAGCCTTGCCCCCCGCCGCGATAATATCGGCCACGGTGCTATCGGCAGGGCTGGCATCGCCGCCATCGCCCGCTTGCGCCACCCCCGGATCATTGACCACCACGCTCGCCCCTTCGCGCGCGCAGAGTAGGGCAATCTCGCGCCCGATCCCGCGGCCAGCGCCGGTAATCACAACTGCCTTGCCGTCCAGGATGCCCATACTGCCAGCTCCATTGGTTTAATCGCTCGATTAAACTGTCATGACGAAAGCGGGCACGAAAATCAACCGCCGGTCTTTGTCGGTGATTTGGCGGAATCACTGGCAGCCGGGGTGGATTGGCTAAGTGGCGAAATTGCCTCGGGAGGCAGCTGCTGTGCCACGGTCATCTCAGCCGCTTCATCCAATGCGCGAGCCTCATCCACCGTCACCCCGCCCAGACCGGGATCATTGTCCTCCTTGCTGCAGCCAGCGAGGACGAGCATGAAAACGGCAAGGCTGGCGAATTTCGGCATAATCACAGAAAGACGCCTAATTACAGCTTCTTTTCGGCCGCCGCTGTCGCCTTTTCGGCAGCCTTGGCCGCATCGGAAGGTGCTTCAGTCGCAGCTGCCGATGCTGCGGCAGCAGCATCGCTGGTGGCAGCCGACGCATCGGCGGCAGGCGTAGCCTCGACGTTGCCCATCGCCTCTTCGGCCGGCATCTCGACATTATCCGGCGCGGATTCTTCATTCGCGCTGTCGGAACTGCCGCAAGCTGACAGCGCCAGCGCAGCAGCGGCGGCAAATGCGGGATAAGCGAACTTCTTCATGCGAAAGCCTCTCAAATCAGCAAGTGGACGGTGGCAGCAGTAAATCCGGCTGCATACTATACGATCCTAACCCAGCCGCCACCGCCGTGCAAATGCGCTGGACGGGATTTCCCCCCATTCCAGCCGCATAGCGCAAGAATTACCGCCCTTGATATCATATAAAGATTTCTTTATATGTAGCTGAATGCGGATTAATCCTCTCCTTGGCGCACTGGCTGATAGCACCCGGCTGCGGATCATGCGGCTGCTCAGCGCGATGGAGCTGGCGGTCGGCGAACTCGCGCAAGTGCTCGGGCAAAGCCAGCCGCGGGTTTCGCGCCATATTAGGATCCTGTGCGATGCCGGCCTGGCTGAGCGCCGCAAGGAAGGCAGCTGGGTGTTCCTGCGCAGCGCGATCCAGGAAGACCGTGCCCCGCCGCTGGGCGCTGCTGCTGCCCGTCTGCTCGAACTGGCGGAGCGCTATGACGCCGGCTTTGCCGCGCGCTGCGGTGAGGATCGCCGCCACCTTGCTGCAATCCGGGCCGCGCGCGAATCCAGCGCGGAGACCTATTTTGCCCGCCACGCCGAAGAATGGGACAGCTTGCGCAGCCTCCACAGCCCGGACGATCTGGTTGAGGCCGCGCTGGCCCGCGCGCTGGGCGAGAACAATCTTGGTGCGCTGCTCGATGTTGGCACCGGCACGGGGCGGATGGCCGAGCTGTTCGCACCGCGCGCTGACCGCGTGATTGCCTTCGACAAAAGCCCGGAGATGCTGCGCATCGCCCGCGCCCGCCTGCAACACTTGCCCGCTGACAGTATCGAATTGGTGCCTGGCGATTTCGCCGCACTGCCGTTTGCCGATGCCGCGTTCGATACGGTCTTGTTCCACCAGGTGCTGCATTATGCGCAGGAGCCCGAGGCGGTTCTGGCCGAAGTCGCGCGCGTCACGCGGCCCGGCGGGCAAATCGTGATCGCCGATTTCGCCGCGCATGACCGCGAAGAGCTGCGCAGCGCCCATGCTCATGCCCGGCTCGGCTTTTCGGACGAGCAGATGCTGGCGCTGCTGACCGAGGCTGGCTTTATCGCCCAGCCGGCGGTGGCGCTGCCTGGCAAGCAACTCACTGTCAAAATCTGGGCCGCGCTGCGCAGTGCCAGCCCTGCCCGCATGAGCCCTGCACGCATCAGCCCCGCCCGGACCATTCCCGCCAAAGCCCGAAAGGCGCTGACCAGATGATTGTAGCGGAACCGCCGCCGTTTGCCGGACTGCCGGGTGATTTCTCGGTCTCGTTTGAGTTTTTTCCCCCCAAAACGGAAAAGATGGATGCGCAGCTGTGGGAAGCGATCACCGAGCTCGCCCCGCTCGCGCCCCGGTTCGTTTCGGTGACCTATGGCGCTGGCGGATCGACCCGCGAACGCACCCATGCCACCGTATCGCGGATCATCAATGAGACCGGCCTGGTCCCCGCCGCGCACCTGACCTGCGTTGCCGCCAGCAAGGCCGAAATTGCCGAAATTGCCGATCAATACTGGAGCGCCGGGGTCCGCCACATCGTTGCCCTGCGCGGCGATCCACCACCGAGCGATACCGGCTTCGTCGCGCATCCTGAGGGCTATGCCAGCGCGGCCGAGCTGGTTGCGGGCCTCACGGCCAGTCACAACTTCGAAATCTCGGTCGCCGCCTATCCCGAAGTCCACCCCGAGGCCGCCAGCGCAGAGTCTGATCTCGACAACCTCAAGCGCAAGCTTGATGCCGGGGCGACCCAGGCGATCACCCAGTTCTTCTTTTCAACCGGGGCCTATTTCCGGTTCCTCGACAAGGCACTTGCCGCCGGGATCACCGCACCGATCCTGCCCGGGATCATGCCGGTGACCAGCTTTGCCGCGATCCGCCGGATGGCGGCCAATACCGCCATCCCGCCATGGATGGAGGCGATGTTCGAGGGGCTGGACGATCGCCCCGGCCCGCGCGCGCTGGTCGCCGCAACCGTAGCGGCTGACTTTTGCCGCAGGCTTTATGCAGGAGGGGTGCGCGACTTTCATTTTTACACGCTCAACCGGGCCGAGCAGGCCTATGCGATCTGCCACCTGCTGGGCATGCGAGCAACGGAGGACCAGATATGACCGCCCGCGAGATTTTCCTGGCCGAAGCAGCCAAGCGGATCCTGATCACCGATGGTGCATTCGGCACCGAGATCCAGAACTGCAAGCTGTCCGAGGCAGATTTTGCCGGAAAGCTGGGTCTGGCCAAGGATCAGAAGGGTAACAATGACATTTTGGCCCTGACCAAGCCCGAAATTCCCGAAGCGATTCACCGCGCCTATTTTGCAGCGGGCGCCGATATTGCCGAAACCAACACTTTTTCGGCCAACCGGATCAGCCAGGCCGATTATGCGGCGGAGCATCTGGTGCGCGAGATCAACCTTGAATCCGCGCGGCTGGCCCGCCGGGTGGCCGATGAATTTCAGCAGCAGGATGGCCGCCCCCGGTTTGTCGCAGGTGCCATCGGCCCGACCAACAAAACCCTCTCGCTCTCGCCCGATGTCAATGATCCGGGCTACCGCGAGATCGACTGGGATTTCCTGACCCAGGTCTATCACGAGCAGGCCGCCGCGCTGATCGAAGGCGGGGCTGATTTCATTTTGGTGGAAACGGTGTTTGATACGCTCAACGCCAAGGCCGCGATCATGGCGATCAAGCAGCTTGAGGCAGAGCTGGGCCGCGATGTGCCGATCATGCTGTCGATGACCCTGACTGATCTTTCGGGCCGCAACCTCTCGGGTCACACCGTGGAGGCCTTCTGGTACGCGGTACGCCATGCCAATCCGGTCACCATCGGGCTTAACTGCAGCTTCGGCGCCACCCAGCTGCGCCCGCATGTCCGCTCGCTCAGCCAAATCGCTGATACGCTGATCATGGTCTATCCCAACGCCGGCCTCCCCAACGAGCTGGGCGAATATGACGAACTGCCCGAGGAGACCGCCGGGTTCCTGCGCGAATGGGCCGAGGCCGGGCAGGTCAATATTCTGGGCGGCTGCTGCGGGTCGACGCCTGCCCATATCGCCGCGATCGCCGATGCGGCGCACGGCCTGCCGCCGCGCCGCCTGCCGCAGCCCGATCCGCTGACCCGGCTCGCCGGGCTCGAACCATTCGTGATGGCGGCATGAGTCAGATGGTCGATCCCGCATCATGGCGCATCCGGCAGGCGGCTGTCCCCGACACACCAGCACTCGCGCTGGTTGGTGCGGCTACTTTCCTCGAAACATTTGCCGGTATTCTCGACGGTCCGGCGATCGTCGCGCATTGCGCTTCGCAACACAGCGAGGAGAGCTATCGCACGCTTTTTGCCAAAACTGCGCAGGTGTGGCTAGCCGAGGCTGAACCTGGCCAGGCTGCGGTCGGCTATGCCCTGGTTGCCCCACCCGAACTTGATGCTGCGCGCGATGGTGATATCGAACTGAAGCGCATTTATGCTCTTTCACGATTTCATGGCAGCGGCATCGGAGCCGCGCTTCTAGCCGCTGCGCTCGTTGCCTGCAGCGGCCATGCCCGCATATTACTGGGCGTTTACGCCCATAATGCACGGGCCATTGCATTCTATCGCAAGCAGGGATTTTCTCCGATTGCCACGCGTCAGTTTAATGTCGGAGGCAAGCAATACGACGATTTGGTGCTAGCCCGACCACTCACCGCCTGACCTTCTGTTCCCGGAAAAAATCATGACATCGGCCCCATCCTCTGCCCGCTTCGTCAACATCGGCGAGCGCACCAATGTTACCGGCAGCGCCGCATTCAAGAAGCTGGTCCTGGCAGATGACTATGCCAAGGCGGTCGAAGTCGCGCGCCAGCAGGTTGAGAACGGCGCGCAGATCATCGACGTCAACATGGATGAAGGGCTGCTCGATGCGGTCCACGCCATGACCACTTTTCTCAAGCTGATCGCCGCTGAACCTGATATCGCCCGGGTGCCGGTGATGATCGACAGTTCCAAATGGGACGTGATCGAGGCAGGCCTCAAATGCGTACCCGGCAAGCCGATCGTCAATTCGATCAGCATGAAAGAGGGCGAGGCCCAGTTCCTTGAACACGCCCGCAAATGCATGGCCTATGGCGCAGCGGTGGTGGTGATGGCCTTCGACGAGCAAGGCCAGGCCGATACCAAGGCCCGCAAGGTCGAGATCTGCTCGCGCGCTTATGCGCTGCTCACCGGGATCGGCTTCCTGCCCGAAGACATCATCTTCGATCCCAACGTGTTTGCGGTAGCGACCGGGATCGAGGACCATGACCGCTATGCCCTTGATTTCATCGAGGCTTGCGCGGAGATAAAAGCCAATTGCCCGCACGTCCATATCTCGGGCGGGCTGTCCAACCTCTCGTTCAGCTTCCGCGGCAATGAAATCGTCCGCCGGGCGATGCACAGCGTGTTCCTCTTTCACGCGATCCCCGCCGGGATGGACATGGCGATCGTCAACGCCGGGCAACTCGATATCTATGACCAGATCGACCCGGCTTTGCGTGAGGCCTGCGAGGATGTGATCCTCCACCGCCGCCCATCGGTCGAGGGCGAGGAGACTTCGACCGAACGGCTGATTGCGCTGGCCGAAAGCTATAAGGGCAAGGATGTCGCCGCCGAAAAGGCCGCCGAAGAATGGCGCAGCTGGGACGTGGTGCGGCGGATCGAACATGCGCTGGTGCGCGGGATCGACGCCCATGTCGTGGCCGATACGGAGGAAGCCCGCCAGCTCTATCCCCGCCCGATCGAAGTGATCGAAGGGCCGCTGATGGCGGGCATGAACACGGTCGGCGATCTGTTCGGGGCGGGCAAGATGTTCCTGCCGCAAGTGGTCAAATCCGCCCGCGTTATGAAAAAGGCGGTCGCTCACCTGATCCCGTTCATCGAGGCGGCCAAGGAAGTTGGCGCGCGGCCCAAGGGCAAGATCGTGATGGCGACAGTCAAGGGCGATGTCCACGATATCGGCAAGAACATCGTCGGCGTGGTCCTGCAGTGCAATGGTTATGAGGTGATCGATCTGGGGGTGATGGTGCCGTGGAGCAAGATCCTCGAGACCGCGCGCGAACAGGACGCGGATATCATCGGCCTGTCGGGGCTGATCACGCCTTCGCTCGACGAGATGGTTACTGTGGCCGAGGAAATGCAGCGCGCCGGTTTCACTATCCCGCTGCTGATCGGCGGGGCAACCACCAGCAAGGTTCACACCGCGCTGCGGATCGAGCCGGCCTATACAGGCCCGGTGATCCATGTGCTTGATGCCTCACGCGCAGTCGGGGTCGCCAGCCAGCTGCTGTCCGACACCCAGCGTGACGCCTTTGTGGCGGCGACCGCAGCGGACTATCAACACGTCCGCGATGTCCGCGCCGGCAAGCAAGCTTCGATCCTCCTCAGTCTGGAAGACGCCCGCGCCAACAGCTTCAAGGCTGACATGAGCGACAAGGTGATGCCGCCGGAACAGCCCGGAATCCACAGTTTCCCGGCATGGGATCTGGCCGATTTGCGGAGTTGCATCGACTGGACCCCGTTCTTCCGCGCGTGGGAGCTGGCCGGAAACTTCCCCGCTATCCTCGATGATGAAGTCGTCGGCGAAAGCGCCCGCGGGCTTTATGCCGATGCGCAGGCGATGCTCGATCAGATCGTGGGTGAGCAATGGCTGACCGCCAAGGGCGTGGTCGGGTTCTGGCCCTGCGCGCGTGAGGAAGACGATGTCGTTATCCACCTGGAAGGTCCCGACGCTCCGATCCTGCTGCCCTTCCTGCGCCAGCAGATCCGCAAGAGCAGAGATCGTGCGAATTACTGCCTCGCCGATTTCATCGATCCCGATGGTGACTGGCTCGGCGGCTTTGCGGTGGGCATCCACGGGATCGAGCCGCACCTCGCCCGGTTTCAGGCGGGCCATGACGATTACAACGATATCCTGCTCAAAGCGCTGGCGGACCGCTTTGCCGAAGCCTTTGCTGAGCGGCTGCACCAGCATGTTAGAACCACGCTGTGGGGCTATGCCCCCGGCGAACAGCTGACCAATGAGGCGTTGATCAAGGAGCAATATCGCGGCATCCGCCCCGCGCCGGGCTATCCCGCCTGCCCCGATCACAGCCTCAAGCCGATGCTGTTCGAGCTTTTGAACGCGACGACAAACGCCGGGATCACGCTGACCGAAAGCCAGGCGATGCTGCCGACCTCGGCAGTGTCGGGGTTCTACTTCGCCCATCCCGAAGCGTCCTATTTCGGCGTCGCAAAGATCGGGCGCGATCAGCTGGAAGACTATGCCGCCCGGCGCGGGATCGAGCTGGCGGTGGCCGAGCGCTGGCTGCGGCCCAATCTGGATTAGCCCGATTTAGTCGCCCGGCTTGGCGGCGCGATCCTTGTTCCGGCGGTCCGCAATGTGCGGTTGACCGTCCTTGCCCCGGATGATCTCGAACAGCCCAGTCGCCTCAAAAAGCTTGGTGAAGTTGCTAACGCCATAATTGCGAGGATCTATCGGGGCGAGACGCTTGGCCGCGCTTCCCGCTGCAGAAAGCAGAGCCCAGCCGTCTTCGCCGACTGATGCGTCGACCGCGCCGCGCAGGATTGTGACCAGCTTAGTATCTTGGGTGAGCTGCTTGACCGGTTTTGGTTTTGGCGCCGCGTTTGCGTTCCGGGCAGCAGGTTTGGCAGCAAGCTCAGCCAGCACCGGCACATCTTCGTTTTCGCCCAGTCCCTCGAGGAACAGGAACGTGGTGCAGGCGTTGACAAAAGCTTCGGGCGTATTTCTTTTGCCAAAGCCGTAAACGCTCTTGCCTGCCGCGCGCAGGTGCATGACCAACGGAGTAAAATCACCGTCGCTCGATGCAATGCAAAACGCATCGAGCTGTTGGTTGTACAAGAGTTCGAGGGCGTCGATTACAAGCGCAATGTCAGTCGCGTTCTTGCCGCTCGAATAACTGAACTGCTGTATCGGCCGGACCGCAAATTCGTGCAACTTGGCCTTCCAGCCCTTGAGCGTGGTCGCGCTCCAATCGCCATAGGCGCGGCGGATATTGGCGGTGCCATAGCGCGCGATTTCGGCGAGGATCGCTGCAATCTTGGTATGGCTGACGTTGTCTGCATCGATCAGCAGCGCAATGTGGCGGTTTGAGACCCGGTTAGGCCCGGATTCGGTTGCGGATGTGGTGTTCATATCGCTTGATGCGCCAAGCCGCGCAGCAAGGTCAATCAAATGCTTGCGGCGATTTTTTGGGGTTCAAAACCGCAACCGGTAGGTCCGATCGAGACCCGCATTGCATTTCCCACAAAATTACCCTATATAACTCAAGCTGACGTCGCGTGCGACGGATATCGGGCCGCCTTTGGGCCCCCTTTTATCCCTTTCTAGTCTTTCCGAAGCCGGAATGTGCCATCCGGCACATGTCCGAACTATCTGGGATAAAGGAACTTCCCTATGATTACTGGTACTGTAAAATTCTTCAACCCTGACAAGGGTTTCGGTTTCATCGCTCCTGAAGGCGGCGGCACCGATGCGTTTGTTCACATTTCGGCTGTGGAACGCGCTGGCATGCGCACGCTCGATAAGGATCAGCGCATTTCGTATGAGCTGGAAACCGATCAGCGTGGCAAGACCTCGGCTGTGAACCTCCAGGCAGCCTGAAGCTAACCGTGAACGGGGCGGGCAGGCTTTGGCCAGCCCGCCCCGTTTGCTATTTCTGAAAGACCGAACCGACTTATGGCGTCCTACAAGGAACCGAGTTTCGCGGAACGCACCGCACTCGCCCAACAAAGCCGCGAAAAAGCCCTCGCCAAATTGCAGGCCAAGCCGGTGCTGGATCCTGCCCAGATTGCCGAGCGGTTGGCCGCCCAGGCTGCCAAGCAAGCCGCCGAAGAAGCCCGCCGCGCCGCCCGCCGTGACGAAATGGCCCAGGCCAAGGCGGATAAGGCTGCTGCCCGCGAAGCCGCTGTGGCAGCTGCGATCGCGGCTATGCCAGCGCCCAAGGTTGAACTTACCGAAGAAGAAAAGAAAGCCCAGCGCGATGCCCGCTATGCCGCTCGCAAGAAGAAGCGGAAATAGCCGCAATCTGCCTGTAACGGTATAGAAGCGCGCGCGCCCTATTCCTCCCTGCCCGCAATCTGCCATAGCGGCGGCGTGATTCCCGCTGACACCCTATCTGATCCGCTCGAAACGCTCCACGCCACCTTCGGCTTCTCCGCTTTTCGGGGGGTACAGGCCGATGTGGTGGGACGGGTGCTGGCCGGGCAATCGACGCTGGGAGTTATGCCTACCGGTGCGGGCAAGTCACTGACCTACCAGCTTCCTGCGGTCATGAGCCAGGGCACCTGCATCGTAATCTCACCGCTGATCGCGCTGATGCATGACCAGCTTCGCTCAGCCGAGGCCAACGGCATCCGCGCCGCCTCGCTCACCAGCGTCGATACCAACCGCGAGGAGACGATCGAGCGGTTTCGGGGCGGCGAGCTCGATCTGCTCTATGTCGCTCCCGAGCGCGCCAGCCAGGCGCATTTCCGCGAACTGCTGAGCAAAGCCCCGATCTCGCTGTTCGCGATCGACGAGGCGCATTGCGTCTCCGAATGGGGCCATGATTTCCGCCCCGATTACCGCCTGCTGCGGCCCTTGATGGACGCCTTTCCGCAGGTTCCGCGGCTGGCCCTGACCGCCACGGCGGACGCGCAGACCCGCGCCGATATCCTTGCCCAGCTTGGCATTCCGGCGGATGGCCTGATCATCGCCGGATTCGACCGGCCCAACATCCGCTACGCCATCCTCCACCGCGACAATGGGCTTAGGCAATTGCGCAATCTGATGACCGAGCAGCCCGGGCCGGGGATCATCTACGCCCCGACCCGCCGCAAGGTGGAAGAGCTGGCCGAAAAACTGGCCGCAGCCACCGGGCGCACCGTGCTGCCCTATCACGCCGGGCTCGATCCCCGGACTCGTGCGGCCAATCAGGCCGCCTTCGTCGCTTCGGAAGATATGGTGATAGTTGCCACAGTCGCTTTCGGAATGGGGATCGACAAGCCCGACGTGCGGTTTGTCGCCCATGCCGGGATCCCCAAATCGATCGAGGCTTATTATCAGGAAACCGGTCGCGCAGGCCGCGATGGCGATGCGGCTACGGCAGTAATGCTCTGGGCGGCGCAGGATTTTGCGCTCGCCCGCCAGCGGCTCGAAGAGGTTGACGAACACCGCCGCGCCGGCGAGCGGACCCGGCTAAGCGCGTTGACGATGCTGGTCGAAACCGCCGGATGCCGCCGCGCGCTGCTGCTGCACCATTTCGGCGAGGATCCGCCGCAAACTTGCGGCAATTGCGACAATTGCCTCGATGCTCCGGGGGTGGCCGACACTACCGAGACTGCACGCAAGCTGCTTTCGGCGGTCTATCGCACCGGGCAGAGCTTTGGTTTCGGCTATCTGGAAAAAGTCTTGACCGGCGTAGCGGATGAACGCGTTGTGGCACGCGGGCACGATCGCTTAAGCGTTTTCGGGATCGTCACCAGCGAGGAAGCGCATCTGCTCCGCCCGCTCGCCCGCGCGCTCCAGGCGCGGGGCAGTCTGGTCCCGACCGAGCATGGGGGCCTCGCGCTGGGCGGCGATGCCAAGGCGATCCTGAAGGGCGAGGCGAGCGTGCTGATCGCGCTGGCCCCCAAGCGGGAACGCAAGCGCAAGGCCGATCGCAGCGGCGCGGTCAATCCGCTTGGCGATCCGCTGTTCGATGCGCTGCGAGCCCTGCGCCGCGAGCTGGCCGAGCAGGCCGGGGTTCCGCCCTATGTGATCTTCCACGATGCCGTCTTGCGCGAAATGGCCGCCGCCCGCCCAGCTGACCACGCCGCGATGGGCGCAATCAGCGGGGTTGGGGCAAGGAAGCTGGAGGCCTTCGGCGATGCCTTCCTGGGCGTTATCAGGCAGAGCTAGCCTAGATCTTTTCAGGCATGACCGAGGAATGGAGGTGCTCGATCTTCCACTGCTTGTCTTCGAACTGGTACAAGAACGAATAGCGGGCCTTCACATCGGTTTTGGCACCCGTGGCAGCGTCGGTCAGGGTAACTGTCCAAGCGCCCGCTTGCAGCGCCCAGTTGCAGCCAGACTTGATCGTGGCGCTGTCAATTTTGCCAACCGGGCTGCTCTTCAGAAACTTGACGAAATAATCGCGGATCCCGGCCGGGTCGGTGCGTGGCACATTGGCAAGGGTTGCCAGCAGCACGGCATCATCATCGAACAGCGCCGTCACCACATCCGGATTCTTGGTTGCCCAGGCGGCGTTGAGTTCGGCAAATTTGGCATCCAGCGCAGCGGGGGTTGCCAAGGCGCAGGTTGAACGGCGCGACTTGGCCTCGACCGGCTGGGCCCCGACGATAGCGAGTCCGGCCAGGATCGGCAGGGCAACAAGAACAGACTTCATAGATATTCTCCTTAGGTTATCGATCACGGATGGTTGGAGGGAGTAGGCGCTGCTTCGCCCCGTGTCTTCCACAGCGAATAGGACACCCCGGAGGCAATCAGCCCCAAGGTCACCGCCAGGCTGGCCAGCGGCGGGAATTTGGCTCCGCCCAGCAGGAAGTCAGCCACGAAGATCTTGCCGCCGATGAACACCAGCACGGACGCCAGGGCATATTTGAGGTAGTGAAAGCGGTGGACCATCGCTGCGAGCGCGAAATAAAGTGCGCGCAAGCCCAGGATTGCCATGATGTTCGAAGTATAGACGATGAAGGTGTCGGTGGTGATCGCAAAGATCGCGGGCACACTGTCCACCGCAAACACCAGATCGGCCAGATTGATCACCACCAGCGCCAGGAACAGCGGAGTCACCGCTATCACCAGCTTGCCGGTTTTTTCATGCGGCACTTTGACGAAGAAGTGCTGGGCGTGATGCTGGGACGTGACCCGCATGTGGCCGGATATCCAGCGGACCGCCGGATTTTTCGTGAGGTCGGGCTGGTGATCGCTCACCCAGAACATCCTGATGCCAGTATAGATCAGGAAGGCAGCAAAAATATACAGCACCCAGTAAGCATGGTCGACCAGCGCCGCACCCGCCGCGATCATGATCCCGCGCAGCACGATAACCGCCAGAATACCCCACAACAGCGCGCGGTACTGGTATTTCTGGGGTATCGCGAAGAAGGTGAAAATCAGGCTGATGACAAACACATTATCGATCGACAGCGCCTTTTCGATGAAGAAGCCGGTGTAGTATTTCATCCCGAGGTCTGCGCCCTTCTCGATCCAGACCCAGACCCCGAAGGCCAGCGCGATCGTGATGTAGCCGGCCGAAAGCTTCAGCGATTCGCCGATCCCCATGACCCGATCTTCCTTGTGGAGAAAGCCAAGATCAAACGCGGTGAGCGAAATGACGATCCCGGCAAAGGCCAGCCAGAACCAGACCGGCGTACCGAGCCAGTCAATCAACAGGAATTCCATGGAACGGCCCTTTCAGGCAAATCGAAAGGGTCCGGCGCCGCGGCTGGCGACGCCGGTCAGTCTCACTGCTGACTATCAGAAGGCTGAGGCGTTGCGCCGGAACAGCCGATCCTTGAGGATCAATTTCAACTTCTTGAGCCGGACCACTTCAAACGGATCGGGCCAGCGCATTGCCTGGATACCGCGCAGGTGCTCATCGAGCTTCTGGTGGCGCTCCAGCAGGCGGAATAGACGATCGGACATGACATAAACTCCCTAATCGAAACGACAGTTCGATCGGATGTGCCGCGCTGGGCTGCAGTACCGGGAGGGGGGAAGAGGACAGTACCCCGGACCCAAGCATCGGTAACATCCGATGCGGTCCGACATCGCGTGGCACCTGCTTCAAAGGAAGCGAGGGTGCCAAGCCAGAGGGGCCCGGTCCCGCACCTGACATATTAAGAACGAAGCAATCCTGTTTCAAGAGTTATTGACACCAAAACGAATCATGATATTAATGTGATATCACTTTAGTGGTGAAAGCAACTATAGGGGTTATCTACCATGTCCGATGCACATCCTGCCATGACTGCCAGCCGTGAAAAGACGGCGTGGAGCACCAGCGGCTATCTGATGCTCGTCCTGTTCCTGGCGCTGCTAGGGTATACCGTGTGGCGCGTGATCAGCATTGCCGGCAGCAATCCGGAAGATTCAGCGGTCTTCGGCTTCCTTACCGGGACCGGGCTTTCCGTGCTCGCGATGATCCTGATCTCGTCGGGCTTCTATATGCTCCAGCCCAATACCGGGGCGGCGATCACTCTGTTCGGCAGCTATCGCGGGACCGATCGCAACGCCGGGCTGCGCTGGGTCTGGCCGTGGATGGGCAAGACCAAGATTTCGATGCGCGCCAACAATCTGATCTCCGAAAAAATCAAGGTCAACGATCTGCGCGGCAACCCGATCGAGATGGCGGCGCAAGTGGTGTGGCGCGTGGTCGATACGGCGCAGGCGCTGTATGACGTCGATGACTACAAGGCCTTCGTCATGGTCCAGATCGAGGCGGCGGTGCGCACCATCGGCTCGCGCTATCCCTATGACGATTTCACCCACGCCGAAATCACGCTGCGCGGCAATCATGATCAGGTTGGCAGCGAGCTGCGCGCCGAGTTGATCGCCCGGCTGCAAACCGCCGGCATCTCGGTCGATGAATGCGGCTTTACCCACCTCGCCTATGCGCAGGAAATCGCTGGCGCGATGCTCCGCCGTCAGCAGGCCGAGGCGGTGGTCGCGGCGCGCAAGACGCTGGTCGAAGGCGCAGTCGGGATGGTCGAAATGGCGCTCGATATGTTGAGCGAGAAAAAAATCGTCCACCTTGATGACGAGCGCCGCGCGGCGATGGTCTCCAATTTGATGGTGGTGCTGTGCAGCGAGCGTGACACCCAGCCGGTGGTCAACGCAGGCTCGCTGTACCAATAGGCGATGTGGTGGCCATTCCGGGCAAAAAGAACTTCCCCCTGCGGCTCGATCCGGCGCTGTTCGCCGCTCTGGAGCGAGCCGCAGCGACGGATTTTCGCTCGGTCAACGCCCAAGTCGAAGTGTTGCTGCGTGAGGCGCTGGCCCGGCGCGGGATCAAGCCAGTCCCGACTGAGTCCGCCCGGCGCGGCCGCCCCCCCAAGGGTGGGTGAGCCCCCCCCCCGTTTGCCGCTTCTTTACCCTTGGCTACTAAGTGTTTAGTCCCGGCATTTGATGGGTTGGATTGATTGTAAATCTGTCTGGCTCGATTGTCCATATTTTGCAGATGTATTCGAAGGGCGTGAGGCCCTTGAGTGTCTTCAGCCTCCGCCCGTAATTGTAGGCATCGA
>JANMKT010000020.1:0-2229 GCA_031372185.1 Novosphingobium sp.
CATCATCGCGCCGCTTTCGAACAGCCGGATCGGCTCTGGTCCGGAAAGGTCGAGCAGTGCGGGGATTTTGGAATTGGGATTGATCGCGACAAACCCCGAGCCGAACTGATCGCCCTCGCGGATATTGATCAGCCAGGCGTCATACTCCGCGCCCTTGTGTCCTGCTTCCAGCAGTTCCTCGAACAGGATGGTGACTTTCTGGCCGTTGGGCGTGCCAAGCGAATAGAGCTGGAAAGGATGCTTGCCGAGCGGCAGCTCCTGGTCATGGGTCGCGCCCGCAATCGGGCGGTTGATTGCAGCAAACTGGCCGCCATTTTCCTTGTTCCAGCTCCATACCGCAGGCGGAACATATTCGGCATCGGACATCGGGCAGCTCCGCATTCGGTTTCAGTTGAAGACTGAATGGGGCTGTTGAGCGGCTTGCGCAAGTGGGCGAGTTAATCCAGCTGCATCATCCAGCCGTGGGGGTCAGGCGCTTCGCCACGCTGGATCGCGACCAGCCGGGCGCGCAATCGTTGCGTTATCTGCCCGGGGCCGCCCGAGCCGATGGTGAACTCACCCTCGCGCCCGGCAACCTTGCCAACTGCGGTCACGACCGCAGCAGTGCCGCAGGCAAAGGTCTCGGTCAGCCGGCCCGACGCAGCATCGGTGCGCCACTGATCGATGCTGTAGGGTTCTTCGCGCACGGTCAGCCCTTCGTCGGCGGCCAGAATGAGCAGGCTGTCGCGGGTGATACCCGGCAGGATCGTCCCCCCCAGCGGCGGTGTGATCATCGTGCCATCCTCGAACACGAAGAACAGGTTCATGCCGCCCAGTTCTTCGACCCAGCGGTGTTCCGCCGCATCAAGGAACAGCACCTGATCGTGGCCGCGGGCAAAAGCCTCTGCCGTAGGCACCAGGCTGGCGGCATAATTGCCGCCGCATTTGGCCGCTCCAGTGCCACCCGGCGCAGCGCGGGTATACTCACTCACCCAGATCGACACCGCCGGCGCACCGGATTTGAAATAGTTTCCAGCCGGGCTGGCGATGATCAGGAACTTGTATTGCTTGGCCGGACGCACGCCCAGGAACGCCTCGGTCGCGATCATGAAGGGGCGCAGATAAAGCGAGCCGCCTTCAAGTCTGGGGAACCAGTCATGATCGGCCGTGACCACTTCGCGGATCGCGCGGATGAACAGCTCGACCGGCAGTTCGGGCATGGCGAGGCGCCGGGCCGAGGCGTTGAAGCGCCGGGCATTGGCTTCGGGCCGGAACAGCACGGTTGTGCCATCGTCCAGACGATAGGCTTTGAGCCCTTCGAAGATTTCCTGGGCATAATGCAGCACTGCGGCGGCCGGATCGAGCGCGATGGCCATGCGCGGGCCGATCGTGGCATTGTGCCAGGACCCAACCCCGTCGGCGCCTTCGTTCCAGTCGATCGAGACCATATGATCCGAAAACAGCTTGCCGAAACCCGGATCGGCCAGCGCCGCATCGCGGACCGCTGCCGGAACCGGAGCAGGGTGGGCAATGCGGGTAAAGGCGGTTCTGGGGTCGGCGCCATTCTGGCTAGCGGCGATTGGCGCCATGGTCTGCGAATCCTCTAGTACTGTGTCAGGGGAGGCCGTTGAATGAAAATTACGCCTTAGGCAAGAATAATGAAACAAATGAGAAGGGCCGCCCCGGCTATGCCGGAAGCGGCCCTTCACATGGTCAGCGGCAGGAAGTGCCGCCCACGAAGCCTTTATTGCTGATTTTCCATTCAGCGATAATGCCTCGCGCGGGACTGTACCGACCTCTGTGCTTGACCATGAGACATCGGATCACCTCCTTTCGCGCTGTTGAAGCCAAAGCCACCCTGCGGTGGCTGAACCGGGTGGCGCTAGCGCCGCGGCCCAAAACGATATGTGAATCAAATCGGCCGCAACAACAAGACTTGCATTGAATTATTTTGGCGTCAGTATCCATTCTTTCGCGGTAAGGGCACAGGCGCGATAATTTCCCCTAGCGGCAATCCTCGATCACTCGGCTGACCTCCGGCCAGCTGGGCAGCGCAAGCAGCGGTAGCCCGGCAGTATCCAGCGCAAACCGGCCCCGGCTGAAGGCCATCGCATCAAGGATCGGATCAGCGGCGCGGAGCGCGGTCGTTACCACCCCCGGCTGGCTCACCGCAGGCTCGCTGGTCAGCGGGCGGGTGCCAGTGGTGGTGGTGATCGCCATCGGGATATGTTCGCCGGGGATTTCCGCCCC
>JANMKT010000045.1:0-8046 GCA_031372185.1 Novosphingobium sp.
AAATCATCGATAGCGGCCAGCGCCATGCCACGCACGCCATCTTCCTCGCGCAGGATTTCATGGCGCGCCTCCTCGCCAAACCGAACCAGTTCGCCCTTCGGCAACCGTTGCACTGCGCGCGCGATCGCGGCAAAGCTGACCAGTTGGTCCTTGTCACTCGCCAGGATCAGCACCGGCTGCTTGATCGCCTCAAGCAGACCCGGCGTTGCTAGCTTGCGCATCGAGGCATAGGAACGCTCAACCCAGCCCCAGCTGCCCGGCCCCATCACCAGCTCGGGGCGCACCTCACGCCAGAACAGCTCGTCATCATAACGCGCAGCGTCATGAGTCAGCAGCTGTTCGCGCGCCGCCGGAACCTCGCCTGGCTGTTCGCTCCATTTCCAGGCGGGTCGGCGCGGATCGCCCAATAGCGTCATCGCCCGCGCTGCTGCCTGCATCAGCCAATCGGGCAGGGTGCTGCTGTTCAAACCAAGCATCGGCGCGCTAAGCACCGCGGCATCGGGATCAACCTTGCCTTCGGCCATGGCGCGCAGCACCAGATGTCCGCCCATCGAATGACCCGCCAGCACATGCGGGCCAGGTGTAGCCGCTTTCCACTGCGCCCATAGGGCTGCCAGATCGCGCACCCAGGTGGCGAAATCATCAATATGGCCGGTAACGGAATCATGACCGAGCCGCCCGGAGCCCGCTTGCCCCCGCCAGTCTGCCGCCGTCACCTGCCACCCGCTGCGATGCCAGCCGTCCAGCGTTTCAAGATATTTTTCATAGAAATCGCCGCGCCCGGGCAGAAACAGGATCGAGCCGCGGCACGGGCTTGTCGGCCCCGGCCGGTCCAGTCGGGGCCGGTCCAGTCGGGGCCGGTCCAGTCGGGGCCAGTCAATCCGGCGGATCAGCTGGCCATCGGGAGCAGCCCACAGCGATTCAACAACCCCGCCGGGGATAGCCCTGCGTTCAACGACTTGGTGCAGAGCGTTACTCCCCGATTGTTGCTGACGGACGTGGATAATTCCGGCCTCTCGAGGTTGGTTACTTTTTGGTAAGCACTGCCAGCTAAACAAGCTTCCAAGATCAGGGGGGCTTAGATGCCAAGTGGATATTTTTCATACGGATTGCTGGGGGCATTGGCAATTGCGCTGCTGTTTGCAGCTTTCACGGATATCCGCCACCGTCAGATCGACAATTGGCTCAATGCCGGAATTGCCTTGAGTGCTCCGCTGTTCTGGTGGGCCAGCGGATTGTCGCTGTGGCCGGGTGTTGCCTGTCAACTGGGCCTGACCCTGGGCACCTTTGTTATTCTGGCCGGGCTGTTCGCCATTCGCGCGATGGGCGGCGGTGACGTCAAGCTGCTAACCGCGCTGGCGCTATGGATCGAGCCGGAGTGGTTTCTCCGCCTCGTCATAATCATGGCGATTGTTGGCGGAGTTTTGACCATCGTACTGGGGGCCTGGCATGTCGCCCGCCGTCAGCACACCAAGCTGGCCATTCCGTATGGTGTGGCGATCTCAAGCGCCGGCCTGTGGGTTCTGGCAGCACAATATTTACCATCATTTCACCCCGCCGTCCTTTCTGGCGGCGTTCAGTAAACCAGATTTTAACCAGTTTGCCCGATGTTCGTTACCTGAACTACGGGATCTTGCGAGGGGGCTTGTTTAGCCATGGATAAGAAGAAGCTGATGTTGCTGCTTGGCGCTCTGGTCATTGCGATCGGAACCGCCTTGGCTGCACGAAGCATGTTTGCCGGTGCGTCATCGCCCACGGCAGACGCAGCGCCTGCCACCAAGGGCCCCAAAGTGCTGGTGGCGCAGCGGGCATTGCCCGTCGGCACTATCATCACGGCGGATTCGATCTCGTTTCAGGCCTGGCCGAAAGAAATGATCCAGGACGCCTATTTCCTCGACGGCGAAGCAGACATGAACAAGCTGCTTGGCACGGTCGTGCGCTTTAACGTCACTGCAGGCCAGCCAGTTACCCAGGGCGCGCTGGTCAGTCCTGGCGATCGCGGCTTCCTGGCCGCTGCTCTGGGGCCGGGAATGCGCGCTGTCACCATTCCGGTTACGCAAAAAACCGGAGTTGGCGGTTTTGTTTTCCCGGGCGACCATGTTGATCTGGTGCTTACCCAGACCATCAAGGCCAAAGATGACGGCGAAGACCTCAAAACTTCGGAAACAATCCTGCGCAATATCCGGGTGCTCGCCACTGACCAGTCGACCGAGACTGAAAAGGTGGATGGCAAGACCGTGGTTAGCACCTTCAAAACTGTTACTGTCGAAGTGACGCCGCGGATTGCTGAAAAAGTTGCCGTAGCCCAAGACATGGGCTCGCTCAGCCTGTCGCTGCGCTCACTCGCCGACAACCAGACCGAGCTTGAGCGAGCAATCGCCAGCGGCACGGTGAAGGTCCCAACCGGGGCCAACAAGGCCGACGAGGAAAAGTTCCTTAAGTCTGCGTTGAACCGCCCACTGGAAGGCGCGACCAGCTTTGTCACCGGCGGCGATGTCTCGCGCTTTCAGCGCAGCACCGTTGGCACGAGGCAGTCGGAAGCGCCGCCGCCCAGCGCGTATCGCCCTGCCGTAGCAAATACAGCACCCATGCGCTCCGGCCCGGTGGTCCGCGTAACCCGCGGCAAGGTTACGGTCGAAGAATCGGCCGGGGGAAGCTGAGATGCGCAGAGAAACCATGCCGAACCCCATGCCGAAAACTGTGATCGCCGGCTGCGGCGCGAAGAAAGGCTCAACAATGAAACGCCTTGCCTCTACTCTCCTGACCGCCGCTGCCGTGTGCATCCCGTTGGCCCTGGTGCCTGCAGGTTCCGCTCAGGCCCAGGCGGTCAATCGCCCGGCCAATGACATTCTGGTGTCGATCGGTCGCGGCCAACTGATCTCGATCGGCGGCGCCATGGCTGACGTTTTTGTGGCTAACGAAGAGATTGCCGATGTGCAGGTCAAATCGCAGAGCCAGCTGTATGTCTTCGGCAAGGCCGGCGGCGAGACCACTGTCTATGCCAGTAATGCGCAGGGCGACGTGATCTGGTCGGCCACCATCCGGGTTGGCTCGAACATCGAAAGTGTCGACCAGATGCTGCATCTCGCGATGCCCGATGCCAAAGTCGCGGTTTCGACCATGGGTACCGGGACCTACCTGCTGACCGGCACCGTTGGCGCACCCGAAGACGCGGCCGAGGCCAAGCGCCTGGTCGAAGCATTTGTCGCCAAGGGCGCCAATGTCATCACCCGTTTGAGAATGGCGACCCCGCTGCAGGTCAATCTGCGCGTCAAGTTTGCGGAAGTAAGCCGCTCGCTGGTGCGCAGCATCGGCACCAACATCGGTTCCGCTGACAGCACAGGCGGTTTCGGCTTCGCAATCGGCCAAGGCCGGGCCTTCTATCCGATTAATACTCCAGGCGCGGCGATCGGAACCGGAACAGTAGCAAGTGCTGGCGTTACCGTGGTCAAACCGCTTGAGGTTGGCACGATGCTGGCCGGAGCCGGAAAGCTGTTTGGCGTCGATCTGCTGGGTGCACTGGACCTGGGCGAGACGCTTGGCCTGGTGACCTCATTGTCCGAACCAAATCTTACCGCGCTTTCTGGTGAAACGGCCGATTTCCTCGCCGGTGGTGAGTATCCGATCCCGATCAGCCAGGGGCTGGGCGCAACTTCGATCGAATACAAGAAGTTCGGGGTGAGCTTGGCCTATACGCCCACGGTTCTGGCGAACGGCCGGATCTCGCTTCGCGTCCGGCCTGAAGTCTCGGAACTTTCCAGCCAGGGTGCGGTCACGCTTAATGGATTTTCGGTCCCTGCACTGACGATCCGCCGGGCGGAAACGACTGTCGAACTGGGTTCGGGGCAAAGCTTCATGATTGCCGGACTGATGGGAAACAACGCCCAGAACACGATCAAGAAGATGCCAGGAGCCGGCGATCTTCCGATCATCGGTTCGCTGTTCCGGTCGAGCAACTTTCAGAAGGGCGAAACTGAACTGGTGATCGTTGTAACGCCCTATCTGGTCAATCCAGTGAACGCCAACGACATCAAACTGCCGACCGATGGCTATCAGAATCCGAACGAACTCAAACGCTTGTTCGGCAATATGGAAAACGATGGCAAGTCGCTGGGAACCCGGCCCATGCCAAGAACGGCGCCAGAGACGGCACCCGGACCCAAGGTGGGGGAACTGATGGTACCAGCCGATCCGGCCAGCTCGGCCAAGCCGGAAAAGTCCCGCCGCGATCGCCGTTCTGCTGATGCCGCCAAGGCAGCAGCTCCCGGCTTCAGCCTGAATTGAGAGAGGTGACGATCATGCGCAATTCCAAATACCGCGCGGCTCCTGCCGCCATCGCCCTCTCGCTGGGCCTCATGCTGGCCGGTTGCGGCGGCATGCCGACCAATCGCAGCCTTGAAAGCGTGCATCAGCCGATTATTGAGCGGACCAACTATACGCTCGACGTGACCACCGGTCCCGGCGGCCTCTCGATCCCCGAACAGCGCCGTCTGGCGGGCTGGTTCGAGGCGATGGACCTGCGTTACGGTGATCGCATTTCGATCGACGATCCGCTGGACAGCAGTGCGACCCGTTCTGCCGTCGAAGCCGTTGTCGCGCGCCACGGCTTGCTGGTCGGCGATGCTGCACCGGTTACGCCGGGCATGGTCAATGCCGGCACGGCGCGGATCGTGGTGACCCGCTCCAGCGCCAGCGTTCCTGGCTGCCCGGATTGGTCAGCCAAATCCGATGCCACTCTCAACAACGCCACCAGCACCAATTACGGCTGTGCGATGAACAGCAATTTTGCTGCGATGGTCGCTGATCCGGAACATCTGGTCAACGGCGCCAAAGGCACCGGCGAAACGGTCCTGATGAGCTCCAACAAGGCGATCGAGACGTACCGCGAGGCCAAACCGACTGGTGAAAAAGGTCTGAAAGAGGTCTCCTCTAGTGAAGGTGGGAAGTAAGCCATGAATGCTCCTTGGAAGCCCGGCGTGCAGGGGAACCGCGATGCCTTCGCCGCATTTATCTGCGACGAGGCAGCATTGGATGTGCTGCGTCCGGTGGTTATCGAAATGGGCTGGCAGCCCGAAAAGTGCAACAAGGGTGGCTTGCGTAATGCCGTCCAGTCGCTCTCGATCTCGGCCAGCCCCAATATCCTGATGGTCGATTTGTCAGAAAGCGGTGATCCGCTCAACGATATCAACGGTCTGGCAGAAGTTTGCGAGCCAGGTACGGTGGTGATCGCCGTGGGTCAGGTCAACGATGTGCGGCTGTATCGCGATCTGATGTCCAGCGGGATCCATGATTATCTGCTCAAGCCGCTGTCACCGAGCCAGGTTCGGGATGCCTTGGTCAATGCGCAGGCGATCTTTGCTGCGCCCAAACATCACGATCCCTCGAACGTCAAGAAGCACATCTCAACCGCGGTGATTGGCACGCGCGGTGGGGTCGGTGCCTCGACGCTGGCCACTTCACTCGCCTGGCTGTTCAGTGCCGATGAGAAGATGCCGACGGCGCTGCTCGATCTTGACATCCATTTCGGCACCGGTGCGCTGGCACTCGATCTCGAGCCGGGCCGCGGCCTGACCGATGCAATCGATAACCCGGGCCGGATTGACGGGCTGTTTATCGAACGGGCGATGATCCGGGCCAACGACAATCTGGCAATTCTATCGGCTGAAGCGCCGATGAATTCGCCGCTGATGACCGATGGTGCCGCCTTCATCCAGCTGGAAGAAGAATTCCGCCAGGCGTTCGAGATGACGCTTATCGATCTGCCGCGCAATATGCTGATCAACTTTCCCCAGCTGCTGGCGGATGTGAATTCCGTGCTGCTGGTAACCGAGATGACGCTTGCTTCGGCGCGCGATGCAATCCGGATCCTCTCGTGGCTCAAATCCAACGCCGCGCATATCCAGCCAATCGTGGTTGCCAACAAGGTCCAGGCCAGCGGAGCAGAAATCAGCAAGGCCGATTTCGAAGCCTCGATCGAACGCAAGATCAACTTCTCGATCCCTTATGACTTCAAGGCTGCTTCCAATTCCGCCAAGCTGGGCCAGACCTTTGTCGATTCCAATCGCTCGTCAAAGGCGGGAAGCGCGATCCGCGACATCTCCAAAGCGCTCTTGGGCGTGGGCGAGGGCGAGCCGACTGACAACGCAATCAAGGTCAAGAGCTCGCTGCTGGGCAAGATCGATCTCAAATCGATGCTGTCAAAGAAAGCCAAAGATCCAGCCAAAGTCGGTTGAGGAATTGTAGCGAGGACCGCGATGGCGCGGCCCCCCGCTCAAGTTAGGAAAGGCGTCTCGCGCAGATGAACATGTTTCAGGTCTTGCTGGTTGCCGTGGGCCTCATGTCCTGCATGGTGCTTGGCTTTGTCGCCTTTTCAGGGCCCTCGGCCGCAAAGGCCGGGGCGCGCCGACTGGAAGCGCTGCGCTATCGGCATTCCGAAAGCACCAAGGACAAGGTCGAAGCCCAGCTGAAAAAGGCGGTGGCAGCGCGCAAACCCAAAATGCACCATATTGCCGGCTCGGAATCGCGGGCTGCTGCGCTTGCCCTCCGGCTCCACCGGACTGGCAAGGGCTGGACTCTCGCCCAATACCTTTACACCTCGCTCGGTCTTGCGCTGGCGGTCGCGTTTATCCTTTTTCTGAAAACCGGTTCGCCTGCACTATCGCTAGGCATTGGGCTGTTCATCGGCGCCGGTCTTCCGCACATGCTGGTGAACTATTTCGTCAACAAGCGCAGCAATGCCTTCACCAACAAATTTGCCGATGCCATCGATCTTTTGGTGCGCGGCCTGCGGTCGGGCCTGCCAGTCACTGAAACGCTTGGCGTGGTGGCCTCGGAAGTTCCCGGGCCGGTTGGTGAAGAATTCAAGCTGGTGACGGACCGGATCAGAATCGGCCGGACCATGGAGGAAGCTCTGCAGGAAACCGCAGATCGCCTCAATACGGCAGAATTCAACTTCTTTGTGATCACGCTGGCAATCCAGCGCGAGACCGGCGGTAATTTGGCTGAAACCCTGTCCAACCTGGCAGACGTGCTGCGCAAGCGGGCGCAAATGAAACTCAAGATCCGGGCCATGAGCTCTGAATCGAAAGCTTCAGCCTATATCGTGGGCTCACTGCCCTTCATGGTTTTCATCATGGTCTGGTGGGTTAACCCCAAATATCTCGCCGGCTTCTTCGTCGATGAGCGTCTGATTGTTACCGGCCTTGGCGGGTTTACGTGGATGGGCATCGGTGCCTTCATTATGGCCAAAATGGTCAGCTTCGAAATCTGAGCGAGGAAACGTAAGAGCCATGCTTAACACTCCGCCCGGACCCACGCTCCTTGGTATCGACGTCATTTTTGTCGGCTCCATGCTGGCTGGCCTCGCCGCACTCTTCGTGATGTTTGCGATCTATACCGCGATCACCATTCGTGATCCGATGCAAAAGCGCGTCAAAGCGCTCAACGACCGGCGCGAGCAGCTCAAGGCCGGCATCGTGATGCATACGGCGAAAAAACGCGTCAGCGTTGTGCGCAAGAACGAAACCACCGACCGGATCCGCGATACGCTGTCGTCGCTCAAAGTGCTGCAGGACAGCCAGGTCAAGGCCGTCCAGCAAAAGCTGGCGCAGGCCGGCATTCGTAAGAAAGAATATGCCGTCGCGGTTATTCTCGCGCGTCTGGTCCTGCCGATTGTTCTGGGCGGGCTTGCTGCGCTGGTGATTTATGGCATCAATTATTTCCCCGAATGGGGGCCGATGAAGCGGCTGTTCGGCTTCGCCGCCATGGGTATTCTCGGCTACAAAGGTCCGGATATCTATATCGGCAACCTAGTCAGCAAACGGACCAAACTGATCCAGAAGGGCTTGCCCGATGCGCTCGATCTGCTGGTCATCTGCGCCGAAGCCGGTCTTACTGTCGATGCCGCGTTCAACCGCGTCGCCAAGGAACTGGGCCGGGCCTATCCCGAACTGGGCGACGAATTTGCCTTGACCGCCATCGAACTCGCCTTCCTTACGGAACGGCGCCAGGCATTCGAAAACCTTGCCTATCGCGTCAATCTGGATG
>JANMKT010000060.1:0-8645 GCA_031372185.1 Novosphingobium sp.
CAGATCGACCATATGGGTGACCATCGCTGCTGCCGCGCGGTCAAACAGCAGGATGCGGGCGGCTTCGGGCATGGCGGTGGTTTCGATCCGGTTCCAGATCGGACCCATCCCCAGCAGCCGCTCGGCGGTGACGAAAGCCGCGGTCACCTGGGCCAGGGTCGCGCCTTCTTCCTCGACCAGCTCAAATGGATGGATCAGGCCGAGCCGGTTGACCATCCGGTTGGCCAGCTTGGTCGCGATGATCTCGCGGCGCAGCCGGTGGCCAAGGATATCGACTTTGAATTTGGCGCGCATCGGTGCCGGGAAAGCGGCCAGCAATTCGTCTACCAGCGCCGGATCATCGGGCAAGGGGCTATGTTCCAGGGCATCCTGCAAGACCAGCTTGGTGCTCGACAAGATAACTGCCAGCTCGGGCCGGGTCAGTCCCCGCCCATCGGCAGCGCGGCGCGCCAGCACATCGCTTGCCGCCAGACCCTCGGTCTTGCGATCAAGCTGGCCGCTGTTTTCCAGCGTTTCGATCAGCCGGGTATGTGAGGCTGCCGCCGCCGCGCCGCCGGCTTCGGCAATCGAGAGGGCCAGCGCCTGCAACCGGTTGTCTTCCAGCACCAGCGCGCCAACCTCGTCGGTCATCGAAACCAGCAGGCTCACCCGCGCCGGTTCCGACAAGCGCCCGGCCCGCTTGGCCGAAGCCAGCGCGATCTTGATATTGACCTCATTATCCGAACAATCGACCCCGGCCGAATTGTCGATGAAATCGGTGTTGATCCGGCCATTAGCCAATGAAAACTCGATCCGCCCTGCCTGGGTGCAGCCAAGGTTGGCCCCCTCGCCAACCGCCCGGGCGCCGACCTCCGCGCCATCGATCCGCAGCGCATCATTGGCCGGATCGCCGACATCGACGTTGTTTTCCGCCGCGCTTTTCACATAAGTCCCGATCCCGCCGAACCACAGCAGATCGATCTTGCTTTTGAGGATGGCGGTGATCAGGCTGTCAGGATCGATCACCTCGGCCTCCAGCCCCAACATCGCACGGATTTGCGGGCTTAGCGGGATTTCCTTGAGGCTGCGGGCGAACACTCCTCCGCCCTTTGAAATCAGCGCTTTGTCGTAATCTTGCCAGCTGGAGCGGGGCAGCGCGAACATCCGCTTGCGCTCAGCATGGGATCGGGCCGGATCGGGCGTGGGATCAAGGAAGATGTGGCGGTGATCGAAGGCGGCGACAACTTGCAGCGCTTTGGACAGCAGCATGCCATTGCCGAACACATCGCCCGACATATCGCCGCACCCGGCCACACGGATGGTCTGGGTCTGCACATCGACGCCCAGCTCCAGGAAATGCCGCTGGACCGAAAGCCATGCCCCTTTGGCGGTGATGCCCATCGCCTTGTGGTCATAGCCTTTGGAGCCGCCACTGGCGAACGCATCGTCGAGCCAGAAATCGTGGGTCTCGGCGATGGCATTGGCAGTGTCGGAAAAGGTTGCGGTGCCCTTGTCCGCAGCGACCACGAAATAGGGATCCTCGCCGTCGCGGATGACGACTGTCTTGGGATGGACGACTTTTCCGCCGCTGATATTGTCGGTGATCGACAGCAGCGTGCGGATGAACAGCTTGTAGCTCTCCTTGCCCTCGGTCAGCCAGCCTTCGCGGTCTCTGGCAGGATCGGGCAGCTGCTTGGGATAGAACCCGCCCTTGGCCCCGGTCGGCACGATCACCGCATTCTTGACCCGTTGGGCCTTCATCAGCCCAAGCACTTCGGTGCGGAAATCATCGCGCCGGTCGGACCAGCGCAGGCCTCCGCGGGCGATCGGTCCGGCGCGCAAGTGAATACCCTCAACCCGTTGCGAATAGACGAATATTTCGCGCCACGGCACGGGCCGGGGCAAGCCGGGGACCAGCGATGAATCGAGCTTGAAGGCGAGTGCCTGATCACCAGCAGGGGCAAAGGCATTGGTTCGCAGCAGGGCTTCGACCAGCGCGCGGTACTGGCGCAGCAACCGGTCATCATTAATCGCGCTGACCGCAGAAAGCCCGTCGCGGATCTGGGTGTGGGCTTTGGTTTCAGCGGTCGCCCGGTTGCCGGCAAAGGCCGGATCATGGCGCGCGGTGAACAGCGCGATCAGGCCGCGGGTCACGCCGGACGCATGCTGCAGCGCATCGACCACGGTGGGGATGCCAAAGCTCATTCCGGCCTGGCGCAGATAGCGGAACCAGGCGCGCAGCCAATTCGCTTCTTCTGCGGACAGCGCGGTGGAAATGATCAGCCGGTTGAACGGATCATTCTCGGCCTGACCATTGAGCACGGCAGCAATCGCGCCCTCAATCGCCTCGCTCCGCACCATCAGTCCGGCCACATCCTGGCCGAGCGGGATCGCCAGCAGGAAATCGTGAATAGCCCCAAGTTGACTGTCTTTGGACTCAAGCGTCGTTGGAACATCCTCGATCACCCGGAAGCCGAAATTCTCCAGCGCCGGAACCGCATCGGACAAGGTCAGGGTGCCGCTGCGCTGATAGAGCTTGAGGCGCAGCACGCCATCGACATCATCGGGCAGAAGATGAAGCCGCGCCCCGCGCCGGGGTGCTCCTTCGCCTTCGCCGGACAGGTGGCGCAGACGGGCAATGTCGATTGCCGCTTCGGCCGCGCCGTAGGTTGCGCGGTAAGCCTGCGGGAACGCTTCGGCAAAGCGCGCAGCGATGGCCGCCGCCCGGCTCGGCTCTTCGCTGGCAGCGATTTCACTCTCGACCGCTTCGGACCAGCCGCGGACCATGGTCTGCAATCGTGCATCCAGGGCCGCTTCACTGGCCCGACCGGTGCCGTCACGAATATCGAGGACGAACCGCAACAGCGCCAGATTGTTGCTCTCGACCTGCAGGCTCCAGTCCAGCAGGCGCGAATCGGTTGCCGAGGTCAGCAGCTCTTCGATCTGCATCCGCAGCGTGGTGGAAAGCGCATCGCGCGGCAGCCACACAAAGGCGAACAAATGGCGCTCAAGCGGCGCCTCGACCAGTGCCAGCCGCGGGCGTGGCCGATCGATCAGGCTCATCATCGCAGTGGCAATCCGGGTCAGGTCAGCGTCGGGAAAGCCGATCAGCAGATCATGCGGTAGCGCAGTGAGCGCATGGACCAAAGCTTTGCCGGCATGCCCGTTTGGGTTGAACCCGAATTTGGCCATCAGCGCGGCCAGCTGCGCGCGCATCCGGGGGATGCGATCGGGGGCAGCGGCCAGCGCCGCACTGGTCCATACCCCGGCATGGACCGAGAGGGCGACCACCTTGCCGCTCTCGATCACCGGCACGATGAACAGATCGAGCGGGACGCGGCGATGGACCTGGCTGATCAGGTTCGATTTGACGATCAGCGGCGCGCGCAAATTGGCCCTGGCTCCAGCTTTGGCCCCAACTTTGATGGCGCTGTCAAACCACTGGAAGGCACGCTCGAACGAGGCGGCGGCAAGCATTGCCTTTGCACTCTTTGTGCAGATGCCAAGCACTTCGCTCTGGCTGCCGTCGCGGCGGCGCAGGACATGGCCGAGCTGGGTCAGCATGCCATCCTTGAACCAGCCCAGCAGCGCTGCACCTTCTGTGTCGGCCAGGCGATCGGCATCCGCAGCCATTGCCGCCTGCAACTTCGGCCAGTCGCGCACAGCCACACGGACATCGCCCAGCGCGGTGCGCAAGGCGCTTTCCAACTGGCGCCGGGCCAGCGCATCGCCGCGCTCGGTCTCGAGGTAGACCATTGATTCGCGCGGTTCGCTCACCGGGTCGCCATCGAGGATCGCGATTAACTTGCCTTCGCCATCGCGGCGCACCGGGACCACGGGATGGACCAGCCGATTGATCGCCAGACCTTGCGAGGCCACCGCAGCGGCGATCGAATCGACCAGAAACGGCATATCGTCGTTGATGACCGCGATCCGCATGAACCGCTCGGTCGCGGAGCCGGAGACCGATTCGAGCACGAAGGCTGGCTCGCTCCCGCTGCGCCGGGCAGCGGCGGCGAGGACGAATTCGACGGCGCTGGCCAAGCTGTTGGCGGCAAAGGGAGCATCGCCGGGCAGCAGCGAATCGGCGAGGCGCGCGGCCAGTGTTTTGGCCAAAGAACCAGAACGTGGACCAGAACGCGCACCGGAACCGGGGGCAATGCGGGCGGCCTTCAAACTCATCGCTTACGCTCTCCATCCAGCCTTATCGCGGCCACTTCCTGCGAGTTACTATATTACGCTTTTTGGTATTATTAATGCGCATTGTAGGAGCAACAGGTCGCAACCGCAACCAGTTTGGCCCTAGGTAAAAGAGTCTATCCCAGCGCATCCATTGTTAAGGAAAGCGAATGTCGCCGGGCCGCCGGATCAAAGGTTGCGCCTGCCACAATCACTTCATCCGCTGCGGTCCGCGCGATGAAATTCCCGATCGCCGCGCGGACCGTGGCCGGGCTGCCCACTGCGCTGGCTTGGCGCATATGCTCCAGCATGGCCCGAGCCGGCGGCGGCAAGCTATCGCGGTAACCCGGCACCGGCGGTTGCAGCTTGCCGGGATTGCCGCTGCGCAGCGCGACAAAGCTTTGATCCATCGACGAGGCGAGCAATGCCGCCTCATCATCGCTGTCTGCCGCAATCACTGTCATCGCCGCCATGACATAGGGCTGGGTCAGTGTTTCAGAGGGACGAAACTGGCGGCGGTAGAGGATCAGCGCCTCGTCAAGATGATCGGGGGCAAAGTGCGAAGCGAACGCAAACGGCATTCCCAGCGCGGCGGCCAGCTGCGCTCCGAACAGGCTGGAGCCCAGGATCCACAGCTCGGGCCTTGCGCCAAAGCCGGGTGTGGCCTTCAACGGCAATGCACGATCGCCGGTGAACAGCGCCCGCAGCTCGACCACGTCTTGCGGGAAATATTCGCTGGCGTGCATCAGATCCTTGCGCAGCGCCTGGCCGATCCGTCCATCAGCTCCCGGCGCGCGGCCGAGGCCAAGATCGATCCGGCCCGGAAATAGCGCGTCCAGCGTGCCGAACTGTTCGGCGATCACGAAGGGATTGTGATTGGGTAGCATAATCCCGCCCGAACCGATCCGGATGGTGTTGGTGGCTTGCCCGATATGGCCCAGCACCACCGCAGTCGCGCCGCCGGCTATCCCGTCCATCGCGTGATGTTCAGCCACCCAGAAGCGGTGGTATCCCGCAGCTTCTGCCGCCTGCGCCAGCAGCGCTGCTTCGGCCAGTGCCTCGCTCACGGTTCCCCCTTTGCGGATGGGGATCAGATCGAGGACGGAAAGCCGGGTCACCTGCCCGCTGGTGTAGGAGCAGCAGGAAGCTGGTCAAGCATAGCGATCACACGCAGCAGCAGTGCAATGTCGCTGGGCCGCGACAGGCGGTGATCACCGTCCTTGAGCAAAGTCAGCTGAACATCTACCGAACGCAGCTGGCGGGCGAGCTTGAGCGAAATCTCCCACGGCACATCCGTATCGCATTGGCCGTGGATCAACCGGACCGGGCAAGTCAGCGCGATTTCAGCGCCCAGCAGCCGGTTGGCCTGCCCATCGGCCCACAGGCCGGGATAGGTCGGGGTTGGATCGGGGTCGTAGGGATTGGCCTCAAGTACCATTTCGCCCCCGCCCAGCGCCTGCTTCTGCGCCGCATCATAGCCCCAATCGGTAAAGTCCGGTGCCGGGGCAATGCCGATCAACCCGGCCAATCGCTCCATCGGCAACGCCAGGCCCACCAGCAGCATCAGCCAGCCGCCCATGGACGAGCCGATCAGCACCACCTCGCCCGGACAATAAGCCGCGATCAGTGCCAGCGCTTCCTCACGCCAGCGGCTCAGCGTTCCCTCGGCAAAATCGCCCGAGCTTTGCCCGCAGCCCGAATAGTCGAGCAGCAGGCAGGCCCGGTCGTTTGCCGCCGCCCATTCAAACACCGCGCAAGCCTTGCTGCCCGTCATGTCAGACTGATAGCCGGGCAGGAATACCAGCGTCGGCTCGGTGCCGGGGGTGCGGCGAAAGGCGATCCGCCGCCCATCGGGCATGGTGTGATGTTGCGGCGCGCTCAAATTTCAGCCCTCCCTGACGTGTTGCTCTGGGCGAGGGAGGGCTGGCGGGCAAGTGTTCAGTCCTTGTGGAAGATCGCCTCGATCGTCAGGCCAAAGACCTCGGCAATGCGAAATGCTAGCGGCAGCGAGGGATCATAGCGTCCGGTTTCGATCGCATTGACGCTCTGGCGGCTGACTTCGAGGCGGCCGGCCAGATCCTGCTGGCTCCAATTAAGCTCGGCGCGGAGCACTTTGAGGCGGTTTTTCATGCGCAGTCGCCTGCACCAAGTGCCCGGCGATTGAACACCGCGCCAACCCCCAGCCCCATGAACCAAAAGAACGCCGCGCCGAAACCGCCATTGCCGGGCGCGACCAGATCGTAGTTCTGGAGGAATTCCCACACCGTCAGGATCGTCAGGCAGAACCCGGTCGCAAACAGGTTCTGGCGGACGAACAGCATCCGCATATATTCGTCGGTTTCTTCCACCAGCAGCCGCATCGCAGTCCAGACCACGCCGATGATCGGTAGCGCGGGCAGTACCGCCAGCCCATAGGCCAGCAGGCCGTGCGGAGGATTGTGGCGGAACAGATAACCGGCAAGAAAAATCAGCGCGATATAGGCGGACATCAGCACAGCCAGCCGCTTCAGATACCGGCGGACAGCAGGGGACCAATTGGTACGCATAGCAAGCTCCTTTGTCGTAATGACAATGATGCTTTACACACGAGACGCCAGTATGTCCAGTGTAATTGACATAAAGACACAGTGACTTGTCATATTGATGGCGATTTGCCGCCATTGCACCGTCACAAAACCGCTTTACTGTGCGCCAGCCTACAAGGGGAAATGTCGATGAGCCTACCGCCGCCCGCTGAATCGCGTTTGCTGGCAGACCGCCGTACCGCCCTTAAACTGAGCGCGCTCGGGCTGGTCGGGCTGGCGTCTCCGCTCAGCGCACAGGATGGCGCGCGCGGGTTTACCCACGGCGTTGCGAGCGGCGAGCCGGGTCCGCATCAGGTGCTGCTGTGGACCCGCCATGTCAGTTCAGACGCGAGCATGCTCAGCTGGGAAGTGGCCGAGGATCTCGGTTTTGCGCAGATCGCCGCTTCGGGTGAGGCACTGGCCGCTCCGGCGCGGGATTGCTGTGCCAAGGCAATGGCGACCGGGCTGCGGCCGGGGCGCTGGTATTATTACCGCTTCATCGCGCCTTCGGGGGCGATCTCGCAGATCGGGCGGACCCGGACGCTCCCGGTGGGCAAGGTGGCGAAGTTCCGCCTGGCTGTTTTCACTTGCGCAAACTTCGCATTCGGCTGGTTCAATGCCTATGCTCACGCGGCCGAGGTGGGCGATTTCGACCTCGCGGTTCATCTGGGCGACTATTACTACGAATATCAGCGCGGCGTCTATCCCGGTGCCGAGCAGGCCATGGGTGAGCGGACCCTGTGGCCGGCGAATGAGGCAGTAGCGCTCGCCGATTACCGCCAGCGCCATGCCACTTACCGGGCCGATCCCGATCTCCAGCGGCTCCACCAGATCTTGCCGATGCTGGTGATGTGGGACGATCATGAAATTGCCAATGATACCTGGAAGGACGGCGCAGAGAACCACCAGCCGGACACCGAAGGCGAATGGGCAATCCGCAAGGCCGCGTCCGAGCGGGCCTGGCGCGAATGGTTGCCGGTATCGGACGAAGATTGGGCCAGCTACGAGATCGGTGACCTTGCAACGCTGTTCCGGCTTGAGAGCAGACATGTGGCCCGGACCAGGCAGCTTGATCTGCTGGCGGCGGTCAAGGGTGTGGCACCCGAACAGATTGCTGCAACCTATGCAGCGTTCCGCGATGGGGCGTGGCGCGATCCCGCGCGCCAGCTGCTTGGCCCGACCCAAGAGGCGTGGCTTGCCCGGCAGCTCAAAGCCTCGGTCAAGGCGCGCAAGCCGTGGCAGATCCTCGCCCAGCAGGTGGTGATGGGCGAACTTTTCATGCCTGATCTGGTCACCCAAGAGCTTCCGGCCAAAACCCCGGACTGGCTGCGGCAGCGGCTGCAATCGACCATCGCGGCATCTCACGCCGGATTGCCGTTCAACATGGATGCCTGGGATGGCTATCCGGCGGCGCGTGACCGGCTGTATCAGGCCTCGCTTGCCGCAGACGCCAATCTGCTGGTGCTGGCGGGGGACAGCCACAATGCCTGGGCCTTCGATCTTGATCGCAACGGAACGCGGGTAGGGGTTGAGTGGGGGGCGCACAGCGTCACCTCGCCGGGGGCGGAAGATGCGCTGGGCTGGGTGAGCCCGGATGCGCTGGCCCGGGCACTGACCCAACGCAACCCGCAGCTCAAATGGTGCGACACCGCACAGCGCGGCTATCTGGCAGTGGAGCTAAGCCCAAATCAGGCGATTGGCGAGTTTCGCTTCCTCCACAATGTGCGCCAGCGCGGCGCCCAACTGGCCGGAGTGCAGCGGATGACCGTGCTGGCCGGACAGCGCAAATTCGTGGCAATTTGATCTGATCAACGCCGCTGGCGCGTTTTCCAGGCGTGAAATGTTCCATTTCATTCCAAATCGCTCTAGGGGCCTCCCCCATGTCCGAAATGATCACGATCACCCTGCCCGATGGTTCCACGC
>JANMKT010000043.1:0-47806 GCA_031372185.1 Novosphingobium sp.
CGATGCCTACAATTACGGGCGGAGGCTGAAGACACTCAAGGGCCTCACGCCCTTCGAATACATCTGCAAAATATGGACAATCGAGCCAGACAGATTTACAATCAATCCAACCCATCAAATGCCGGGACTAAACACTTAGCATGCCGAGGCCCACGATCCCGGGTCAAGCCCGGGATGACGCCAGAAATTACCCGCCCACCCGCGGCAACCTCAGTCTAACCAGCAGCCCGCCCAGATCCTCGCTCTCGCCCAGTTCGACCGAGCCGCCATAGATTTCGGCCACATCGCGCACGATCGCCAGCCCGAGACCAGTCCCCGGCTTGCCGGTATCAAGCCGCGCACCGCGATCGAAGATGCGGGTGCGTTCTTCTTCGGGGATGCCACGGCCGTCATCCTCAACCCAGATCTCGCACCAAGCGGGCTCTGCGGTAGCGTCAATGGTTACGAACACGCTGCCCCCGCCATATTTTGCCGCGTTTTCGATCAGATTGCCGAGGATTTCATCCAGATCCTGCCGCTCGATCGCCACCACGGTATCGCGCTTGCCATCAAGGTCAAACCGGGTCCCTTCGTAAAGCCGGGTCACCGCCCGCAGCACTGCCTCGACGCTTTCGCCAACGCTGGCGCGCGAGAGGCCGACGGCTCGGCGGCCAACCGCGCGGGCGCGGGCGAGGTGGTGATCGACCTGGCGGCGCATCACCGCCGCCTCACGGATTACCGTATCGGCCAGGTCTGGCGCCTTGGCAGTGGCGGCGTTCATCACTACCGTCAGCGGCGTTTTGAGGGCATGCGCAAGGTTGCCCGCATGGGTGCGGGCTTCTTCGGCCTGCTGTTCCGAATGGGCGAGCAGTGCATTCAATTCCACAACCAGCGGTTGCACTTCCAGCGGGAGCGGTTCGGTCACGCGCCCCCCGCCGGTGGTCCGCATACGCTGGATCGCCGATCGCACCCGGCGCAGCGGGCCGAGGCCATACCAGGTTTGCAACACCGCCATCAGAAACAGGCCGAGGCCAAGGACGACAAAGCTGCGGATCAGGATCGTGCGAATCCGGGTGATCTGGTCATCCAGGTCTTTGCGGCTGGCGGCCACGGTAAACCACCATTTGGTATCACTACCGGGCAGGATGATCGATCGCTCCGTCAGGCGCAGCGGTTCGCTGGGAAACTGGAGGCTGTCGTAGGCATGCGGGATTTTGTCGAAATGGTCCGCCTGCACCTGCAGCGTACGGTCCCACAGCGAGCGTGAGAGAAACTCGTCATGCCCTTCACCGACAACCTGCCAATAAAGCCCGCTGTTGGGTTCCAGGAAGCGTTGGTCGCCCAGCGGCCGGTTGAAAAACACCTCGCCATCGGGGCCAATCTCGGCCGAACCGACCATGGCGGTCAGCATATAACCCATCTGGTCATCAAAATTCCGCGTAACCAGCCCGGCTAGCGTGCGGTCAAGCGCCAGTCCCCCGCCGAACAGGAGCACGACGATCCAGCCTGCCGCAATCACCATCATCCGCCGCGAGAGCGAGCCGGTGTGCGGTTGGGGCTGCGGCAACTCCGGCGTCAAACGCTCCTCCTGCGGAGGGGAGGGGTGCGAAAGTGGAGCATCCATTTCCCGGCATGATTCCTGAACTGTCCCTCAGCCCCGGCCAGGTCCGGCCGGATCATCGAGGCTGTATCCGAGGCCACGGATAGTGGTAATAACATCGGCGCCCAGCTTCTTGCGGATGCGAGTGACAAAAACTTCGATCGTGTTCGAATCGCGGTCAAAATCCTGATCGTAGATATGCTCGATCAGCTCGGTGCGACTGACCACCTTGCCCTTGTGGTGGATCAGATAGGATAACAGCTTGTATTCCTGGGCGGTCAGCTTGACCGGTTCACCATCCAGCGTGACGCGGCCAGAGCGGGTATCGAGCCGGACATCGCCCGCGATCAGTTCGGACGAGCTGTTACCCGAAGCCCGGCGGATCAACGCGCGCAACCGGGCGATCAGTTCCTCGGTCTGGAACGGCTTGGCCAGATAATCGTCGGCACCGGCATCAAGGCCCGCCACCTTGTCCGACCAGCTATCGCGCGCGGTCAGCACCAGCACGGGGAAAGTCCGTCCTTCCTTGCGCCACATACCCAGCACGGTGAGTCCATCGATCTCGGGCAGGCCAAGATCGAGGATCACCGCGTCATAATTCTCGGTCGAGCCAAGGAAATGGCCGTCCTCGCCATCGGTTGAAAGATCGACAGCATAGCCGGTCTGTTCGAGCGTCGACTTGAGCTGTTTGCCAAGGGTTGGTTCGTCCTCGACGATCAGGATGCGCATCGCCTAAAATCCCCCGTAAATAGCGAAGTATGAAGCATGAAAAGTCATGCGGCCAAAGCCCATGGGCGTCAAGCCAGCTGGTTCAACGCGATTGGCGAATGATATCGCCCGAGCGGGCATCGACATCGACAAAGATCACCCGTCCATCCCGGATGAACTTCAGTCGGTAAGCCAGCGCCGCTGGATCATATTCGGGGCCAAGATATTGCATCCCCGCCATAGCCGGCAGCACCTTGCGCTCAATCTCGCGCAACGATCGGACATTGCCAGCGCGCATTTCCTTGCGGACCTGACCCTGTTCATTGCCCTGCCTGGCCAGAACCGGCGCGGGTGCCACAACGGGGGCGAGGGCCATTGCAATCAGAAAAAGGGCGGTTGGCTTGTTCATGATGGCGCTGTGCCTAAGCTGCGCGGATTGAACCAGAAGTGAATGCAAGTGGCGGATTTCATTCAGCTGGACCGCAGCATAGCAATATAGCGCTCGCGGATTTTGCGAGTGACCGGACCGCGCTGGCCACCGCCAATCGGCTTGCCATCAACTTCAACTACCGGCAGCACTAACGACCCAGCGGCCGAAACGAAAGCTTCCTGAGCGGCAAACAGCTCATCCGGGCTGAACGGACGTTCCTCGACCGCAAGGCCCATGCCCCGCGCAATTGCCATCACACAGATCCGGGTCACGCCGGGCAATACCCCGTGATCCACCGGATGCGACACCAGCACCCCGCGCGCATCGATGATGTGGGCGTTGGAACTGCTCGCCTCGGTCACGACTTTGCCGTTTGAACCGTCTTCCACCATCCAGACGTCATCGACCCCGGCCTCGCGTGCCTGTTCCTTCACGAGCACCGCATACAGCAGCTGCACCGTCTTGGCCGAACGCAGCTGCCAGCGCGCATCGGGGCGCAGGATTACCTTGAGGCCGGTTTCAGCCTGCGGATTTTCAATCAACGCTGCAGCCTGGGAAAAGGCAAACCGGGTCGGCAACCCGGGCGGCAACGAGGCGAGGAAATCGCGATCCGCAGGCGCACCACCGGTGATCTGAAGATAAACCCGGCCCTCGATCAAAGCGTTCCGTTTGATAAGTTCGGTCAGCACCCCCGGCCAATCGGTATCGTCGCTGATCCGCGCAGCCGATTTGGACCGCTCCAGCCGCGCTGCATGGTGGACCCAATTGCAAAAATGCCCATCGAGCACCGGAGAGACTTCATAGACTCCCTGCCCGAACAGCAGCCCGCGATCGAAGATCGAAACCTTGGCTTCATTTTCCGGGAGCCATTCGCCATTGAGCCATACCGTGCGCATAAGGCTTACTTCCCGCGCTGCCGCTCCTTGTCAACGCCCCACCTTGTCATTGTAGCGCCCGCCGCCTAGGCGCGGCGGCCATGGCGCTCGCACCAATCCTCAGTTGGGAACAACTTGGCCTGATCCAGGGCTCTGGCTGGCTGTTTCGGGAGCTCGACCTCCACATCGGTCCGCGTGACCGGCTTGCGCTGATCGGCCGCAATGGTGTTGGCAAAACCACGCTGCTGCGGCTGATTGCGGATCAGATCGAGGCGGACCGGGGCAAGCGTTCGGTCCAGCCGGGCACCAAGGTGGTGATGCTGGAGCAGGATCCGTTCTTCACCGGCTATGCCACGCTGATGGATTTTGCCCTGCACGAACCCGATGCCCCGCCCCGCCACGCGGTGGAGGCGATCGCCAGCCAGCTGGGGATTGACCTTGCCCGCCCGGCGATGAGCGCCAGCGGCGGGGAACGCCGCCGCGCTGCGCTGGCCCGGGCGCTGGCGTCCGAACCCGACCTGCTGCTGCTGGACGAGCCGACCAACCACCTCGATCTCGCCGCGATTGACTGGCTGGAGAGCTGGCTGGCCCGCTATAAGGGCGCGTTCGTCGCGATCAGCCATGACCGCACATTCCTCGAGCGACTGACCAAGGCGACGCTGTGGCTCGATCGCGGATCGCTGCGCCGCAAGGACATCGGCTTTGGCGGCTATGAGCTGTGGATGGAGGCGATCTATGCCGAAGAGGCCCGCGCTGCCGACAAGATGGATGCCAAACTGAAGCTGGAGGCGCATTGGCTGGAACGCGGCGTCACCGCGCGGCGCAAGCGCAACCAGGGGCGGCTTGAGAAACTGTGGGAAATGCGCTCCCAGCGGGCGGCGATGCTGACGCCCGGCGGAACGGCGAAGCTGAAACTCGCCACCGATGATGTGAAGACCAAGGCAGTGATCGTCGCCGACAAGGTGGCCAAGCGGTTTGGTGAACGGACCATCATCAAAGATTTCACCCTGCGGATTACCCGTGGCGACCGGATCGGCGTGGTCGGGGCCAATGGCTCGGGCAAGACCACGCTGCTGAAATTGCTGACCGGCGAATTGCTGCCCGATGAAGGCACGATCACGCTGGCCAAGACGCTGCACGGGGTGATGATCGACCAGCAGCGCAGCCTGATGGCCCCTGAAAAAAGCATCCGCGATATATTGGCCGAGGGCGGTGACTGGGTCGATGTGCGCGGCATCCGTAAACATGTGCAGGGCTATCTCAAGGACTTCCTGTTCGATCCCGGTATGATCGATGCCAAGATCGGCACGCTGTCGGGCGGCGAGCGGTCACGGCTGTTGCTCGCCCGCGAATTTGCCCGCAAATCCAACCTGCTGGTGCTGGACGAGCCGACCAATGACCTTGATCTGGAAACGCTCGATCTGCTGCAGGAAGTGATTGCGGACTATGATGGCACGGTGCTGATCGTCAGCCATGACCGCGACTTCCTCGATCGCACCGTCACCGTCACGCTGGGTCTGGGTGGCAGCGGCAAGGTCGATATCGTCGCAGGCGGTTATGCCGATTGGGAAAAGCAGCGCAAGGCGCAAACAGCCAAAACCACATCCGTTCGTGTCGAGCGAAGTCGAGACACCGAAGCGCCCCCTTCACCGTCAGCCCGCAAGGCCAAGCTAAGCTACAAGGACCAGCGCGACTATGAGCTGCTCCCCGCCCGGATCGAGGAACTGGAAGCTGCCATCATCCGCGATGAGGCCGCCCAGCACGATCCCGCACTCTACACCCGCGACCCGGCCAAATTCGCCGCGCTGACCGCCGCCATCGCCAAGGCCCGCGCCGACAAGCACGCCGCCGAGGAACGCTGGCTGGGACTGGCGGAACTGGTTGAGGGGTAGATGTAGAAGCTATTCCGATGCACTTGCGCTGAAGCTGTCTGCCAATCGCATATTGCAGTCACGCGCAATGCCAGGGATAAGAAAGAGATCAATGAATATCCAAATATAAAGCGGTATCCATGCAACGAAGAATGTCAGCCAGCCAAGCACCCAAAGGATGAGTTGGACGACACCGGCACCTGTACTGCCAAGGTAGAAGCGATGTGCACCGAATCCACCCAAGAAGAAGCAAAGCAGATATGCTACTCCCTGTGACTTCTTGTTGGCATCGTACATCATCTGCGCACGAGCCGACGCTAACACTGCATTTTCGCTATCGCTCATATGCCCCCTAATCAGCAGGTCAGAAGGACCTAATTCGAGGTTACTGTCAATCGCGCATTGAAATTACTGTAGGGCGTTGAACATTCAGATGCAGATGCTGGTCAGACACTCGAGTCCGCATCGGCTTTCACCCGATCCGGTAAAACCCCGCGACCCGGTCCAGCGCCAGTTTCAGCACCAGCTTGCCGCTGCGGACTGGCCAGGCCATGGCGCGTTCGGCGTCGGGCAGCGCTTCACCGGCGCAGACCACCCGCCAGAGGATATCGGCGAGGCCAGGTCCAGCTGCTGCGCTTGCCCCCTCGAACCGCGTCCGTGCCGATATCTGGCGCTCGGTCGGATTAAGGCCGCTCTCGCCGCCGCTCCCTCTGATCCGCACCACATCCCAGCGCATGGTTATGCCCGGCGCAAGCTGGGCACGCTCCCAATCGGCGCGCAGCAGCTCGCCCGCCGCAAATTGCCCATCGCTCAGATGGCCGCGCGCATGCAGCCAGCCGAGCGGCGATTCGCACAAATTGACTGTCACGCTGCGCCGCCCGCGCCGGGGCGGATGACTGGCCGGACCCGCATCGGTCAGTTCCCGTTCGACTAATTTGCGCTGCATTGCCGGCTCCCTGCTTGTTGCACGCGGCACTTGCCAAATGGGGTTGGTTGTAGGAAAGAGAAAAAACCGATTTGGTTAAAGGTTCTGGCAAATGATCAACCGTATCCGCGATATCCGGCGCGAAAAAAGCCTCACGCTGGCCGATGTTGCAGCACGCTGCACCCCGCCGACCACCGCCCAGACGATCGGGCGACTCGAGACGGGCATGCGCAACCTCTCGCTGGTCTGGATGAACCGGATTGCCGCCGCGCTGGGGGTTGAACCTGAACTGCTGGTGCGCGGTGAGGACGCCGCCCAGCCGCAGCTGATTGCCCGCCTCAGCGATCAGGGTGCCGAAGCCCTGCCCGCCCCGCGCGACGCCATTCTTCCATCCGCGCTGGGCGGTGAGGCCCCGCTGGTGGCTATGGCGGTGGAGGCCAGTGCAGGCGAATATCGCGCCGGTGATCAGCTGTGGCTGCGGCAGACCCAGCCCGATGGCTTTGCCCGGCTGCTCAACCGCGATGTGCTGGCCCCGCGCGCTGGCGGCCGCTTTGCCTTTGGCAGGATGATTGACCGCGATGAGAGCCGCATCGCTCTGCTGCCGCCGGGGCCGGGCCAGCGGCAGGTGATTATTGAGGGGCCGGCCTGGCTGGCGGTTGCGGAAATGCTGGTGCGCAAACTGTGAGCGACCTGCGGGTTCTCTCGCTCAGCACCTTGTTCCCAAGTCCGCAGCGACCAGCGTTTGGCAAATTCGTCGAATATCAGATGAAGGCGGTTGCGGCGCGCGGCGATGTTGATCTGGTGATGGTCAATCCGCTGGGGATCCCGCCCTGGCCGCTCTCGCAGCGCGAGCCCTATTGCAGACTTGCGGCCAATCCGCCGACATCTGATTTGTCCGGGATGACTGTCCATCACCCGCGGTTCCGGTTGATCCCGCTGATCGGCGGAGACAGCAATCCGGCGCGGATCGCCCGCGCGGTGCTGCCGCTGGTCAGGCGGCTCCATGCCAAGCAGCCGTTCGATCTGATCGATGCGCAGTTCTTCTTTCCCGATGGCCCCGCAGCGGCGCTGATCGCGGGCGCGCTGGGCCTGCCACTGTCGATCAAGGCGCGCGGCGGGGATATCCTCTATTGGGGCGGCAGGCCGCGCGCACTGGCGCAGATGCTTGGCGCGGCCGGGCAAGCAGCGGGAATGCTGGCGGTCTCGGCGGCGCTGAGGCAGGACATGATCGCTTTGGGGATGCCGGGTGAGAAGATCACGGTCCACTACACCGGCCTCGATCACGCCCGCTTTCTGCCCCGGCCCCGCGCTGAGGCCCGCGCGGCGATTGCTGCGCTGGAGATTCCCGCTGACGGCCCGCTGCTGATCGCCACCGGGGCGCTGATCCCGATCAAGGGTCAGCGGCTGGCGATTGCGGCGCTGAAAGAGCTTCCCGGCGCGCGGCTGGCATTGGCTGGCGCTGGCCCGGACGAGGCCGCCTTGCGCGCGCTGGCGCGCGATCTGGGGCTGGCCGAGCGGGTCCATTTCCTCGGCCAGGTCAGCCATGAGGTTCTGCCGCTGCTGTTCAGCGCCGCCGACGCCGCAGTGCTGCCGTCCGAGCGCGAGGGTCTGGCCAATGCCTGGGTTGAGGCGCTGGCTTGCGGAGCGCCCCTGGTGATCCCGGCGATCGGCGGCGCGCTGGAAGTGGTGCGCGATGCCAGCGCCGGGCGGATCGCCGCGCGCGATCCTTCCGCAATCGCTGCGGCGGTGCGCGAACTCCTTGAAAATCCGCCCGTTCAAGCCGCCGCCGCGGCCAATGCCGCACGATTTGACTGGGCCACAAATGCCGCCGAACTGGTCGCCTACTGGCAGCGGCTGGCTAAAGCCTAACCCCGCTCGCGCGCCAGTTTTTCCTGCCGGTCCATCGTGGTCTCGGTCGGCACGAAGCTTTGCGAATTGACCTTCAGCCAGATCAGGATCGGTGCGGCCATGTAGATCGAGCTGTAGGTCCCCACAAAAATGCCGAGCGTAATTGCGGCGGTGAAGCCGAAAATCACGCCGGGGCCCAGCACCAGTAACGCAAACAGCGTGATCAGCATCGACAGCGAGGTGACGATGGTGCGGGAGAGGGTTTCATTGACCGAAAGATCGAGCAGTTCGGGCAGCGGCATCCGGCGGAACTTTTTCAGATTCTCGCGGATCCGGTCGTAAACCACAATCGTATCGTTAAGCGAATAGCCGATCAGCGTCAGCAGCGCGGCCACGATGTTGAGATCGAACTCCATCTGAGTTGCCGCAAACAGCCCCAGCGTCAGCGTCACATCGTGCAGCAGGCTGAACAGCGCGCCGACGCCGAACTGCCATTCAAACCGCACCCAGATATAGATAGAGATTGCGATCATCGCGGCGATCAGCGCCTGCATCCCGGTGCGGAACAGCTCGCCGGAAACCTTGCCCGAAACCGAATCGACCCCGTCGATCCGCGCGTCGGGATGGTCCTGCTTGATCGCAGCCGTAATCTTGGTCGCCATCTGGGCAGCCAACCCGGCATCGGCGTCCGAGCCTTCAGGCAACTTCATCCGAATCGAAATCTCGTTTGGTTTACCGAATTGCTGGATGATCGGATCGCCATAACCCAGCTTCCCCACTGTCCCGCGCAATTCGCCGACCGGCGCCGAAGCACTATTCTGGAAGGTCACGCGGATCATCTGTCCGCCGACGAAATCGACGCCGAGATTGAGGCCGCGCGTCAGAACCAGCGTCAGCGAGGCCGCCATCAGCACCAGGCTGATCACATAGAACGGCACCCGCCAGCGCAGGAAGCGGATGTTGGTGTTGTCGGGGACAAGCTTGAGGAGTTTCATCGCACGTGACGCCTCTTAGAGAACAAGTTCAGAAGGGCGCGCGCGCCGCAGCCAGCCCGCAACCCACATCCGGGTCAAGGTTACTGCGGTAAACACCGAGGTCGCGATGCCGATAATCAGTACGACCGCGAAGCCCTTGATCGGACCAGAGCCGAACATGAACATCAGCAATGCGGCGATGATGTTAGTGATGTTGCCATCGAAGATCGCGCTACGCGCTTCCCTATAGCCCACTTCCACCGCCTGGACGACACGGCGACCCCGCGCCCGCTCTTCACGAATACGCTCGTTAATCAGCACGTTGGCATCGACCGCCGCACCGATGGTCAGCACGAATCCGGCGATACCCGGCAGCGTCAGCGTGGTGTTGGCCACCGCCATCACGCCCAAAATCATCAGAGTGTTGAGGATCAATGCGCTACAGGTGTAAACCCCGAACCGGCCATAGGTCACCAGCATGAAGGCCATCAGCGCAGTGGTTCCGATCAGCATGGCAATCATACCTTTACGGATCGAATCCGCACCAAGGTCAGGCCCGACGGTGCGTTCCTCGACCACCTTGAGATCGACCGGCAGCGCACCAGAGCGCAGCGCAATCGCCAGCTGGTTTGCGCTTGCTACCGTAAAGCTGCCTGAAATCTGCGCGCTGCCACCCATGATCGGCTCATTGATGTTGGGGGCCGACAGCACCTTGCCATCAAGGATAATCGCAAACGGCTTGCCCACATTCTCGGTCGTCAGCTTGGCGAATTTGGCCCCGCCCTGCTGATCGAAAGTGATCGAGACAACCGGCTGGTTGGTCTGCTGCTCATAGCTTTGCTGGGCATTGGTCAGCGCATCGCCCTTGATCCCGCCAAGCCGCCGCACCGCGATCGAGGACACCGCCTGTCCCGGCTGCTGCGCCGCAAACGGCACAATTTCGCTGCCCGGAGGAGCAATGCCCTGGGCAATATCAGTCGGCGACGCAGTACCGTCGACCAGCTTGAATTCAAGCTTGGCGGTCTGTCCTAGCAGGCTTTTGAGTGCAGCCGGATCCTTGAGGCCCGGAACCTGAACCACGATCCGGTCAGCGCCCTGGCGGATGATCGTCGGCTCGCGTGTGCCGAGCGCGTCGATCCTCTTGCGGACAACTTCGGTCGCGGTATCCATCGCCTGGGTCACTGCCAGTGCGATCCCTTCAGGCGTAGGGGTCATCACGATCCGTGAACCGTCGACCATTTTGATGTCCCAGTCGCGCTGACCGGTAAGGCCCGCCCCAGTAGTCAGCGGCAGCACCTGATCGCGCACCGCATCGAGCTGGGCCGGATCCTCAACCATGAAGTTGAGCGAGCCATCCTTGGTCGAAATATCGCCGATGCGGATTTTCGGCTCTGCCTTGCTGAGTTGTCCGCGAACGCTTTCCTCCATGCTTTCAAGCCGCTGGCGGCTGACCTGCGCCGGATCGGCTTCGAGCAGGATGTGACTGCCGCCCGCCAGATCAAGGCCAAGGTTGATCTTCGGCGCAGGCAGCACACTGGACCAGGCGAGGCCCGATACCGCGCTAAGCGAGGGCAGCGCAGCGGCGCAGATCGTCAGGGTCAGCAGCCACAGCCAGATCTGCTTCCAGCGGGGAAAATCGAGCATCGTCGGAGGGCTCTTTCAGATAGTTGGACGCACGATAGATCAATCGTTGGCAGGCTTGGCACCGGCCGGGGGGATGATATCGGCGATTGTCGATTTCAGCGCCTTGACCTTCATGTTGGGCCCCAGTTCCAGATCGACGTAATTATCGTCAACCTTGATGACCTTGGCCAGCAGCCCGCCACCGGTCAGCACCTGATCGCCCTTTTTGATCCCGCCCAGCTTGGTCTGTTGCTCTTTCTGACGGCGCATCTGCGGGCGCAGGATCAGCAGCCAGAAGATCACGCCCATCGCAACCAGCGGAAGGAACTGGAGCCAGGCCGGCGGCGCGGCGGAAGCCGCAACAGCGGCGGAGAGAACGGAGAGGATCGGGCTGCTCATGGATTCGACTGCTTTCCTGCAACAATAGCCAAGCCGGCCGGTCAAGCCGAGCCGGAATGGCGCGCGACTAGCAGCAATGCCCGGCGATGGCAACGCGATGCCCCGGCAACCCCCTCGCGCGGGACATACCTCCAGATGACATTTCAGTTCGCCGGTTCAAGTCCCAGTTTTGCGGCACCTCCAAAGATTGAGTGATCCGCTTGCCATCCTCCCATCGCCTGCCTATAGGGCGCGGCTTCGGTCGGGACGTAGCGCAGCCTGGTAGCGCATCACACTGGGGGTGTGGGGGTCGGAGGTTCGAATCCTCTCGTCCCGACCAAAATATCGGTTTCTCGTAAATTACTGATTTTACTGATAAAAATCTCCCATTTTTAGCCTGTGTAGAAACTGTGTAGATTATTTTTCGGTTTGCCTCGAAATTCTGCAGCTTGAAACCGCCGATTTCTCACTGCATTTTGTCAATGCCGGTAATAGAAAACTGCGTTGCTAGCCATATCGAGCTATTCTGGTTTCCGAGCAATTTTGGGATGCCGGCCAAGCCCGCCTCTGCATCCGAACAAATTCTTCTAGAAGCGAAGGCCCAGATCGCGTCTGATATGTGGAAGCGCCAGCGAACTTACCTGCGCGACGTACGATACGCGCTGAGGTCTATCTTGCGTTTGACGACATTGGATGCTCGCTCTCTACTCTGCGGCATTACGGGATGGTATTGACGCGGGCGCAAATCCCTTCTTGGCGAGCCAGCCAAGGACTCCTCCGGCGATTTCCTCCCAGCCAGATTCTGCTAATAGAAAGTGCGACCGGTCAGGATAAGTTGCAAACTCAGCGGGTGCTTTCGCCTTGGAATAGGCGCGCCAGATTCGTTTGATCATTGCCGGATCGGCCGTCTTGTCCTTCAGACCGGCGATGAGCAAAAGCGGCTGCGTGAGCGCCTTAAACGACACGCCGTTTCCAATACCCAGCGAAGCCTGAAAATAGGGTCTACCGGGTGCAGGAACGACATAAGTATCATATTCGCTATCGACGACACCGGCGGGCAGCGTGTTCGCAAATGTTGTCTCAAACGCCTTGCGCGACATGCTCAACACGCGGTTCCACCCGTTCCATGACGTCAGCACCGACAAAGCGCTGAGGATGCAGGCTTGGTGCGCGCAGCGCTTAGAACGGGTCGCCCAAAATTTACGCAGATATCAACTCGTTTGTGCGGTGCCATGCAAGACGTTGTAGCTGTTCACCGGAAAGAATGAGAGGCTTAACGTCATCCAGACGTAAGTCGGCTTTGGCTTTGTCGCCAAGCGCCAATGACGGAATAGCGCTCCTGCTATCGTCAAAACTCAACAGGCCTGCATCAAAGGCAGCATCCCAAAGTGAAGATAGGAGCGGGCCATTATAGACGTTCAGCCGTTCACCGTCGCTTTCACAATCTACCCACGGGACGATATGAGACGCGCGGAGTAGGGCAACGTCATTGACGCCGGTGAGTGGGCAAGTGGCATTCCAGTAGATCATTAAGGCCGAACGGAAACGTGTTCCCCGTCAGCGTTCAATAGACAGATTGGTCGCTGACGGGGAACACATCGGCATAGCAGAAGCCATCATCAAACAGCGAGAAAGGATCAAACGCAAAACCATTGAACACAGGCGCTTGCAACACCGCAAGCTCGCCGCATAATATCAACCAACCGGATGAGCCCAAACACTCACCGGTTTTAAACTGCCAACCGTCGCAAATTGTCTGACGACGGACAATTCGTGACAAACACTATTGCACAATTTGGCCCAGTAAAATTGGGGCACCAACGTGGTGCCCCAATGAGCATGCGACATAGACATCTTTCAGTTGAGACGGGGCTATCTTGCGTCTCCACCGAATCGATACGACAACCGAACGCCATACATTCGCGGATCGCCATAGGTACGCTCGGCAAATCCAAGGAAGCCGATACCACCGCTCTGGTAAGTCTTATTCGTTGCGTTGGACATGAAGAACTGCGCGTCAACTGGCTTGCCGGCAACATTATCCCAGTTTATCGCCAAATTGAGGAGGCCATAGCTTGGGATGGTGGCTGACCCCAAAAAGTCGCCGAATTTATCCTGCCATGCATAATTAGCTCGCAGTGAAATGTTACCGACTGTTTCCGACACTGGCAGATCATAACGCGCGCTGAGTCCGTATTTGACGGGAACACGGTTTGCCGTGATACCAGCTTGAAGTGCCGGACCATCTACACCCGCAGCGAACTTTTTGTATTTGAAATCGAGGTAGGAGAAATTTCCGCCAATTTGGAAATTGTCGGTTAAGATAATCTGGGCTTCAAACTCTGCACCCCAAAGCCGCGCAGACCCGGCGTTCGTTGTGACGTTTATACCTGCTGGTTCGCCAGGGAATGGAATGAGTTGATTTACTTGAATTTTGCTGTAGTCCTGATAATATACAGCGCCATTCGTTCGTAGCTTTACTCCGCCGAGCGACCAGTCAGACTTAAGCCCAAATTCATAATCCGTCACGAATTCAGGCCTGAACCTGAAGAGCGTGCCGTTGCTCGCGCGGGTGGAGCCCCCTGAGCGGTAGCCACGACGCGACGCGAGATACATCAGGGTATTTTCTGCAATCTGGTAGTCCAGCCCCAAAGTATAGGTCAAAGCGGAGCTTTTCGAAATGAGTGAGGTAATCACATTATTTGCACCGCGAGTGCTGTCCGAGCGATCATCCCAAGTGTACCGGAGGCCACCCGTCAGTTTCAGGTTGTCTACAACCCCCGAGAGATCATAGGTGCCCTGCGCAAAGACAGCTTTGCTTCCAAGGGTTAAGCGTCGATTTGAGTCCGCGTTAATAGTGCTGGCAGGAGTGCCTGCTGGCAAGACTACACGGATAGCCAGTCGGTCAAACCTATCGCGAATAGGTGGGCCTTGATCCGAATAGAACGCACCGACCACCCAATCCAATCGTCCGCCGAAACTCTTGCCAAGCAACTGTAGTTCGTTGGAGGTTTGCTGCGCTACATATTTGTTATCGACAACATTAAAGAGAGCAAACTCGGTTCCATCCAGATCTGCACGATAATTGAAAGTAGCTTTGCGAAAACCAAATATATTTCGCAGGGTGATGTTATCGGTAACGTCAACACTCGTGATATTTTCAACCGCAAGCAGACTGCCGCTTGTACTGTCGAGGTCTGTATCGATTGGAATATGGGTCCGAGTTCCTAACAGCTGTTGCTGCGCAAGGGCTGCTCGAATGCCGCGCGACGTTGGCGTCGCCGGGTATAAAGTATCGGCGAAACCACCCACTTCGATGTCGGTCAGAAAGTTTGCTGAGCCATTGCTACGGTAACTTTGATATGTCACGATAGTATCGTTCTTCACTCCATCCACTGGTCGAGCTGTGAGCGTACCGCGGACAGCCCAAAAGTCGCGATTGTCCATATCAATTCCGCTAGGGGCACTTGGCGTGCTTAACACCCGAGATATGCCGTCACGAACTTGACGATTGAACGCAAAACGCGCCAGCACTTTGTCGCCTGATATTGGTAGGTTTACAGCCGCATCGATTTCGCGGTTATTATAATTGCCATAGCCAATTTGAATTCGGCCTCCGAACTCCTCTTTAGGACGTGCACTCTGCAGCAGCACGGCGCCGCCCATAGTATTGCGTCCAAATAAAGTTCCTTGCGGGCCTTTAAGTATTTGGACGTTTTCAAGGTCGAAAAACAAGCCAGTTCCACCTGCCAACACCCCATTATAATCAGCGATGATGGGTACCTCGTTGAGATACATTGCAACAGCGGGCTGGCCGGCAATAGTGCCATAGCCTTGGCCACGAATTGCGACGTTCGCTGTCTCGCGCTGACCGACATTGCCGGTCGTAACGGTAAGCGATGGAACCAAGCCTTGAATATCCGTAAGTGCCGCAACATTGTTGTCTTTAATGGCTTCAGGGCTAATCGCTGTAATGGAGATCGGAACTGTTTGCAGGTTCTCTTCACGGCGACGTGCCGTGACAATAATCTCTTCCAACCGCGCCTCCTCAGATGAGGCATCTGCATCGACCTGTTGCGCTACTGCGACCGACGGCAACGCGAATGTAGAAAGCATCGCTGCCGATGACAGCAGTGCAGCTCTGCCTAAACGGCGGTCCTGATAAAATTCCCTCATGCTCATCATATTCTCCCCTGCGATTGATTTTCAGTCACATTCAATCATTATGTGTCATATAAACTCACTAAATGTCAAATTAAAAATAAATCGCTCATAATCTTACGAATTGCACTGCTTGCCAACGAAAATCAGGACCGGAAGAACATGATTTCTGATATTTCTGCGCGCGATTCCCACCGACTCAAGGATTGGTTACAAAGCGTGATTCGATCCATGGGTGTTGAGATCAGGCACTAGGTCACAGACCCATAAACAGCATTCCCAAGGCGCGTAAGTTCTGATTCAGTGTCCCGGGAATGGAGACTGATTATGGCGCGTTTTAACTTGGCGGATTTTGAGTGGTCGGTGATTGAGCCTTTGCTCTCGACGAAGGTGCGCGGGGTGCCGCGGGTTGACGACCGGCGGGTTTTGAACGGGATATTCTGGCGGTTGCGGACAGGGGCGCCGTGGGCGGACATTCCGTCGCGCTATGGGCCGCACATGACCTGCGTGAACCGCTTAAACCGGGGGTCATTGGGCGCGGATATTGCAGGCGGTATCAGCGGCTTACGAAGGCGACATCCAGATGATCGATTCTTCGTCGATCGGGGTTCACCAGCACGCTGCCAACGACAAAAGATGGTCGATCCCGTTGCATGGGTCGCTCGCGCGGCGGCCTGCCGATCGGGCTCAAGCTGACCGTTGGCCAGGCGCATGACGGGCGCAGCGCCGACGACATGCTCGGCGGCCTTGGAGAGGGCTGCATCCTGCTTGGCGACAGCGACGCGATGCGCGCGACCCTGGCTGCACACGGCGCCTGGGCCTGCGTCAAGCCGATGCCCAACCGGGTACGCATCCCGGCGTTCAGCCCGTTCCTCTATGGCTATCGCAACCTCGGCAAGCACTTCTTCGGCAAACTCAAGCAGTTCCGAGCCGTCGCAACACGCTATGACAAACGCGACGACAACTTCCTCGCCTTGGTCCAGCTCGCTTCAATCAGGATTTGGTTGCGACATAATGAGTCGGTGACCTAGGTGAGCTTCACATGCTCTGATCAAATTTTCGCGATTGAAGTGTAACAGGTCCCAAAAGCCCTGAACTTTGCAATGGAGTGTCGCGCGGCATTGACTGACCATCAGGAGTCCAAGTTATGCGCTTGTCGACTGGCAGCCCGCTGTCACCGACAAGTCGGTTGACCCAGAGGTTGGCGACTGTAATTTCTATGTAGTTAGCGGTTACTTGCAGAAACTCATTAGGAATCTTAATTTCCCAAGGATTGCACCAAACCGTGCCAAGATCATGCCCGTTTAGTGTAACCTTCGCCATATTCTTGACTCGCCCCAATGACAGGTAATGACTCTGTTCTGTATCAAGCCCCGCTATGTCGAAGCGGGCGCGATAAACCGCCTTGCCGGAATAATATCGGACGCGCGGGTCACTACTCTCAATCCAATCCTTCAGTTCGGGAAAAACGACCATGGGCGGCCCACCCCATTTGGGATCAAACGACACCTCCCACGGTCCAGCTATTGCCAAAAGTGGCGTTCCAATAGGGAAATTAGTGCCCTTCAATGCGGGGCTTCTCGCAGGCTTGCGGAACACAACGAACCCGCTTTCAAATGGTTCCAGCTGGAAAGGAATTGTTGTTAAACCGCCCTTCTCGACAGATTCGGGCAACGACCGTTTCTCACCCGTCACAGCGTTCCACCATTCTGGCTGTCGTCCATTGACGCGAAAAGTGCATTTCGTTGTTAGTTTGTTACCGGTTCGGTTCCCAACGAAGTAAATTTCTTCCGGTCCATCGCGCCTGTGAATGAAACGGACATTATCGCTCCCTTCAAAATCAGGAGGAATGCCCAAAGACGAAAGAATTTTCTCTGTCATTCGGTAGCTTGGATAGAGCGTTGCCTGTTTGATCGCGGTTGCCGTCAGGTTCCAAGGCGCAGCCATATAATCACCCAATTCCTTGCTCTTGGATCGCGCCCCATTTGCCGACAGTGAACTAATCCAACTTTCATCAGTTGTTACGACTTGTCGCCTCTGATCGGTTGACGTGAGGATTATCGCACCGATCAAGCCCGGCGCTAAACGTTCAGGCTTTCGTCCCCACCAAATATCAGGCTCATTGGCTGGTTCGCTACTCCACGACGCCTTCACTGTAATTTTATTGAGGCCAGATTTGACCACTGACGTAAAATCAAATCGTTCCACGGCCTGGTGATTTTGGCCCGAGCCAATCCATTGCCCGTTGACGGACACCTCAAACGACGCACAGCCTCCCATGATAATTTCTGCTTCCACAATCTGTGAGGTATCTGCAACCTTCAGATCATAGCTGAAGTAGCCATCTCCCGACACTGTGCTGCCACCATCGGATGGCCAAATCCATTTTGCATTTGCCAGCGGGTTATCTTGCTCAGTGGTTCGTTGATATGGATCACGCCAAAGCTGCCCTTTGCCGACTTCTCGCACGCTATCTGCCTTGCCTTCACCCCAGAGCCGTCTCGCAATGGCTTGCACCTGTTGGTCACAACGCGGATAGTCCTCCAAACTAGGCGACTTGCGCGGGGGCAAGCCCATAATTATTGCCCCCGCCGCAACAAGCTGTTCAATTTTTTGGAGAAGACGCGGCGTCATCGTCTCAACGCGTGGTAGAACAAGTAAACGATAGCTCATGCCATCTGGAAAGACTATTTTGCCATCCCTCACCGAGCCCCGATTGATAAGAGCCTCAGGAGCACAGCCATCAAAGTTATAGCCGCGTCGATCACCCATTTTACCTGGTAAAAATGCCGAGCCGGGAGGGAGAAACACGTGCGGTGCGCCTTCCGGTATCAAATAAAGGATATCCGCCACAAAATGGCCTCGTCGCAGCATCTGCTGACATCTACTGATGTATTTATGGTAGGCTGGCACCATATCCCACCAAGTCTGTGTACGATCCCAATGAACGCCGAAACCGCCCTTTGGTCCAAATGTCATGCCGGGTGAACGACCGTTCGCCGGTTGTGCCTGAAAACGATGAAACACAAAGCGATTAATCCCAGCACAGAGAGCCCAATCACCCTGATCTTTCATCGATGCAGGATGTTGAAGCCATGATTCATATGTGTCGGCTGTAAAGGCTTCGGCACCGATGACACGACGTCCGTTTGTGTGCCCCACCGAAGCTGCCTCGATAACGCTAAAATCACTTAGAAATCCGAAGTCCTTTGACCAAAATTCGCCCATCGGCACGTCAGCCGGGCTACCCAATTGCAGATCTGAGGTTGGGTTGAGATCGTACATTTGCATCGACAATTGCATGCCTGACCGATGCAAATGTTCGCGCAACCGCAATATATGTTTCTCGATTACCAGCTCTTGCGCGGTCTGCCGGACATCCCATAAAAATCGTTCGGAGCTTTCATGCGAGCCAACCACATACCCGCTGAAAGTGGGCAAATAGATCAAAGGATCATAGCCCCGCCGCTTCTCGAACTCATCTTGAAATTGAGCGGTCCAATTTTGCGATCCCATCTCCCAACTATCAAAGTGAAAAGTGGTCAAGCCCCGGCCGCGTCGCCTGCGAGGCCTAATTTTTTTCAAGAGAGTCTCAATATAATCCTTAAAGTGCTTGTCGATCGCTCCAGCGCTAAATTTGTCTGTTTCCAAGCCTAGCCCAGCCAATGGTGCAGGACGGGTAACGTGCGCAGTAATTGTGCGGCCAAACCGCATGATCGTCCAACTCCCTTCCGGAACCTGCCATAACAAACTTCCATCAGCGGCAAGCTTGTCAGTCAGATCAAGCACTTGATCTTTATTGATGGCGTAGCCCGTTTCCAGGGCAGGATATTCGGGCAAAGTCGGCAGAAAAGGCCTCACCCAAGGGCGCGTTGTGTAAGGACCAAGTATAGATGACGTATAGGCCCCACGTGTATAAAGAGCCTTTTCAGCGATATCATCGATCATAGCCTGACTTGCTGGCGTCGGAAATGCCAGCACGAACTCGTCAACATAGAAGTCTTCCCAAATCTTGTGGAGTTCTGGCGTAAGCGTCGCAAGTCCAAAAAATGGCGCGCGCGGCTTAGGTCGCGGAAGGATTTCATTAAAATTCGTTGGCCCGCGCACTTGCAGATCGCTGCCGACCAGTATTTGCATCGAATCCTCAGGCTTCACCCAAGGCCCACCCGTTCCACACCATCCAGGACCAGTCGCCATAGATATTTCAATACCGAGGTCATCGGCATGTTCGAAGGCTCCAGCGATAAGACTCTGCCAAGGCTTGCTCATGAAGTTGATCGGCCCTCGCTCCAAACCAAGATCAACCTCCAAATAGATAGCGCCCCCGATGCCAGCTTGCTTCATCGCATCGAGGTCAGCGGCCATGCCCTCGGCACTCAGATGGCCATCCGTGAAGTACCAATAAACCCATGGCCGCATGCTGTCTGGCGGACTGACAAAGTCATCGAAAGCATTATTCGAATTACTCAATGTTGCGGCAAGAGAATCGCCCGATATTGCTATGCTAATGATGCCAACGGCACCCGTTTTTATTGCTTCACGGCGAGTGGACTCAAAGGATGAAACCCTTCTCATGCGTTTTTTCCTTCAGCTTTGGGTATTTCGAAGTCCGGATCTGGTTTCGAGAGAGAGTTTTCGTCGAGATTGAGCTTGGACGCGAGATAAGAACGCATAGCGAGATTGCTTGCCCAAAAGTCGGGCAGAGGATTATCCTCCGTGCGGTCACCCGTCAAAACCGGTCCAGCCTCAAGCGTCACAGTCAGGTCAGCGAGACCGGCTAAATGACGTCGTTCAGCTATGGCCTGCCACCACGCGACGAATTGGTCCAGTTCTCTTGACCACATCGCGCTAAACGGATGTAACACTTGTGGTCCGTCGGCAAATCCTACGCGCGCATGCAAATGGTCGGCACGGTCAAGCGCGAGGCCGACAACGTCTTCTTGATCCTCCAACAACCCACCCGCCACACATGTCCAGTGGCCAAAGTCGGCAGTGATCCGCATGTCAGGGAAGCGATCAAAATAGGCGGCGCTTGCAGCTGCGCTGTAGAGAAAACGTCCGCGATGTGTTTCGTGTAGGATAGGGATATTAGACCGAGCTGAAATCGCAGCAGCACTCTGAACCAAAATACAATTCCGATCGAACGACCAACGGTCGCTTCCCGTATGGCTGTTGATCAACAACGGTTGGAATGATGCGCTGTTCTCCAAGTTTTTTTTGAACACGCTATGGTAACGCTCAAAGTTCTCTCCAGCAGGGGCATACTGATGCGCTACGACTGCGAGATTGTGATCGGCCAGCAACGCACACAATTCCTGACGCTCTGAATCTGCAGTCGGAATGGCGATCTCAACTCCATCATAGCCTGCATCCGCTATTTTGCCAATCATGGCCGCCATGCCCAGATGAGATGATCCCCACCATGAGCAGAGAAACTTTGGCTGGAAGCTCAATGCCGTTCTTCAGGTTTCGAAGACGAGTAAATGAGCGGATTCTGCCCGTCATCGTTGAGTAGATCATCGATCGCCAAGGTTTTGCGGTAGTCTTCAGGCAAAACGTTCGCTTTGCCGTTATAGCGACTTCCATCGGGCATGAAAGCGCACGTCATAGCGCGGCGCGGTGCGGTGGTCATGTTGGCACCAGCGCCGTGAATGCATAGGCCATTGTGAAAAGATGCGCTGCCGGCCTTCATCGGCGCAGCGACCGCCTTCACGCTTACCAATTCAGGATAGATCTCAAAAATCGCGCTCATGTTGGGGCTGATGCCCGCCTGCACTAGATCTGTATGTTTTTGCGTCCCTGGAAGAAAATATAGGCAGCCGTTTTCAAATGTCGCATCGTCCAGCGCAATCCAGATGGAGAGCGCGTTTCTGTCGTCGAATGACCAATATGGCAGATCAAGGTGTAGCGTCGTGGGATTTGCCCATGGCCGTTTGATCAAGGCCTGATCGTGCCATATCCTTATCCCAGAACTGCCCGACAACTCCGATGCCATTTTGCCGATGCGGGGATCAGCGATCAATCGGTGCAATGCAGCATCCGTTTGCCATAAATTGATTAGTTGGTCGAAAACGCCCCCGAAGTACGATGCGTCCACATCGTTGATACCATCATCTTCGCCTGTCTTTGCCGGTCGCCCTGGAATCTTCACGCCCTTGCGCTCGGATACGGCACCATCAACTGCGTCGCGCCATGCCTCCAGTTCCTCTGGTTCAAGAAACCCATCGATAACGACAAAGCCATCCTCTCGGTAAGAAGCGATTTGGTCTTGTGACAGGTCCGTCTTCATTGCACCCTCTATCCTGGCATTTATTTTCCGGCTGTTTCTGCCTCAAGCAGCTCGCTCGGCGTTGTCCAAGCCAACTAAAAGCTACATTACTCGCTGCTAAATCTATTGCAATCATATTCGATGATTTACAATCAAAATGAGCTATCTAATTATTCATCGATGCCGTATCAAAATGTGGTTATGGTCGGATCGTTGCCATTTCCCGCGGTTGAACGGGACGTCCAGCATCGTACGATGGCATAAGGGCCAAACTATGGATAAATGCGTGAAGTGGTCGGTTACATGATAACGGCAATATCGTTAGGTCTTGGCAACAACCAGTTTGACGCCAGCGGCCTCAATCATCTGGACGTGCTTATCGCCGATGCCGTCATCCGTGATGATTGTATCAACCTCTTCAAGTGGACAGACAACATTACCCGACGAACCCAAGAATTTTGAACTATCGACCAAAATGATGATTTCGTCAGCCCGGTCAATCAAGCGACGTTCAGCAGCAACCAAAATGACATCCGCCTGCATAACCCCCTGCGCGCCAACCGCAGCGGCTCCCATGAAGAGTTTTGGCGCATGAAACTGGGGCATGGTTTCTTCGCCAGCGGCTGACAGAATAATATTCTGCTCGCGGAAAACCGAGCCTCCCAGTACTAGAATACGCGTCGCTATTTGCGGCAAAAGGGCGCTCACAATATGAAGAGAATTTGTCAACACTTGCAGGCTCAAGCCGTCAAGATAGGGGCACATTTGCAAAGTTGTCGAACCACCGTCGATCATGACGCCTTCGTTTGCAACGCAAAGCGCGGCTGCCGCACGTCCGATAGACTGTTTTCTTGCCGTGTTTTTGGTAGCGTTCTCGTGAAATGGTACGCCCGAAAGGCCCTGTTTGGCACCAACGCTGACGGGCTTTTTGCCGATTTGTTTTGCTCCGCCTCGTATGCGCTCAATAAGGCCCTCGCGCGCTAGACGCTCCAAGTCGCGCCTTAGCGTCGCGGGAGAAGCGTCCATCGTTGCATCGAGCTCCTGAAACGACAGAAATCCGCGCTGTTCTATCAAGCGTAAGATTTGATGTTCGCGCTGATTTGCATGCATTCATAAGCTCCACTCACGGCGATACCGGGCCGACGTAATCAACCTAAAGCATATTCGCTCAATCGATGCCAGCCCCAACCACTTTGAGACCCACTTTGCATTCCAGCGCAAACACTTCGACATATTGAAATCATAGGCAATCCATGAGCTTTTCAAAATTGACCAAAGTCAAATTGATTGGGATCGAGGGCAAGTTTAGCAAATCTTTATGCACGGAATGCCCAGAATATTTGCCAATTTCTGGAGCTTTCCGCCCACATGCCCTATGCCGATTGCGCAGTGATGGGCTGGTCCTTCGGCATTCCATGCTTCAATGAATCCTTTTACTCCCAACGAGAACTGGTAGCGGCTGTTGGTGTTTCCGATTTCGAGGATTTGACCGGGCACCGATTGGCCCTCCGCACAAAGAAGCGCAAGTTTGCCATCGCGCTCAATAACAGACAGCAGCGTAACAGGGCCATATCGAACCGACATTTCAACACTTAGTCCCTGGCCGGGTTTGCCGTGATATACGGCCAACGGCTTCACTTTGGTTTTACCTTCGGCAATGGCTGTATGCCCCGGCCCGTCATGTCCGAACAGAACAACATCGGCATCGAAATCAGCAGCATAATATTCCGAGAATGACCCCCCTGCGCCAAATGCGTCCAATATCTTCATCGCTTGGGCATTTTTAATCTCATACTCACCCGCAACCGGCACCCCTCGCGCAGTCAGGAGCGAATTGCCTAGGATGACAGAACCAATGACATCTTGATGTGGGTGGCCGGGTACGCTCTCATAATAATAGGCAAGAGATCCGAGCTTGTGCCGATCAACTAAAGCATCAAGCGCCAGAGACGTCCTTGCCGCGCGTGCCAGTTCGCTTGCTGAACAATCGTGCTGGATCTCGAAGCGATCAGCAAAATACTCAACACGGTCGCGCACGTCTGCACTGTCAACATCGGGTCGAAGTGCAGTTAATTCATCAATTTCCAGCACTTCCATGTGCCCGCCAAAAGTGGTGAGCTGCAACAGTTGATCCGTATAAATATCAAGCATACCATTATAGTATCTCCCCAAGAGGCCCATTCGGTTGTTGCGCATCGTTTTGGCCACACGGGCTGCCGCAACCCATTCGTCAATTTCAGTTATGACATGACCATCACCAGAAATGACCCCGGTCACTTGGAAGAACGGAATTTTGGCCCTGGTCAGCACGTTGGCGATCTCTGGCGCAGGACAAGCGCCACACCACGCCAACCATTCCCCCGTCATTTTCGTACGGTCGTCCATGGCATTTAGTGCCGCGTAATCAATGGCGGCAGCTGGTTGCAGATTGAGGATGATAACCGGCACGCCAGCACGTTGGACGACCGGTAAAACCGAAGCAGTGACAGCATAAGTGGAGGTATAAAGAAAGATGATCTCAACATCTTCTTGCCGAAAAATCTGACCTGCAGCGAATGCCTTGTCAACTGTATCAACCATTCCTGCATTTACAATTGTCGCGTTTGCAGAACCAATTAACATTGCAACTTGGTCGATGTAGCCACGCAGCCGATTTTCAAGCCCTTCGAACTGCCCCCAGTAAGTTTCAAGCCCAATGCCGAATAATCCAACCGAGGGGGTAATCATACGATCCCTGCCCCCAGACCCACCGGCTTGCGCTCCTGCGCTTTTCGTTCACGCCAACCGCTGCCGCGATAAGCGCCGAGCATGTCAATTGCACCGCCTTGCTCATAACGCGCCATCGCTGTGATCGGCGATACATCTGCTTTATACGCAATGCGCAACGCTTGAAATGCCATCATCGTGTCATTGCATTCTTGAGCACCGTGCAAGGCGTCACGGTTTACAATGAGAGCTTTTGTATAAGCCGATAGAATCGCGTCTGCGGACGACAGCATACTCTCGATCGGATCTGTGACGTTGTGCGACTGATCAATCATATACGCTGGGCTAAAGCCATCACGTGGATTGAGCTCGGCTTCGATCAGTTCATTGAACACAAGAAACAGCTGGTGAGGATTGATCGACCCTGAATCGAGATCATCATCGCCGTACTTGCTGTCATTGAAATGAAACCCACCGAGTTTCCCAAACCTGTGGAGACGCGCCACGATTTGCTCGATATTTACATTGGGGGCATGATGTCCCAGATCGACCAGGCAGCGGGCCTTATCACCGAGTGTCTGCGCGGCCAGAATTGACGACCCCCAATCAGAAATCACGGTCGAGTAGAACGCCGGCTCAAACATTTTATGCTCTAGGAGCATGCGCCAATCATCTGGTAGCGCTGCATAGACCGAAGCTGCGGCGTCGAGATAGCGGTCAAGCGATCGGCCAAGATCCTGTTGGCCCGGGAAATTAGTACCATCGCCAACCCACACGGTCAGTGCCGTCGAACCTAGTTGGCGGCCAATTTCGATACACTCAATGTTATGCTCGACCGCTTGCGTTCTCGTGCCTGCATCGGTCGACGCGAGGCTGCCAGTTCGGTAGCTATATACTTGGCCGGCCTGATCCTGGAATGTATTGGAATTAACGGCGTCAAACCCAAGCCCGAGGGACGCAGCCTCTTGGCGTAATGTTCCGTAATCGCTCACCTTATCCCAAGGAAAGTGCGGCGATACATTGGGTGTTGCGCGGCATAACTGCTGAACGACAGCGCAATCTGCGAGCTTTTCGTGAATGTTTGTGGGTTCACCGGCAATTGGGAACTTCGCAAATCGAGTGCCTCCACGGCCGGAGCCCCATGTTGGCGTTGCGACTTTGAACGCTTTCGCCTTATCCTTGATAGCCTCAATCGCAATCCCGCGCCGATGCAGTGTGCGGCCCAATGCATCATAATCCTCTTGAAGGTCATTCAGAACCTGGGCGTTACTCTCTGCAATCTGTTCCTGCGACAGCGGTGCCTCAATTGTCGTCATTACTGCTTTCCTCTTCTATCAGTTGCGCACGATGGTTCGGTTCAATTCCGACACTTGATTTTGGCTGAAGATTGAAGACGGTCGGCAGGCACAAGTGTGCTAAGTATCGCCTGCGCATACAAGCTGTGACCGAAATCATTTGGGTGGTTGATCCCGTTACCCGTTAAATCATAAAAGCTTTTGCGCTCAAGCAACGCTGCCCAAAGGCTTGTCATGTCAACCAAAACTACGCCGTCGCCAGTCTGGCGGGCCAATTCGTCGACCAATGGGAAAAAACGGGCGGGCGGTGCACTTGCCCAGTTGGGATTGGGAAGCATCGGTGAGATCAGCAGAAATTCGGTTTTCGGTGAAACCCGCTGAAACGCAGAGATAATGCCACTAACGGCCATTCCATAATAGCGGGGCGAAACTGACACAGCATCGTTCATACCATACGCAATTATTACCAGATCTGGCCGCATGTCAGGTAGCCGTTCATTGATGACCTGACCGAGCCCTTGAGAAGCTAGCCAGCCTGCATGAGCACGATTATCTAACGTGACATTGCGGCCAAATGAGCGCCGAAGGCCTTCCAGCACTTGGTTGGGATAGCTTGGTGCTGTGGGCTTAAAGCCGATAAAGCCGCTTGCGTTATAGCCCTCAGAAATGCTGTCGCCTAACAGTAGGATAGATATCGGCATACCCGCAGCGAGCCGACTTTTTGTTTCCGGCAAGTCTTTTACGGCATATTCCGGGTAGGCGGCTCTCGTGGATGGGATCGCGTGCCTATATCTAAGATTGACTTGATGATCTGGGAAAAACTGCCCTTCGTCGTGACGGAGGTCATCGTCTGAATGGTCTGACGACCGAAGAAATCTTGAACTTTTGTTGCCACGAGTCAGGAGGTTCTGGGCATGCAGAAACGGTATACGACTGCCCTGCGTCAGCGTGATGCGACCGGTACTGCGGTCGACCAAATAGTCGCGGTGCTCTTTGTATCTGATATAACCTTTTGATATTTTAACGCGCGATGTCGGCAAAAATGCTAAGGAAGCCCCCGCCAAACCTGATTGACTGGCTTGGAACATCACCGTCTCATGCGCCTCAGCGCAGGCCCAGAAGGGCGTGAGCGCTCGGTTCACTGTGATTGTTGAGGAGCCTCGCTGTCTAGTTGCCTGAACAGGCGCGCTGAAGAGCGACAGGGCAAGGATTAGCGCGCAAGAGTAGTTCATGGACTTTGCTAGATTCTTGGCTACGCGCGGTTTAGGGATTGCCTGTAAGGATTGACGTTGGTTCACCGCGTGAAAGATTGGGCGTTGCCGGCATCCACGTTTATAATGTTACCAGTTGATTTAGAGGAACTGTCCGACGCCAGGAAAAATACCGCTTCCGCGACATCGCCGGGCAACACATCGCGCTTTAGCATTGATCGGTTTCGGTAATGCTCTTCAAGCTCCGCACCCGTATCGATGCCATGTGCCCCTGCGCGTTCTTTACGCCAATCGCCGTCCCAGATGCGCGAACCTTTAATAACGGCATCTGGGTTAACCGTATTGACGCGTATGCCAGCCGGCGCGCCTTCGAGCGCGAGGCAGCGTGCCAAGTGTAGCGAAGCCGCCTTGGCAGAGGCATATGCTGATGCATTTGTTGCCGCAGCGAGTCCGTTTTTGGAACCGATAAAGATAATCGAACCGCCATCGCCCGCCTTCATGAGGGGAAACGCTGCCCGCGCTGTGAGGAAATAGCCCTCGGCTAGAACATTATAATTCTTCCGCCATAAGGCAACTGTGGTGTCCTCAATGGCGGCGGCAGAAGCAATCCCGGCATTGGCAACAAAAATATCCAAGCCGCCGAATTCGCGCGCGCAGGCATCGAAAGCAGTTTGAACCTGCAACTCGTCGGTCACATCACAAATGGCAGTTCGCAATACATCAGCGCCAAGAACTTTAACCATCCGCTCGCTAGCCTCAACTAGGGCTTCGCTATCGCGGTCTAACAGCATCACACAGGCACCATCCTGCAGAAGCCGCTCGGCAGTAGCCACACCAATGCCTCCAGCTCCCCCTGTCACCAGCGCAATTTTGCCAACCAGCGGTTTTGGTTTTGGCATCCGCTGAAGCTTAGCCTCCTCCAGCGCCCAATATTCGATATTGAATGCCTCTTGCTCGGACAGGCCGACATAACCGCCAATAGCCTCAGCACCGCGCATCACATTGATGGCGTTGGCATAAAACTCACCGGCCAATCGCGCGGTTATTTTATCTGCTGCAAATGTCATCCGACCAACGCCTGGCACTAACACGACAACTGGATTGGCATCTCGCATCGCAGGATCTGAGGGGCCAGCACAGCGCTTATAATAAGCGGCATACCCGTCTCGATAATCTGAAATCGCACCAGCGAGATATGAATCGTCGTCAAGCCGTGAAGGATCGAGCATCAAGGGAGCTATTTTAATGCGTAAAAAATGATCAGGGCATGAGGTGCCGATCGGAGCTAACTTTGAAAAGTCACGAGAGCCAATAAACTCCAAGGTTTCTGCATCATCAGAAAAATGTCCAATTTTCCCACGACCGCCAGACATCATGCCACGTAGTTTAGGCATCAACTTAGCTGCGGCTTGCGCGCGCTTTTCAAGGGCAAGGGGCGCTAAAACCATTCCGCCAAAAGCGGGTCGATCCGCCAAACAACTATTTAAGTGCCGTGCTGCGTCGGCAACCAATTTGATCGTGTGCTCATAACAAGACTTTGCATCATCCGCCCAACAAATAATACCGTGGCCAGCAAGCATAACGCCGTTTAGATCGGGGTTTGCCGCCACATAGTCTCTTAGCTTTAAACCCAGATCAAACCCCGGTCGCTGCCAAGGAAGCCACCCGATGCGCGCGCCCCATATTTCGCGTGTTGCAGCTTCGCCGCCGGATGACGCCGCAAGTGCAATAATCGCATCGGGGTGAACATGATCCACATGTGCAAATGGCAGATACCCATGAAGAGGCGTATCAATTGAAGCTGCGCGGGTGTTTAGATTAAACGTGCAGTGCGGCAAGTAGCCGACCATTTCATCCTCATGTTCAAGACCACGATAGAGCCTTTCAATCGCAAGCAGCTTGTCGAGATAAAGGGTCGAAAATCCATTCAGCGCCATTGAACCGATATCGCCGCCCGACCCCTTTACCCACAGCACGGAAACATTATCACCAGACAGAGGATCAATTCCACTGAGTTTAGCTGATGTGTTGCCTCCGCCAAAGTTTGTCACCGTCAGATCGGAGCCGAGCAGATTAGAACGATAAAGCAGCAGTTCCTCTGGCGTCATCCCGACGGCCTCTTGTTCAACCCAGCGGCTTACAGGCACCATAAATGGAAGAGCTAATTTGCCATCAGAAACAATTGAGGTCCGCTCATTCATGAAAAAATGCTCCGAAAAAATTCTGCCAACGCGTTACCGAATCTGCTATGCAATTACAATCATAATCGGTATTAGACAATCATATTTAATTAAAACCAATCAAAATAAGGAGGGAGATTGAGTGGAGGAAGGGCATATTGTCGTTCTGGATGTCGGCAAGACACTCGCAAAACTCACGCTTTGGACAAAGGCGGGGATATTGGTTGAGCGGCGTGTCCGTCAAAATGCGCGAATTTGCCGAAATGACGAGAACGTTTTGGACGTACACGGTATTGAGAATTGGCTGATATCTACACTTTACGAATTTGCCAGAATCAGGCGAGTTGAATCAATCATCCCGGTTGCGCACGGCGCCGGCATTGCTTTGATCCGCAATGGCTGCCTTGCAACCGATCCCATAGACTATGAAATGCCGATCATAGCGGCTGACCGGGATGGCTACGAACAAGAGCGAGATAGTTTCGAAAAAACAGGCTCCCCGGCCCTGCCAGATGGTCTCAATGTTGGCCTGCAACTGCACCGGCAAGAGCGGCTGCGTCCAGATTTGTTCGATGAACATCTAACCATCGTAACGTGGGCGCAATATTGGTCTTGGCTATTGTCAGGTGTTGCCACGACCGAAGCAACGAGTCTTGGCTGCCACACTGATCTTTGGCTTCCTATGGCAAGCAAGCCTTCTGACCTTGCATCGCGCCGGGGTTGGGCGCGACGAATGGCACCGCTCCGTAAGGCTGACAGCGTATTGGGCACTATCACGGCAGAATGGTCTGATCGCACGGGATTGCCGAAAGATGTAAAAATCTATTGTGGTATTCATGACTCGAATGCGGCGCTGCTGGCCGCCCGCGGGTTCTCGGAAATCGCAAATAATGAATCGACCGTGCTTTCAACCGGAACGTGGTTCGTAGCAATGCGCTCTCCTGCGCCCAAGACTCTGGTTGACCTCAAAAAAATACCTGAAGCGCGTGACTGCTTAGTCAATATCGACGCATATGGACGTCCGGTGCCATCTGCACGGTTCATGGGTGGGCGAGAGATTGAGATACTAACCGGTGTCGATGCTCGACGGGTTGATATAAAACCTGACCAACCAGCCCTTGTGGCAGCAGTTCCAGCCGTATTGAGGGCGGGAGCAATGGTATTACCAACAATGGCACCTGGATTTGGACCCTTTGCTCATGGGCGCGGTCGTTGGCTCGATATGCCGATTGACCCCAGCGAGCGCCGTGCCGCCGTCTGCCTATATGCAGCGCTTGTAGCCGATGCCGCGCTGGATCTAATTGGAGCCCGCGAACGCATTTTAATTGAAGGGCGGTTCGCCGAGGCCGAAGTGTTTGTGCGGGGGCTGGCGACATTGCGGCCCAACGACAAAATTTTCGTTTCTAACGCGCATAATGACGTGTCTTACGGCGCCCTTCGTCTTATCAATCCTTCGCTAATGCCGTCTGCTGCACTTGAGGCGATTGAGCCGTTTGATTACGATTTACTGAGTTATCGTAATACGTGGCGATCTGAATCTGAGCGAATGGAAGAAGCTGCATGAAAGCGGCGTCGGCCAGCGACTACCGACGGCTGGCGCAAAAGCGCCTTCCTCATTTCCTTTTCGAATATATCGATGGGGGTTCATACGCCGAGGTGACCGCTCGGCGCAACGTTATCGATCTTGAGGCAATAGAATTACGCCAGCGCGTTTTGCGTGACGTTTCCAACATTGATCTATCCACCGAACTTTTTGATCTGAAACTGAGGTTGCCGTTGGCCCTCGCGCCGATTGGTTTAGCGGGGCTCAATGCTCGGCGTGGCGAGGTTCAAGCGGCGCGTGCTGCTGAAATTGCAGGCGTTCCGTTCACATTATCAACGGTCTCGGCCTGTGGAATCAACGAGGTCAAAAATGGCTCTTCGCAGCCTTTTTGGTTCCAACTCTACATGATCCGTGACCGCGGTTACATGCTTGAACTTCTGAGACAAGCCCGCAATGCTGGCTGCACCGCACTAGTATTCACGGTTGATATGCCAGTCCCGGGATCACGATACCGGGACCAACGCTCGGGTCTGGCCGGTGCTGCGGGCCTCGCAGGTGACGCCCGACGAATTTGGCAAGCGATGCAGCGGCCGCGTTGGGCTTGGGACGTTGGTGTCAACGGTCGGCCGCATACGCTTGGCAACATCACGCCCGTTTTAGGTAAGAATACCGGATTAGAGGATTTTTTCGTGTGGATGCGAAACAATTTTGACCCGGAAGTCTCTTGGGGCGATCTTGATTTTATTCGCTCTGAATGGACTGGCCCGTTAATCATAAAAGGAATTTTGGACGCGGAAGACGCACGCGATGCAGCACGTCTTGGCGCAGACGGCATTGTGGTTTCTAATCACGGTGGGCGTCAATTGGACGGCGTCCCCTCTACAGCGCGTGCCTTGCCGTTAATTGCCGACGCAGTGGGTGATCGATTGACCGTTCTTGCTGACGGCGGCATCCGTTCTGGGCTCGATGTCATTCGCATGCTTGCACTCGGCGCGAAGGGCGTACTGCTCGGTAGGATTTGGGCCTATGCGCTCGCAGCCAATGGCCAAGCTGGCGTCGCGCACATGCTTCAGTTGATTGAAGCTGAAATGCGGGTGGCGATGGCGCTCACCGGCACAACAGATATTTCGAAACTAAACGGCGACAATCTTTTCAGATAACAAATCCCAGAAAAGCCGGAACTAGGGAGAGACAATTATGACTGCAAATCCACTACTGGGCGTCTTATTCCACTGGCTGGGAGGCCTTGCGTCGGCCAGCTTTTATGTTCCCTATCGTAGTGTTAAACGGTGGCCTTGGGAAATTTACTGGCTGACGGGCGGTATATTCTCTTGGGTTGTGGCACCTTGGCTGTTTGCCGCACTACAAACCAACGATCTTTTTGGTGTAATTGGGAAAGTACCCGGATCTGTAAAATTTTGGTGCGTGTCGTTTGGCATGTTGTGGGGGTTGGGCGGACTTACATATGGATTGACGATGCGTTATCTCGGCCTTTCTCTTGGGATGGCAGTCGTCTTGGGACTATGCACTGTGTTTGGGACACTTATACCGCCACTTTTTAATGGCGAGTTCCATCAGAAATTGATCGCTACAACTTCCGGAAACGTCATTTTGATGGGCCTGATTGTTACGCTGCTTGGCATTATTGTGGTTGCAATTGCGGGCGCAAAAAAAGACGAGACGCTCAGCCCCGAGCAAAAATTGGCTGCGGTTGCGGAATTTGATTTCCGACGCGGGCTAATGGTAGCTATCTTCTCAGGCATAATGTCGTCGTGCTTCGCATTCGGACTCGCTGCGGGCGAGCCGATCAAAGCGCTCTCGGCAGCGGCCGGCACCGGACCGTTATGGACCGGTCTTCCAGTATTGTGCCTTATTATGTTTGGGGGCCTTATGACCAACGCAATATGGTGTGGGTGGCTCATTGTGAAAAACCGCAGCGCAAACCAATGGCTCGGCGGCGGCGCGATATCGGCTGACGGTGGCGTAGCTGAGGTGGTTAAGACACCTCTGCTCACCAACTATCTGCTGTGCGCTGTTGCCGGCACGGCTTGGTACTTCCAGTTCTTTTTTTACACGATGGGCGAGAGCCAGATGGGCAATCTAGGATTTTCCAGTTGGACACTTCATATGGCATCCATCATCATATTTGGTACACTTTGGGGCTTTGCCTTCCGGGAATGGAAGGACGCTGAACCCCGCACACGTGCATTGGTTTGGACCGGCGTCGGGCTGCTCATCATTGCAACGGTCATCATCGGATATGGCAATCAACTCGCTGGCGCTGTGGTCTGAGCCACGTAATTTTCTCCAGATTTGAGCAGACTCCAGCCCGTCAACAGAGTCGGAGTTGGTGTCAAAGGTTTTGTCAGGTAAACTTCTGGACTGCGAACGAGGGCGTTGGGCCGAAAATTCATCCATACTAGGGGGACGCAAAACGGCAGTGCGAGACGCTGACGATCCGCTGCTGCCTGAGTAGCCTGATCGCTCGCCATCCCATTTCTGTCGTTCAGATTTTGAAATGACCGCCTTACGATCCGTCCGTCGTCAAACGCTGTGCGAACGAGCGATGATCGAAACAACAGCCGTCGTTGATGCGGTCGCTTCAACGCAGAGTGCAGCCAGTAGTCGAGTAGCGGTTCGGCGATGTTGGAGGTTCAACGCCAACGCCAGCGATGCTCGATGGTGCGCCCGCACTTCCTTGTTGCTCGCGCCGTGAAAGACGTGCCCGATATAGGCTTCAAGCATTCGGTTCGCGTCTGTGTCGCTTGGCCGCACGCCATCTAACGATTCGTGGATAGTGGGATCATAAACTGCCTGCGCCAGCGATATGATGACCTCGCGGCAAAGTAGCCCGATGGCTTGGCAATCTTCTTCGGCGGTAGCCGATTCAAGTTGCGTTCGGGCCTTTGACAATGCGCGGTCAACTCGCTCCCATCCCGTCACCTCGCGAGGCTCAGATGGCAATGACGATCGTTTTGCAAGGGCTTCGATCGCGTGGGTGAATAGCTGGCGAACGTAAAAGCGCCGATCCTTGTATTGAGGCAGTTCCGCTCCCCAATGGCGATACCATGCCCACAAATCGACGTGCGGGTTCTCGTATGTGACGCCTTCCGGGATCGCTTCTCGGATTCGGGCTTCCCGCGCCCTGTAGTAATCGTCAACGTCCTGTATGCGTGCGCCTCCGGTCGCAACGTCGATCATCATCCCGCGATGGATCAGCAATTCCGAAAGCAGCGCAACTGTGCCGGATGCGTGAGCATCGTCCAGCGTTTCGACGCGAATATCATCGTGTTGTTTCCTGACCTGCTGACCGCTCGAAACAGCTTCGGCAATCCGCTTACGATCCTGTTGCGGAAGTGAGCGCAACGCATCCGCTATCGGCACTGGCGCGCGCACGATGATTGCTTCGTCTTCTAAGTCAGAAAACCAATCCAGCGCAGTTTCGAGCTGTTCAACCGACGCCTGGCAATGTCGTAGCAGCATCGACAAATCGAATCGCTGAAGGCTTTCCAGAAACTTGCGCGCACTATCCATTGCGTTCGACATACAAGGCTAATCAGCGTTGCGATACTTTCTAAGGATCGAGTTCAAATCAGCCACGACTTTGGTTCGGCACGGCCCAGAAGCCACTGACAAGCATCCGCCATACGGGTTCAAGGCCGCTGCCCAAGTCGAGATCCCCTAGATTTTGGGAAGGCGTGGCACGACGGTTGACGATAGAATGATGGACGTATCTGCCGATGCAAATGGCTGAAAGCGATCGATCACAGTCTCAAGCTCCTGCACATCGCTAACCATGACCTTCGCCAGAAAACAATCTTCCCCTGTTACGCGATCCGCTTCGACGACCTCAGGCGTGTCGATCAGCATCTGTGCAACCCGTTTCACTTCACCGGGCATGGCGCGCAGTCGGACGTGAGCGGCGATGCCAAGGCCGAAGACTTTGGAATCGACCAAAACCGTATATCCCCGGATAGCGCCCGCATCTTCCAGCTTGTGAATGCGCTCGGTTACGCTGGGGCTAGACAAGCCGATCTGTTCCGCAAGCTCCCGAACGGTCATGCGGCCATTCCCGGTCAACGCAGTGATAATGGCTCGATCAGTCGCATCGAGTGGCCGAGTTAAATAACGGCTTCGGTTCATAGTTCGCCTCTAGCTGGTTGACACCCGAGAGGCCTTGAGATTGCGAAGCCAAAAGTTCGATTTCGCCTTACTTATGCAAATTTGGAGGAAGAATCGGCCTGATTGCGAACCCACCCGGCGATGAACGCATAGTCCGCAGAATCAAGATTGAAGGTCAAAGGCTATCGCGGGTTTCGATAGATAAGTCGAAACGGCAGTTACGCCTTCTTGAATCCATAGCTGACCCTTCAGCTTGGCAGCTATCAATAGTCCGACAGTCAAACACAGTGTTCATGTTTGACGGCTGAGATGGGGAGGTAAGGCAAAGTGAACGGCCAAGCATACCTGAGATCGATTATCAAAGTCATAGGGGAGCAGGTCTAATGGCCTATTCTGCGACTGCCATCCTTGCTTTGGCGTCGCAATGCGCACCAACAGTTGCACCTCAAACGGTGCTTGCCATCATTCAAACCGAAAGCAGTGGCGAGCAATTCGCCCTCAATGTCAACGGCGGGAAGCAACCCGCCCGCCAAACCAACGCCGCCGATGCCGCCGCAACTGCCCGCCGCTATGTGGCAGCAGGATATTCCGTCGATCTGGGGCTTGGTCAAATCAACTCGCGCAACATGCGCTGGCTTGGGCTCACATGGGAGACGGTGTTCGACCCCTGCACCAATCTCGCGGCTTTGGCTCGTGTCCTCACTACGAACTACAACTCGGTGAAAGCCGGGCGCGATCCGCAAACCGCCCTTCGGGTCGCACTCTCGATGTATAACACGGGAAGCCAGACGCGGGGATTTGGGAACGGCTATGTTGCCAAGGTCGTTGGCAACGCGGGCGTCGCAAACACAGCAGCATTTTATCGCGATGAATTACCAGCTGTTACCATAGCTGCGCCCGCCAGCGGCGATTTGCGCGTGACCCTCGCTGCCGAAAACACCGCGCTGCCGACACCTATGCTGCAAGCCCGCCCAGCGCCGCCGCCGAAATGGAACGTCTTCGAGCGCGCCGCATACGAACGCGAAACGCTAATCCTCGCTGAAAACGAAAGGGGCAGCATATGAACGTCATCCTAAAGGCTGGACGCGGTATCGGAACTTGGCGAGCAAACATCGTCGCCAGATTTAATGCGATGCCTAAATTGCGGCAAAGCGCCATTTTGTGGGCGGCAGCACTGGCAGCCGCAACCATCATTTCATTCGCAAACCCCGATCCTGCTTACGCGCAAAATCTGGAGAGTTTTGCGAGCAAGGTGCGCGGTCTGCTCTCATCGACGCTGCTGCGCACGCTCGCGGTGATCGCCGTCATCGTCACGGGCTTGCTTTGGTTCACAGGGCGCGCATCGACCGCCGTATTGGTGACAGTCATTATCGGCATTGCCATTGTCTTCTCGGCTGACTCCATTGTCGGCATCATCGCAGGCTGATGCGGTGCAAGACGACACCGAACATCCGCTCAAAAACGAGCTGTTTCTTGCTGTGACGCGCCCGGCACTCTGGGCGGGTATCCCGATCGAGGCGGCGGTGCTGTTGCTGATCTCAAGCGCGTCGGTGCTGATATGGAGCAACAGCCCGGTCTATGCCGCACTGGTCGTCGCTTTCGGCTATTCTATCTCACGGCTGATCGTCCGCCACGATGTCAACGCCTTCCGTTTGCTGTTCCTGTGGGGCCGCACCAAAGCTGGCAACCGCAACCGCGTTTTTTGGGGCGGAAGCAGCTATTCGCCGCTGCCCCTAGCCGGATTGCGCCGCAAAGGCTTTGGCCGTCATGGCTAGGATGGTTGCCTCGACCAATGCGGTGCCGCTCAAGGTGGCACAACGCGAGGTGACACCCGAAAAATTTCTGCCTTATGCGCGGCATTTGAATGAGGACATGGTTGCGCTCGATTCCGGCGACATCATGCTGACTTTCGAGTTACAGGGCCGTGCATTCGAGACCGCCGATGTGCGCGACCTCAACGACTGGCACACCAAGCTCAACGGGTTACTGCGCAACCTCCATGATGAACGGCTGTCGATCTGGACGCATCTGATCAGAATGCGGGTCGATCAATATCCCGGAGGCACCTTCAAGTCGGGGTTCGCGGCCAATCTCGACCGCGCCTATTTCGGGCGGATCAACCGGGAGCGGATGTTCATCAACCGCTTCTTCGTCACATTGGTAATCCGCCCAGGTGCCACGGGCAGCGACAGGATCATCCAGTTGTTCAAACGTCGCGTTTCCAAGGAGGTGCGGCAAGGAGCATCGCCGGGATTTGGGATCGACGAGGCGCTGGTCGAACTGCTGGATGACAAAGCGCGCGATTTCGAGAAATTGATGGCGCGATGCGAGCCGCGCCGCTGCAAAATCTACGAGCATCGCGGGCTGATGTTCTCCGAAACGATGGAAGTGGCCGACATGGTGATGACCGGTCGCCACCGCCGCGTCCCCGTAGTGCGCGGGCATCTCGGCGGTGCGCTCTACCGCTCGCGCACCATTTTCGGCGCAGAAACAATCGAAGTGCGAGATGCCGATGCTTCGGCATTCGGTGGGATCTTCGGTATCCGCGAATATCCCGCCCAAACCACGCCGCGCCAGTTCGAGACGCTGCTATCGGTCGATTTCGGGTTCGTGCTGACGCAGAGTTTCACATTCCTCGGGCGGGCCGCTGCAACCGAAAAATTCCGGCTGCGCATGACCCAGATGGAAAATGCAGGCGATAGGGCTGTGAGCCAGGCTGATGCGCTGATCGACGCGGGCGATGATCTGATGTCGAACCGCTTTGTGCTGGGCGATCACCACTTCACGCTCGCGGTCTATGCCGACAGCGTGAAGGGTCTGCGCGATCATATGTCGGTCGCACGGGCCGCGCTGGCCGATACCGGCATGGTGGCAGCGCGCGAAGGCGCGGCGCTCGAAGCCGCTTACTGGTCGCAGCTTGTCGGAAATTTCGCATGGCGTGCCCGGCCCGCACCGATCACCTCGCTCAACTTCGCAGCCTTCTCACCCTTCCATACCTTCCCGGCAGGAAGTGCCAGCGGCAATCATTGGGGTGATGCCATCGCCTTGCTCAAAACCAATGCCCGTAGCCCCTATTTCTTCAATTTCCACAAGGGCGATCTCGGTCATACCCTCATCATCGGGCCATCGGGCGGCGGCAAGACAGTGTTGCTCAACTTCCTGATGGCGCAGACCGAGAAGACCGGCGCGCGGCAGATATTCATAGACAAGGATCGCGGCGCGCAAATCTTTGTGCAAGCAAGCGGAGGCACATATCTCGCGCTCCATAACGGCGTTCCGACCGGATTCTCCCCGCTCAAGGCGCTCGCCAATCGCGCAGAGGACAAGAGCTTCCTGTCCTTGTTCATCCGCCAGCTCGTCCGTGCTGATGGCAAGCCTATCTCGGTCCAGGAAGAACGACTGATCGAGGACGGTATCAACGCCGTGATGAAACTCGGCGTTGCCGATCGTTCGCTCAGCGCGCTCCGTTCGATGCTTGGCATGAAGGATTCCAGCGGCGTCGGTGCGCGGCTCGAAAAATGGACGTCCGAGGGATCGCTTGGCTGGGTGTTCGACAATCCGGCTGACTCGATGACGCTCGATGCCCGGTTCATCGGTTTCGACATGACTGATTTTCTCGACAATGCCGACATTCGCACGCCGGTCATGTTGTATCTGTTCCACCGCATCGACCAGCTTCTGACTGGCGAGCGGATGGTGATCTGCATCGACGAATTCTGGAAGGCGCTCGGCGACGAGGCATTCCGCCGCTTCGCCCAGGACGGTCTCAAAACCTACCGCAAGCGTAACGCCGTGTTGGTGTTCGCCACGCAGTCACCCGCCGACGCGCTCAAGAGCGACATAAGCCATTCGATCCTCGAACAAGTAGCCACCAAGATCATGCTGCCCAACCCGTTCGGGGCGCGGCGCGATTATGTTGAAGGGTTCGCGCTGTCCGAAGCCGAATTCAAACTGGTGCGCGAAGAGCTTGCGCCCGAAAGCCACAAGTTTCTAGTCAAGCAAGGCCATGACAGCGTGGTGGTCGAACTCGATCTGGCAGGGCTGGATGACGAACTGGCGGTCCTATCGGGCCGCGCGGAAACCACTACCGTTGCTGACGAGATTATTGCCGAGGTGGGGAACGATCCCGCTGTCTGGCTGCCCCTCTTCCACCGTCGGAGGCGTCCTAGCTGAACTGAAAGAAAGGTAAGTCGATGAAGAATTTGACCAAAGCACTTTGTGCAACATTGCTGTTTGCGGCCCCATTGCCTGCATTCGCACAGGGAATGCCAGTCCATGACAGCGCCAATCTGGTCCAGCAAATCAACGCCGTGCGGCAGGCACTCCAGATTGTCGCACAGGGTAAAGAGCAAATTGCCGAAGCGCAAAAACTGTATCAGGATTTGAACAAGCTAACGGATATTCCTCAGTTAGCACAGCAACTCAAATCCGATGCCCTGCGCGAACTCGACATATCGGGTGGCTCGCTCGAAGGCTTTGGCAACGGTAATTTGGGTGTTGTCGGCGCGGGCCGCGCCAAGGCCGATGCTGTATATCGCGATCTGCTCCAGCAGTTGGGCCTTGCCGGCTCCGAACAATCCCGCTCGGCCTATGACCTCAACGCGCGCAACATCGGCATCAATGCCGGTCTCGCCGAGAATATGGGCGCTGCCGTCACGTCGCGGGCGCAAGGTCTCGACCAGTTGCGCAGCCGCTTGGCAACCGCAGGAACGGCGAAGGAAGTGGCCGACCTGACGGCGCGTCTGCAACTTGAATCCGCTGCGATGCAGAACGACCAACTCCGCTTGGCAGCCATTGGCTTGCAGCAAGAGGCTCAGGAACGCCAGCGCGCGGCGGAAGGGCAGGCAGCCCTCGCCCAAAAACTCGATGCAGCAAGCCGCTACTATCGCGGGCAATGATGATGCGGTCAGCGATCATCTACACGGGGCTACTGTTGGCGGGGTGTGGCAAGTCCGCACCCCAGGCCAACATGCCAGCGCGAGATTGGCGATATTATGCCGCCAATCCGGGCGAGATCGAACCGATGCAGAAGATTTGCCGCGAATGGGCGGGATCGACTGCCCCCAATGACAGCGAACCCGCCGTCGTCACGACAAATTGCCGTGCGGCAGCGTTCGCCAAATCGCAGCTCAAAATCAGCAACTGAGCCAAATGCTCAAGGCCAGATGCACAAGGCCAAATACCTAGGGAATGAGTGCCGGATATGGATTTCAGCGATCATGTTTTCACAACGATGTTTGAGGCGCTGAGCAATGCTCTCGCGGCCATCGTCGGGAAATACGCGGCGGTGATCGGCATTGTCTCCCCGGCGCTACGCATCGGAATCGTGATCTATATCTCGCTGCTCGGCTACGCGATCATGCGCGGCGCGGTGCAATATCCGTTCCGGGAGTATGCCTATCGCGGCTGTCAGCTCGCCTTTCTCTATTTCGCGGTGACTTCGCTCTACGGCACGCAGATCGGAATGTTCGCTCTTGGTGGATTACCCAGCCAGTTCGCCAGCGCGCTTGGTGGCTCCGATGTGGGCGGCTTGGGAGGATTCTACGACAAGCTCGCGGGAACGGGTTTCGAGACGGCCAACACCATGCGCAAAATCGCGGCCGATTATCAGCAAACCCAAGGCACGCTCCCCGACATCGGATATGCAGTCTTTTCTGGATTCCTCGTGGTGATGGTAATTATCGCCACTCTGCTTTGCGCTGCCATCGGCTTCGTGATCAGCGCCTTCGGACTGTTTGCACTTGCCCTGCTTTCGGTGGTCGGGCCGCTGTTTGTCGCGGCCCTTCTGTTTGAATCCACACGCGGATATTTCTTTGCTTGGCTCGGTGCCTGCATCAATTATCTGATGCTGATCGTCTTCGCGCTCGTGCTGACATTGTTCCTGACACAGACCGGCGATGCGATCATCGCCACCATCTCCGAAAATGACGAGATCGGCATGGCCGCGATCAAGGCGCTGGCCTTCTACGCGCTCGGCTTCTTCTTTTTCCTGCAAATTCCGATGCTGGCCGCTTCGCTCGGCGGCGGCGGGCCTGCACTCGCCAATCAATTCGCATCGGCCATTGCAGCGGCGGGCGGGTTCGTTGCCGGTCGCGGTGCCACGGGCGCGCAAGCGACCAGCCGCGCCATCGAACGCGGTTTTGCGCGCGGCATCGCGCGGATGCGGACATCTGGCTCGGTCAGCCGTGGAACAACGTAAAAGGACAGGATCATGGGTAAGCGTATCATAAGCACCTTGGCGGCACTGGCGCTGCTCACGCCGATCAATCCCGCCACCTCCGCATCGAAATCGCCAAAATTGGCTAAGTGCGATGGCAAGCAACGCCGCCCGGCCAATCCCTATGGTTCAATCCTGCCAAGCGTCGATCCTTTGGGCGGAACTTCGACACCGGCAGGCCAGACGCCAGAACGCAAGGGCGTTGAGGTGTTCCCCGGCAACGCCCCCGATGCACCAAAGCCCGCAAAACCGGATGGCAGACCAGAGCGCCAAGTGCCGCCGATTAGTAGCCTGTCCCCATCAACCTCCAACCAGAGCTGCTAAACGTCATGGCGGGCGGCGTTACCGACAAGGATGATCTCAAAGCCTATTTTGCGGAAGCCGCAAGCTGGGACCACGACCGCCTTATCGCGGCCAATCGCTCGAAGAGGCTGGCGTGGATTGCTGCGGGGGTCGCAAGTGGCCTTGCCATCACCGGGGTGGCTGCTGTGGCAATGCTTACGCCCCTCAAGACCGTCGCGCCCTATGTCATCACGGTCGATAAGGCTACCGGCGCGAGCGAGATTACCTCACCGATGTCGGGCGATAAACAAATCACCTATAACGAAGCCGTCGCCAAATATTTCCTCGCCGATTATGTCCGCAACCGCGAAGGCTGGATTCCGCAGGCACGCCAAGAATTCTTCGAGGGCGTGCTGGCGATGTCGTCACGCGATGAGCAAGCGCGGTGGACAGCGTTCTACAGCAAAGACAATCCCAAATCCCCGCAATCGGTTTTCACCGATCTTGATACGGTGTTCATCGCGGTCAAGTCAGTCACCTTCGTTTCTGCAAAGGTCGCGCAAATACGCTTCACCAAGACGCTTCAGCGCGGCTCTGTCGTGACTGACACCCCCGCCATAGCGACGGTGACTTACGACACCACCGATACGCCGACCACGGAACAGCAGCGATTCAAAAACCCCTTGGGACTGGAGGTGCAAACTTACCGCGCCGATCTGGAGGTAACACAATGAAACCAATAAGCTGCCTCACGGCGATAGCGTTCCTCCTGACCAGCGCACCGGCGCTACCGGCCGAAACCCCGCACCCGACGGCGCAGGACAATCGCATCCGCGAAGTGATCTACAGCGACACCCAGGTTTTTCGCATCGTCGGCGTCTTCCGCTCCGCAACCCAGATCGTGTTTTCGCCCACGGAGCGAGTCGAGCATGTCGCACTTGGCGACACCGTATCATGGGAAGTCGCTCCGGCAGAAAATTCGTTGTTCATAAAGCCGCGCGAGCTGGCAGGGGCTACCAACCTGATCGTGATCACCCGGTCCAGCGCGGGCAATCGCACCTATACATTCGAGCTGTCGGCGCGGCGCGGTGCCATCGGTGCGCGCTCGGCTGACACCTTCTTCAAGGTCGTGTTCCGCTATCCGCGCGAAGAAGCCGCCGCTGCACACGCGGCGGCAACGCAGTCCGCCTACACTCAAGCCGTCGCACTGCAATCGGGCGCGATCCGCTCGGCGCTCGATCTTGCTGTGCTCGAAGGCAAGCGGAACTTGAGCTACTCGGTGCAAGGGTCGCCCGCGATCCAGCCTTCCGAAATCACCGATAACGGCCAGTTTACTGCGCTGCGCTTTCCGAACCAGCGCGAGCTTCCTGCGTTCTTTGCGGTCAATCCCGATGGCAGTGAGAGTATCGTCCCGTTCGATGTCCGCGACGAATTTGTCGTGATCCACGGCGTATTTGCGCAGCTTCGCTTGCGGCGCGGCAAAGAGGTGCTGTGCGTTTTCAACGAGGCGAGGGATTTTTACGGACGCGACCCAAAGACAGGCACCGCATCAAGCATCGTCGAACGAACGCCAAATCAAGGTAATGGGGAGACGAAATGATGACCGAGAAAGCCAGCGGCGAACGCGCAACCGTCGATCAAACCCCCGACCCACAGGACATTGACCGCGCTCCCGCCACCGAGCGTGCCAGTAAAATGCCGTCGATCCCCGGCACAGCAATGGACCCGAAAAAGATGATCGGCTTTGCCGCTGCTGCCGGAGCCATCATGTTCACGGTGCTGGCGCTCGGGACCGGCCTGACCGGCAATTCCACGCTTCCTCCGATCAAGCCCAAACCGGCGCTCGAACCCGCGCAATATGATCCCGCAAGTGTTATCGCACCGACGCTTGCGGGTGCAGCGACCGATCCAAATGCACCGATTGCCTTGGGAGAACCGATTGTCCCCGCGATTGGAGCCGCGCCTGGCCCTACACAGGTTCAGCCTCCTGCCGGACAACAAGCGCGTCAGCCGTCGCAAGCCGAAGCACTGCACGAAGCCGCGCGGCGATCATCGCTAATTGCCTTTGGTGGCGAGCGAGACAATAGCAATGCGAGTGTCCGCACCAACGATAGCGGCGGAGTGGGGTATGCTGGGCGCCAGCCATCGCCGCCCACCAATCTCGATACGCTTCGTCAGGCATCGGCGATCGGACAGGCTCAGGCCCGGTCACTTCCCGACCGCAATTTTCTGATCACTGCGGGCAGCTTCATTCCTTGCGTCCTGCAATCCGCAATGGACTCAAGCCAGCCCGGCTATGTGAGTTGCATCGTCCCTCGGAACATCTATTCGGACAATGGCCGGGTCGTGCTGATGGAGAAAGGCACGAAGATCGTCGGCGAATATCAGGGCGGCCTCAATCGCGGCCAATATCGGCTGTTCGTTCTGTGGACGCGGGCCGTCACCCCGCGCGGCATCGCGATTGATGTAGCTTCGCCCGCTACCGACGCACTCGGGCGTGGCGGTATGGATGGGCGGGTCGATAATTTCTTCTGGCAGCGTTTCGGCACGGCCTTGCTGTTCAGCCTCGTCGAAGATGCGGCAACCGTTGGCTCGGAAGCGGTTGGCAACAGCGCCTCCAACACAACCCGCGTTCCGTCCGATGCTGCTTCGACGATCCTGCAACAAAACTCCCAAATCAAACCGGTTTTGCGCAAAAATCAGGGTGAGGATGTCGGGATCACGGTTGCCCAGGATTTCGATTTCTCGACCGTTTACGGCCTTGCGCTCAAATAATGGCTGCTCCGGGCAAAAACACCGCTGTCCTCGACAGCGTTACAGCGCCCTTACGCAAATATCTCGATGACGCGCGCGTTACCGAACTCGTCATCAACCGTCCCGGCGAAGTCGGCATTGAACGGCGTGGCGGATGGACATGGGAAAGCGAGCCAAGTCTCGATTTCAAGAATTTGATGGCGATGGCGACGGCTGCGGCCGCGTTCACTTCGCAGGACGTCACGCGCGAAAACCCGATTGTCTCGACTATCTTTCCGACCGGTGAACGCGTGCAAATTATCGTGCCGCCCGTCGTCCCCGATGAAACTGTGTCGATCACCGTGCGCAAACCTTCCACCGTCACGATGACGCTAACGGATTTTGAAGCGGCAGGCTTGTTCAAGGACACGCGGATTGCCGAGAAAAAGGTGACAGCCCGCGAATTGGACTTGCTCGCCTTGCTCAAGGCGGGTCGCCATGTCGAATTTTTCGACGGCGCGGTGAAAGCCAGGCTCAACATCCTGATCTCGGGTGCAACCGGCTCGGGCAAGACCACGCTGTCCAAGGGATTGATCCAACTCATCCCGCCAGAGGAACGGTTGCTGACGATTGAGGACACGCGCGAACTGATCGTCCCGCACAAGAATGTCGTCCACATGCTCTATGCCAAGGACGGTCAAGGCACTGCGAATGTTACGGCAAAGCATTTGCTCGAAAGCGCGCTCAGGATGCGACCAGACCGCATCTTGCTTCAGGAGCTGCGCGACGGGACGGCCTTCTTCTACCTTCGCAACGTGAACTCGGGTCATCCCGGCTCAATCACGACCATCCATGCCGATTCCGCCGAACTGGCGTTCGAGCAACTGACCTTGCTGGTCAAGGAAAGCGAGGGTGGCTCCGATCTGGCTCGCGGCGATATTCGCTCTCTACTCAAAATGCTCGTCGATGTCGTCGTCCAGACCAAGAAAACCGATGGGGATTTTCGCGTTACGGAGATCTATTATGACCCAGAAAGCAGGCACCTCGCCTGACCGCGGGGCCGCGAGACTTCTGATCGGCATTCCGCTCGGAATTTTGATTGCATTCGCTGTTGCCAGCATGATCGGATGGGTGGTGCTGGGTCTGCCGGTGGCGGCGTATGACCCTCTGAAAATGCCGCAATTCATATGGTATTATCGCGGCGACAGTCAGGTTGTCCGCGCAATGGCGGGCGGTCTTGTCGGCGGCTTCACTCTGCTTGGCGGACTGATCTATGCGCTATGGGCGCGCGGCGCTCCACTCCACGGTGACGCACGTTTCGCCCATGAACGCGAAATCAAGCGGCACGGATTCCGCTCAACCTCCGGCATAGTGGTCGGACGCAAAGGGCGACGTTTCCTGACCTTTGGTGGGAGTGAGCATGTCCTGATCGAAGCACCGACCCGCTCGGGCAAAGGCACTGGCATCGTCATTCCCAATTTGCTGACATGGCAAGGATCGGTGGTGGTTCTCGATGTGAAGCGCGAGAACTTCGATGCGAGCGCAGGCTTTCGTGCGAGATACGGGCAGGACGTGTTCCTGTTCAACCCGACCGACCGAGAAGGCCGGACGGCGCGATACAATCCGCTGGCCTATATCGACCGTGGCGATCCCGATGACGTGATCATCGAACTGCAAAAGATCGCGACCATGCTGTTCGTTGCACCCGAACGCGGCGAAGCCTTTTGGGCAAATGGCGCGCGCACCGGCTTTGCCGGTGTCGGGGCCTGGCTCGCGGAGACCAGCGACGAGCCGCTAACGATGGGTGCAATCTATCGCCATTTGACCGAAGGCGATGCCCGCAGCTTCTTCAAAAAGGAACTGGCCAATCCCAAACTCAACCTTTCCACGGGCTGCCGAACGGCGCTGGCCGATTTTGCCGGTGGTTCGGACAACAGTTTTGCTGACATCAAGAAGACCATCACCAACGTCCTTGGACTTTGGCTCAATCCACTGGTCGATGCAGCAACGTCCGCGAGCGATTTTGACCTTGGGAACTTACGAAAGCGCCACATTTCAATCTACCTCGGCGTATCGCCCGATGAACTCGATCGGATCGCGCCGCTCTACAATCTGCTGTTCCAGCAACTGATTGATCTGAATGTGCGGGAATTGCCGGGTGACACGACGCCGGTTCCGGTGCTTGTCATCCTCGACGAATTTGCCAGGCTTGGCCGCGCATCGGTGATCGCCAGCGCCTTTTCGTATGTCGCGGGCTACGGCATCCGCTTGCTACCCGTGATCCAGTCACGTTCACAATTGCGTGGTGTTTACGGTGAGCATGTTGCCGACGAAATCGTCGCCAACTGCGGGGTTGAAGTCGCCTTCACTCCCAAAGAATTGCGGGTGGCAAACGAACTGTCCGAGAGGCTGGGCTATGTCGGACAAGCCAGCGTCACCAAGTCGCTCACGATCAATGGATGGCTCGCCAACCGATCAAAATCAATTTCGGAACAGCGCCGCGCGCTGATACTGCCGCAAGAGCTGATGCAGTTTCCGCCCGATAAGCTGATCCTGCTGCGCGGCGGCATCCCGCCGATCGTTGGCATCAAGATTGTCTATTTCAAAAGTCGCTTCTTCGGGAAGCGGGTATTGCCTCCACCCGTGGTGCCGCCTGCCGAAATGCAAACTCGCATTGCCATCACGCCCGCACCGTTCCGCGACATGACCGACGAAGAGGCAGAGGGGAATCCCGCACATCCGTTCAAGCCAGACGACATTCGCACCGAAGACTATCCCAGCTTCAATGCCGACATGGTGACGCTGGATCACGATGGCAAAATAACCGGCATCATTGAGGAGGGCGATGAACATGGCTGACAAACTCGAAGGAGATGCAACGGATGGACAAAGCCGCACGGCGAAGCCTAAGCACGCCGCCCCCGAGTCCACCCGCGCAAAGCCCAAGCGAAAAGCCGAACCTCCAACGATCACCGACGACCTCACCGGCAAATTTCTGCGCGTTGGTAACAAGCTCTACCGCACATCCGACGACAAGACGCCGATCGTGCGGATTGAACCTGACCGGCTGAAGACCAGCAGCATCGACGCCCTTCCAGACATCATCAGGCTTGCAAAGGCCAATGGCTGGACGTCAATCAGGATCAATGGCGGCGACAAGTTCAGAAAGGCTGCTTTCCTCGCCGCTGCCGCGCAAGGGCTGGCTGTCGAAAATTATTCCCCGTCAAAGGTTGTCAAGGCAGAGGCCGATCGAATCCGCGCGCGGCTCGCCGAACGGGAAGAACGCCGCGACAAGAAAAAGTCCGGCACGGCGAAGCCGCAAACGGATGATGAACGGACCAAGCTCAAAGCCCTGTCCGAGCGGTTCCTTAAACAGTCCCACGCGGAAAATGCTCGCGATCCCGAACTGCGCCGCGCTCAAAGCCTGGTCGCGCAAACGATCTCAATTGCCCGCGCGAAATATCCCGATGATCCGGTCAAGGCATCCAAGGACGTTGAGGCCCGACGCCAAGAGGTTGCGATCCGCATCGCAAACGGTGACAAGATCGCCATCATCCAGGTGCGGAACCAGCAAGTCCAGCGTGTTCGTGAGGTCACGCAAGAACAGGTGTTGCAGCGCGACGGGCGATCTCGTTAGCGACGCGCCCAAAGCGTATCGGTGCGATTGACGATAAGTTGTCCCGCCCACGGTAGGCAAAGATCAAGGGCGTCGGGCATCGCTTGCTCCAACCAAGCTGTGTGGTCACCAATACCAAGGATAACCGGCATCCGGCTATGCACAGTTGCAGCAGCTCCCGCTGCCTCGGTCATAATCATGCTATAGCAATCGCCCCACTCGGCGCTCGGTCGCCATATGCCAGCGACAGCAAACAGGCTT
>JANMKT010000096.1:0-14516 GCA_031372185.1 Novosphingobium sp.
GGCGGTGCGGATGGCGGTGACTGCCGGGCGTCCCTCGGTCAGGGTTCCGGTCTTGTCGATCACCAGCGTGTCGATCTTCTCGAACCGCTCGAGCGCTTCGGCGTTCTTGATCAGGACGCCGGCCTGCGCGCCGCGCCCGACACCGACCATAATCGACATCGGCGTGGCCAGACCCAGCGCGCAAGGGCACGCGATGATCAGAACCGATACGGCGGCGACCAGCGCATAGGTCAGGCGCGGATCAGGACCGAACAGCGCCCAGGCGGCAGCGGCGATCAGTGCCACCACAATTACCACCGGCACGAACCAGCCTGAGACCCGATCGGCCATCCGCTGGATCGGGGCGCGGCTGCGCTGGGCCTCGGCGACCATCTGAACGATCCGCGCGAGCAGCGTCTCGCTGCCAACCTTTTCGGCGACCATCACAAAACTGCCGGTTTTGTTGATCGAGCCGGCGATGACCTTGCCACCAACGTCCTTGGTGACCGGCATGGATTCGCCGGTCACCAGCGATTCATCGATCGAGACCCGTCCTTCGGCAATGACCCCGTCAACCGGCACCTTCTCACCCGGGCGAACCCGCAAGTGGTCACCCGGAACGATCAGGTCGAGCGTGACTTCCTCGTCCTGACCATCGGTCGTCACCCTGCGCGCGGCCTTGGGCGCGAGATCGAGCAGGGCCTTGATCGCGCCGGAAGTGCGTTCGCGGGCGCGCAGTTCGAGGACCTGGCCGAGCAGGACCAGCACGGTGATAACGCTGGCAGCCTCAAAATAGACCGGAACCGTGCCCATCGCATCGCGAAACGCCGGCGGGAACAAGGACGGCGCGAAATGCGCGACCAGACTGTAAAGATAGGCAACACCGACCCCCATGGCGATCAGCGTGAACATATTGAGGTGGCGCGATTTGAGCGAGGCCCAGCCGCGCTGAAAGAACGGCCAGCCCGCCCACAGCACAACCGGGGTTACGAGCACGAACTGAATCCAGTTCGATGTCAGCTTGCCGACGAGCATCATCAGGCCGGTCAGATGCCCGCCCATTTCGAGCGCGAATACCGGAAGAGTCAGCACCAGCGCGACCCAGAAGCGGCGAGTCATGTCGGCAAGTTCAGGATTGGGGCCGTGATCGGCCGAGGCAGTTTCAGGCTCAAGCGCCATTCCGCAAATCGGGCAGGCGCCGGGTCCGACCTGCCTGATCTCGGGGTGCATCGGGCAGGTATAGATGATGTCTCCGGCCCCGGCAGGCAGCGGCGGTGCGTCCTTCGGTGATAGATATTGCTGCGGATTGGCGACGAACTTGGCCCGGCACCCGCTGCTGCAGAAATGATAGTCCTGGCCCGCATGGGCGGCATGGTGCCCGGTCGCCGCCGGATCCACCTTCATCCCGCAAACCGGATCTGTCACGCTGGTGGTGCCGTGATTGGCCGTGTTGTGGTCAATCGATGCCATTAGGACTTCCTTCAACAGGCCATCATGCCGGGTCTGACATCATCTCAGGCTCAACAGGAAATGCTTGAGGTGAAAACCACCGGCACGCGAGCCTTTGAGACATTGGTCTGCACAAAATGCCGGACTGCCAATCCCGATCATGGGATGCAGCAATCAATCACATTCCGCGCCAGCCGGTAACGTGCCTCACTTTGGCTGGGCCAGCAGATCGTTAATCGCGGTCAACGCCGTTTTCGCGTGCTTCGCCTCGTCGGCCAGTCGCGCTTCGTTGCGCGCGCTCAGCGGATCGGAGACGCCCATGCCTTCCGCTTCGGCATTGAGTTGCCCGTCCAGTTCGGAATCCCAGTCGGTGAGCAGGGCCTTCTTTTCATCATTGCTCAGTTCAGGGTCCGCCAGCAGGCCTTCGGGCGTATCGAAGTGCTTGCGCGGGTTGGGCGCGGCATTTTCTATCACCAGAGCGGCGGGGGTGGCTGCCACGCTCGCCTGCTCGCGGTGGAACAGCAGGGCCTGGCCAATCGTGGCGGTTACGGTCTCCGGGCTGAACGGCTTGGTGATGAGATAGGTCGGTTCGGGCCGTTCGCCGGTCAGCAGCCGTTCCGGGAAGGCGGTGATGAAGATCACCGGTACGTCCATCGTCGCCAGAATGTCTTTCACCGCATCGATCCCGCTCGATCCGTCGGCCAGGCTGATATCGGCGAGGATCAGTTCGGGCTGGGTGCTGGCGGCCAGCACGATCGCCTCGCTGCGGGTCCGGGCGACGCCTGCGATATCGTGGCCAAGGTCTTCGACGATTGACCTGATATGCAGCGCGATGATCGCTTCGTCTTCGATGATCATCACATTCGACAACAGACTGTCGGCAATCGCCTGGCGCGCCGCTTCAATTTCTGCGGTTACATCCTCAACCGAACTGCCAAGAATATCGGCCGTCTGGGGAATGGTGAAATCTTCGACTGCGGTCAGCAGCAAGGCCTCGCGGGTCTGGAGCGAGAGGCCGGCGACCATCCCACCACCCGGCCCTACACTCGACAGACCCTGCCACATCTGATGGAAGACGCGGTAAAGTTCCTGACGAGCGGGGCGACCGTTGTCGAATTCCTCCGGCGCGGCAAGCAGCGCTTCGAGCACTTCGCGCACGGCCGCATCACCCAGCGTTTGCGATCCGGTCAGCGCGCGCGCATAGCGGCGCAGGAGCGGGAGTTGGGGCCCGATTTCGGCTTTCAATGACATGGTTACTCCTAGAGCTCAGTAAGGCGAAAACAGTGCACGCGCAAAAAAGTTCCACGCGCGACGAAACTTTTTCCGCCCTGACGGGTTACTAGCTCAGATTACAGGATTGAAGCAGGATAGAATGGCCAAAGAACCAACCAGCCAAGCCAGAAAAACAAATCGCCCGGGCACCGCATTCGATCCGGTTTCAGCGGCTTTGCAGCAATTGCACCGGGCAGTCGCGAGCGAGGAAATGCCCGAGGATTTTCTGCGGATTCTGAGCGAGATCGACGCCAAGATTGCGGCGGCCAAGCCCGGAATTGCGGCGGCCAAGCCAAGTCATCCGCAGTGATGGATGTATCGCCAGAAACACTGGCTGCCGACCAGCTGTTTCGCGATCAGCTGGTAGCGCTGATCCCCTCGCTCCGCTCGTTCGCGCGCGGGCTGTGCGGCTGGCGCGATATGGCCGATGATATGGCGCAGGATGCGATGATGCGCGGCTGGGCGGCGCGTGAAAGCTTCACCCCGGGAACCAATTTCCGCGCCTGGATGTTCATGATCCTGCGCAATCAATTTTACTCGACCCTGCGCAAGGACCGGCGGATGACCAGCTGGGATCCTGAAGTTGCCGAGCGAGTGCTGGTTGAAGCCCCGGCTCAGCAGGAATCCATCCACGTCGCCGATGTCGCCAAAGCGCTGCAGACACTGCCCGCCGAGCAGCGCGAAGTGCTGCTGCTGATCGGAGCGAGCGGAATGTCATACGAAGAAGCGGCCGAGATCATTGGTTGCGCGATCGGCACGATCAAAAGCCGCCTCGCGCGCGGACGCCGGGCCTTGGCACTGGTCATCGATGGGCCGGACGGAGATGCCCTGTTCGACAAGGTTGCCTAGTTCAATGGAATATTGGGTATCCAGGCTGCGCGAACAGGTCGCGCTGATTGCCGATGGCGATTACCAGCCCGGTTTGACCGCATTCTCGCGCGCACCTGCCGGGCTGGTCGAACTGAGTCAGGATCTCGATGGGTTGGCACGGCTGATTGCCGAGCGCGAGGCTGTGCGCAAGGCGCTCGCCCTCGAAGTGCATCACCGGGTCAAGAACAACCTCCAGATCGTTACCAGCCTGCTCAACATGCAGGCGAGCCGGCTCGAAAACCCCGCCGCGCGTGAGGCGCTGGGACAGACCCGCGCCCGGATCGGCGCACTCGCGCTGATCCACCGGATTCTCTATGAGCAGGATGACAACAGCAGCAAGGCTACGGTTGATGTCGCGCGGCTTATTCCCGAACTCTGCGCGCAATTCCGCGTTGCGAACCGCAGTCGGACCGAAATCGCATTCTACAGCGAAGCGAGCAGCTTTGCAGTGCCGCTGGATGGCGCAGTACCGCTGGTGCTGTTCGCAGTAGAGGCCGTGACCAACGCCTATGCCTACGCATTCCCGGATGGGAGATCAGGAACTGTGGCGGTGCTTTTCACGGTCAGCGCGCAGGGCAATGCCGCACTATCGGTGACCGACAACGGAATTGGCTTCGATCACACCCGCAATGACACTTCGATGGGCCGCCAGCTGATGAGTGGCTTCGCCCAGCAGCTTGGCGGCAGCTTCACAATCATCAGCAGCGCCCAAGCCGGTACCGAAGTGCGGCTGGATTTTCCGATCGACAAAGCCGCAGTCCTGCCACTCAGCGAGCTTTCCGCGCCGTCTGCCAGCCCCATTTAGAGCGTGATGCGAAAAAGTGGGAGCCGGTTTTTCGCAATAAATCACGCGACAACAAAGAATTATAGAGCGTGATGCGATTCAGTTTTATCGCATCATACTCTAACGGTCGCTGCTGAGGATCACTGAGAGAATCACGCCGGTGGCGACTGCGGCGAGGATGAAGCGGTCATCACTGCGGCTCCATTCACAGCCGCGCGGCGGCTGACACAGCTGATAGCGGCGGTAATCGGCCCGCTCGGCGCGGCACCAATCGTAATAGCCCATTTGCTGGCCCCGGCCCCAGTGGTATTTGTGGCTGCGGTCCCGGCGGAACAATTGGGGCCTGGCGACAGTTTGGCCAGCATGAAGCGGATAAGTTGCAGCGGCGCTGTGTCGGCGGCGCCAATCCGCTTCGCCACCATCCCGGCGGAGGAGCCCGATTATGCAAAAGACCCACAACACCCTGCCTGAAAAAATTCGCATTCAATCGGTCGAGCTGTTGAACCTGAACCTTGCTGCTGCGATCGATCTCCATGCCCAGATGAAACAGGCGCACTGGAATGTGCGCGGCCCAGGATTTATCGCAATCCATGAATTGTTCGATCGGGTTTCGGCCCAGGTCGAGGATTTTTCGGATCTGATTGCCGAGCGCGCGGCCGGCCTTGGCGGCACCGCCAACGGCACCATCCAGACCGCAGTCAAGCGCAGTTTTCTGATCCCCTATCCACTCGGCGTTGCCGATGAATTGCAGCATCTGTTCGCCGTCTCGGGCGCGCTTGCCGCATTTGGCGAGGCAATCCGCGAGGCAATCGAGAAATCGACCGCGATTGAAGATCCCACCACTGCCGATCTGTTCACCGAGATTTCGCGCGGCGTCGATCAGCAGCTGTGGTTCGTGGAATCGCATCTGTCGCCCAAGAAGGTCGATCCATCGAAGGGACATTGAATCACCGGTCAGCAAGAGCAGACTGGTCCACGGCCAATGATTATACACCAACGAACGGTATTTGAAATGTCCGCACTCCCCCTTCTGCGTCCTGACCCCCCTGTCACAGTGCCGGAGGGGGCGCGCCAGTTCCTGTTGCGGGTCGCCCCCGCGCATGACCCGGCGAATAACGCGCTGGTTGAGATTGGCTCACCCAGCACACCATCCGACCAGCCCGCGATCACCACCCGCATCGCACTGATCGGGGGATTCACCCCGCGGCGCTGCGGCATCGCGACATTCACGGCGGACATGTACGCATCGCTGACCGCCTCATCACCGAACCTGGCCATCGATGTCTATGCGATGACCCCGGCGCCGGACCATACCCGGTTTGATGCACCGGTTTGCGCCGCGATCGTTGAGAGCGACCCCGCCAGCTATATAGCGGCGGCCCAAACCATCGAGGCGAGCGGCGCCGACATTGTCTGGCTGCAGCATGAATTTGGTCTGTTCGCCGGACCAGCGGGCGAGATGATCTTTGAACTGGTTGATCGGATCGCCGCGCCGCTGATGGTCACCCTGCACACTGTGATTCCCAACCCGGACCCGGCTCAGGCGGAGGTGATGCGGCGGCTGATTGGGCGGGCCTCAAAACTGATTGTAATGTCCGAGCAGGCGCGCATCCTGCTGGGCAGCATTTATGGTGCTGACGCGGATCAGATCATCCTCATTCCCCATGGCGTGCCGGATCGCCCGTTTGGCCGCTCGGAGCAGTTCAAGCGCAAATTCGGCTTCACCGGGCGGCAGCTGTTGCTGACCTTCGGGCTGCTCTCGCCCGGCAAGGGGATCGAAGCGGTGATCAAGGCGCTCCCCGCAATCGCGGCGGATCACCCGGATGTGCTCTATTGCGTGGTTGGCGCAACCCACCCGAACCTGGTCGCGCGCGAAGGTGAAAGCTACCGCGAGGGGCTTGAGCAACTGGTCGGCAAGCTGGGGGTTGAGCAGCATGTCCACTGGATCGACTCATTCGTTGAATCAAGCGAGTTGCTGGATCTGATCGAAGCGGCGGACATCTATGTCACGCCCTACCCCGGTGCCGCGCAATCAACCTCGGGGACGTTGTCCTACGCAGTGGCGCTGGGCAAGGCGGTGGTCTCGACCCCCTATGCCCATGCAACCGAACTGCTTGGCAATGATCATGGCGTGCTCGTCCCGTTCAATGACAGCAGAGCGATCGCCGATGCGATCGGGGTATTGCTGGATGATCCCGAACGCCTGCACGCGTTGCAGCAGCGTGCCTATGATCGCGGCCGGGCAATGGTCTGGCCGGTATTTGCAGCGCGCAGTCTTGACGTGATCGGTGCGACCCGGAGCGTGCCCCTGACGCTGCCTGGATTGCAGCCGATCGGCATCGATGGCTTGCTCCGCATTTGTGATGATACCGGCATGTTCCAGCACAGCGTCCATAGCGTTCCAGACCGCTCACATGGCTACTGTGTCGATGACAATGCCCGCGCACTGATGCTGATGAACCGGCTGGGCGCTGCCGCCGAGCCGCATCGCAGCAGGCTGGCGCACGTCTTTGCCGCTTTCATTCAAAGTTCCTGGAACGAAGACACCGGTGAATTCCGCAACTTCATGGGATTTGGCCGTAACTGGCTTGAAGATGTGGGATCTCAGGACAGTTGTGGGCGAACGCTGTGGGCGCTGGGCGCGACTGCGCTTGAAGGCCAGACCCCCACTCTCAGGCGCTGGGCGCACGGCTTGTTTAACCACACTGCCGACTCTGCGATTGGGTTCGGCGCCCCCCGCGCGACTGCCTTTGCGATGCTTGGGGCAGATTATCTGCTGGGCGCTGATCCGGGCCATGCAATCGCCATGACCATAATAAGCGACGGCGCGGATCACTTGCTGGCGCTGTTCAACCAGGTCCGCCGCGCCGATTGGCCGTGGTTTGAAACCGTGCTGGCCTATGACAATTGCCGCTTGCCCGAAGCGATGATCCGTGCCGGGATGCGGCTTGATCGCGCTGATCTTGCCGCTTGCGGGCGCGAAGCACTTGGCTGGATCATCGCTCAGCAAATCAGCCCAGCGGGCCATTTCCGCCCGATCGGTTCCGACAGTTTCGGGCATGACCGCGAATCACCTCGGCCGTTCGATCAGCAACCGGTTGAAATCTGGGCGGCGATCGACGCCTGCGCTGCAGCCTATGAAACGACCGGCGATCCGATCTGGCTGAGCCATGCCAATCTTGCCTATGACTGGTTTGCCGGCGGCAATGATCGCGGTATGGCACTGGGCGATCCGCTGAGCGGAACCTGCTGCGATGGGATCAACCCGCGCGGGATCAATTTGAACGAAGGCGCAGAATCGGTGCTGGCGTATCAACTTGCGACCTGCGCCATGCGCGACATGGTCAGGAAAACGGGCTAGTGCTTTCGCGTGATTGAGCTCGTCCACACCGATCTGCGACTCAAAGCCGATCCGTCACGCGTCGTCGTGCGCCCGTTCCATCTTGCCTGGCAGGCCTCCGGGCCGGACCTGGAGCGGGTCCAAAAGCTTGTCCGCGACATCCTCACGCTTGATGCGCGCACTGTCCGCGCCGAACTCGGCGTTGTCCTGGGTGACTTCGAGGGCCGCCACTGGCAGATCGAAAAGGTTTTTGATGACCGGTTTGCCGAAATCGAGCCAAAGCTGGGCCTGAACGGGCAGGTATTGAAGCGCGAAACCCGCCGCCTGATCGGCGCTTATTTCTGTCACGAATACAGCTTTGCCGCCGCTGCGCTGATGAACCCCAGTGTGGTGCGCCATCCCGATCAATCGGGTCTGCCGTCGGGAAGCGTCCGCATCCTGCTCTCGCTCCGCGCCGTTGGAGAGGGCCATATCTCGACGATTGCGTTCCGCGAAGGGATCATCTCGGCGGGCCGCAACCTGGCTTTGCTAGCCCAACCGCCCTTCGCCACCGCCGCAATGGCCGGCAAACACCGGCCAGATAAACCCGCCGACACGCTCTCGCTTTATCGCCACCGCGAAAGCAGTATTTCGGGCATGGTCATTTTCCCAGTCACCGAGGCCCAGCGCAACGGTCTGGAAGATTTGCGGCTGGTCGAATTCATCCGGGACAGCGGCAAAAGCGAGTGGATTGGCACCTATACGGCGTATAGCGGGCGCGATATCCGATCCGAACTGCTGCGGACGCGTGACTTCCGGGATTTCACGCTCACCCCGATCAAGGGTGGTGCGGGCCGCAACAAGGGCATGGCGCTGTTCCCGCGCAAGGTGGATGGCCAATATCTGATGATCGGACGTCAGGACGGCAAGAACCTCTATCTGCTGCGCTCGGACAAGATCGACGAATGGGAAGGCGGCCAGCTGCTGCTTGAACCCAAATATCCCTGGGAGCTGGTCCAGATCGGCAATTGCGGTGCGCCGATCGAACTCGACGAAGGCTGGCTCGTGCTTACTCACGGGGTCGGTGCGATGCGCAAATATGCCATCGGTGCAGCCTTGCTCGACAAAACTGATCCCTCGAAAGTGCTCTGCCGTACCCCCAACCCGATCCTCTCAGCGGCCGACGAAGACCGCGAGGGCTATGTCCCAAACGTCGTTTATACCTGCGGCGCGATCCGCGTCGGCGATGATCTGTTCCTGCCCTATGGCGTGGCCGACAGCTCGGTCTGTTTCGCCTTTGTAGCGATCAAGGATATCCTAGCCGCCATGGCATGAAGCCGCGATCAGCTCTGGTCAGCGCGCGCGATGCCCTTGCCATCGAGATTCTGTGCAACGAACGCCCAATTCACCAGATTGCCCAGCACCGCAGCGGTAAAGTCTGGGCGGGCATTGCGGTAATCGATGTAATAGGCATGCTCCCATACATCGAGCACGAACAATGGCACCATCCCTTCATGGGCTACCGGCGTATCGCCATCGTGCAGTCCGGTTATTTTGAGCGTGCCATTTTCAAGCAGCAACCAGATCCAGCCGCTGCCGAAATGTGCGGCTGCCTGAGCAGCCAGTGCAGCACACAGAGCATTGGTGGAGCCGAACCCGCTTTCGATCAGGACCGCAAGTTGTCCGGACGGCTGCTGCGCATTGGGCGACAGGCATTGCCAGAAGAAGTTGTGGTTCCACAGCTGGCCCGCATTGCTGTGCAAGGGTCCGGGTTTGGTCGAGCGGATCAGCTCAACCAGAGACACCTTGTCATCCTTCAGCTCAGGTTCGACGATGAGCTCGTTGGTCTTGTTGACATAGGCCTGATGATGCTTGCCGTGATGGAAATCGAGCGTTTCGGCCGACATATGCGGTGCAAGCGCGGTGCGATCATAGGGAAGTGGCAATAATTCGAACGGCATGTCGAGCATCCTGCAAGCTGTTGCGGCCTGTCCATTCAACGCATTACGATGGCGATTGGTTCCTGCTCATCGCACTTTCTGCACGCGTCACGAACAAAATGTTCAGGCAATTTCATAATTTAATTGATTATTATCAATATATTGAATGATATGTCAAAAAAATACAGATCTCCTTGGAACCTTTTCCATTGGCGCGGGTTACGGCTGCAGGTGTGGCAAGATGGTCAAGCGGCGCTGGGGGACCCAATCGTCGTGCCGAATTCACATCAAATGCCGAACTGATGGCCGTCATTCTTGCCGTAGAAGACGATCTTTTCATTCTCCAGAGCCTTGAGTTGATTATTGAGGATATCGGCCATAACGCACTGCTCGCCAGCGATCTTGCCGCCGCGCTGTTACACCTCGGGGCGCCCGGCCATATCGACATCCTGTTCGTCGATATTCGCCTCCACACAGTGGTGTTCGGCGGCTACGAGGTGGCCAATCAGGCCATTGCTCTAAGGCCCGGCTTGCCGGTGCTCTACACCTCGGGCAGCACGCTGACCGATGAGATGACCGGGCGGTTCGTCCCCGGCGGACGCTTCCTGCAGAAGCCCTATTCTCCCGAACAGCTCGAATCTATCCTTGAAGAGCTTCTGCGGTAGTATTTTTTTGGCAGCAACCCGGACATTAGAGCGTGATGCGAAAAAGTGGGAACCGGTTTTTCGTAATAAATCACGCGACAACAAAGAATTATAGAGCATGATGCGATTCAGTTTTATCGCATCATGCTCTAGAACTGCCGGCAGCCGCACATTGTGTCAGGACAGGTCATCACGATGCCACCAACAGAAGCGATCGCAGCGAGCACGCCTCCTCTCGCTTCCGGCAACCCGGCCGGGCAGACGGAAGAGTCGATTGTCAAAGCCGACGCGCTCCAGAGGGCCATTTTCAACAGCGCCAACTTCTCCAGCATCGCCACCGATGCCACGGGCGTGATCCAGATCTTCAATGTCGGGGCCGAGCGGATGCTCGGCTATACGGCAGCAGAGGTGATGAACAAGATCACCCCGGCGGATATCTCCGATCCGCAGGAGCTGATCGCCCGCGCGCAGGCGCTGAGCGGCGAACTGGCCACCGAAATAACCCCCGGCTTCGAAGCCTTGGTGTTCAAGGCCTCTCGTGGCATCGAAGACATCTATGAGCTGAACTATATCCGCAAGGACGGCACCCGGCTTCCGGCGGTTGTCTCGGTCACCGCGCTGCGCGACGTGCAGGACGTGATTATCGGCTACCTCCTGATCGGCACCGACAACACCGCACGCAAGTTGGTGGAGGAGGAACAAAAGCAATCTGATCAGCGCCTGCGTGACCAGCAATTCTACACCCGTTCGCTGATCGAATCCAACATCGACGCGCTGATGACCACCGATCCAGCGGGCATCATTACAGACGTCAACAAACAGATGGAGGCGCTGACCGGTTGCACCCGTGACGAGTTGATCGGGGCGCCGTTCAAGGATTGCTTCACCGACCCTGACCGGGCGGAAGCGGGGATCAAGCGCGTGCTCAACGAAAAGTCGGTCACCGACTATGAGCTTACCGCGCGCACCCGCGACGGCAAACAGACGGTAGTTTCGTATAACGCAACGACTTTCTATGATCGCAGTCGCACTTTGCAGGGTGTGTTCGCCGCAGCGCGCGATGTCACCGAGCGCAAACGGTTTGAACAGGAGTTGCAACTGGCCAAAGCTGCGGCCGAGAGCGCCAACCAGACGAAATCCGACTTTCTGGCCAGTATGAGCCATGAGATTCGCACGCCGATGAATGCGATCATGGGGATTGCCGACCTGCTGGCCAAGACCGCGCTCTCTTCCGAGCAGGACAAATATGTCCAGATCTTCCGCCGCTCGGGCGACAATCTGCTCAATCTCATCAACGACATTCTCGATCTTTCCAAGGTCGAGGCCTCGCAGCTTGACCTCGAGCGAACCGGCTTTTCGCTGAGCGACCACCTCGAAAAAGTGATCGAGATGGTGGCGCCCCGTGCCCAGGAGAAAAATCTCACTCTGATATGTGAGATTGCCCCAAGCGTCAGTAATGATCTCGTCGGCGATCCCACGCGGCTTCGGCAGGTGCTGCTCAACCTGCTCGGCAATGCGATCAAATTCACCAGGTCAGGCCGGGTCTCCTTGAAGGTAGAGGAGGATCTGGATTGTCCGGTGACGACCGCCTTGCGGTTTACCGTCACGGACACCGGCATCGGTATTGCCGCCGACAAGCTTACCACTGTGTTCGAGCGTTTCACCCAGGCCGATTCCTCCACAACGCGCAGGTTCGGTGGCTCTGGCCTTGGTTTGACGATCTCAAAGCGGCTGGTCGAATTGATGGGCGGGCGCATCTGGGTCGCCAGCGAAGTCGATAAGGGAAGCGTCTTTGGCTTTGCGGTCCCGTTCGAAATCTGGGCCAGAGCTGATCGTCCGGTCAACACCCCGATCGGTACTGATACCGATGCGCCGCAGCGGGCGCTGCGCATCCTGATGGCTGAGGATTCGCCAGACAATTGCACGATCGCCTTGGCTTATCTTGAGGATACGCCCCATCAGGTCGGTGTCGCCGAAACCGGGCTCATCGCCTGCGAGATGTTCAAGGCGGGTCACTATGATCTGGTGCTGATGGACCGGCAGATGCCGGTAATGGACGGATTGACTGCAACGCGGACGCTGCGGGCGTGGGAGAAATCCAATGGTCGGCCGCCAACCCCGATAATTGCCCTGACCGCCTCGGCCTTGCAGGGCGATCGGGAGACGTGTCTGGCGGCAGGTTGCACAGCCTATCTGACCAAGCCGATCAAGCAGGAGGTTCTGCTTCAGGCGATCAGAGACTATTCTGCGATCGGGTCGCGGTTGTCGCAAGAGGATGGCCGTTCAGACGCCGGGGACTTGCGGTCAGCCCGAAGATTGGCGGAACAGACCCCCGCATATTTGGCAAACTGCCGGCAGAATGTTATCGCGCTGCGCGAGGCTCTGGACCGGAGCGACTTCGAAGCCATGGCGATTCTCGGGCATAATTTGCGAGGATCAGGAGGGGGTTTCGGCTTTCAGGCCATCACCGACTTCGGCGCGGGTCTCGAGCAGGCTGCCAGCGACGCCGATCAGGACGAGGCGCGCAAGCTGTTAAGTGCGTTGTCGAGCTATCTGGACAGCCTCGAACCCGCAATTTGAGAGCAGGGAAGCCCTCCGTCCTGGTCACCTGTTGTAGCGGCGCGCCTTGACCCAACGCTGGCAACATTACAGCGCATAACCGGTCCTGCGCAGCCCACTGCGATCACCGACGAAGGGGGCTGGCAGGTTTGCGAGGACAAGGCATTGCTCCTTCCTGCCTCGACAGCGCCTTTCGCGCTGCATGCCAAATTCGCAATCACGCTGTCGCGGGACAGTATTTCTTCAAATAATCGCCATGGCTTGGCATGTGCTGAACAACAAACTGGATCGATTTCTGCATTGCATCGACCTCGTTCTGCGTTGCGGGCTCTTTCACGGCGTCCGCCATGGGATTATGCCCGCACATCATGTTCCCCTGACCCATCATGACCGCTGCCCAGCTCGTTTCGGTGAACAACTCGTCATCCTCGCGAAAAATCTGGCCATTGAGCCGGAATAACCCAATCTTCTCGGTAAGGCTGTCTGGCACACTCATATTGCGACAATAGTTCCAGAAGGCGCTGTCGTCGCGGCTGGTTGAATTATAGTGAAGGATCAGAAAGTCTCTGATTCGCGCATATTCCTTGCCCGTGAGCCGGTTGAACGCATCTTCCTGAACCTGCGTAATCCCGTCGAGCGAGAGCAGGGCGATTAGCTTGTTGATCCCGGTATTGATGAGGTGGATGGACGTCGATTCGAGCGGCTCCATAAATCCCGCCGAAAGGCCCAAGGCGATCACATTCTTGTTCCAGAATTTCTTCCGTCGTCCTGTGACGAATCGCAGGAAATTGGGTTCGGCACCCGGCTTGCCGGCAATATTCTTGACCAGGATCCCAAGCGCCTCGTCGTCCGACATGAACTCGCTGCAATAGACATGGCCGTTCCCGTTGCGATGCTGCAGCGGAACCTGCCATTGCCATCCGGCTGAATGCGCGGTCGCGCGCGTATATGGCAGCGGCCCGCTCCCGTCCTCGCGTATGCACGGTAGCGCCACGGCCCGGTCGCAAGGCAGATAATTGGTCCAATCCTCGTAGCCGGTTTTTAGCGCCTGCTCGATAAGAATTCCGCGAAAGCCAGAGCAATCAATGAACAGGTCGCCTTTGATTATCTCCCCATCGTCCATTGTCAGCGACGATACGAAACCGCTTTCCCCATCAAGCGTGACATCGGCAACCTTGCCCTCACGACGGACCACACCTCTTGTTTCCGCATAGGATCGCAAGAATCGGGCGTAACGCGCGGCATCTATGTGATACGCATAGTTGACCGGGGGAAGATCCTCGCGCTGATAGTCTGCAGTGCGCGCAAATCGACCGAAATGGGCGGCCATGGTTTCGATGTTGAAGACCTGAATGGGGCGCCGGTCCCCGGCCTGGTGATACTTGTGCCAAACATGATGGAAAGAGATTCCATCGACCTGATAGCCATAATTGCCGAAAGGATGAATGTAACTGTCGCCAAGCTTTCCCCAATTGACGAACTGAATACCTAGCTTGAAGCTTCCTTGAACGGCGGCGAGCATTTCGCGCTCGTCAATTTGGAGCAATTTGTTGAAATCTAAAAACGGGGGAATGGTCGCTTCGCCTACGCCAACCGTACCGATCTCTTCAGATTCGATAAGCGTGATCGCTACTTTTCGGCCGGCACGAAGGCGCGAAAGCGCGGCTGCAGCCATCCAGCCAGCAGTCCCGCCCCCAACG
>JANMKT010000083.1:0-8693 GCA_031372185.1 Novosphingobium sp.
GGCGGAGTAGCGCGCCAGCGACAATTCGGTTAGCGATCCAGCTATGACTGATCCCTCACGAATCTACACCGCCGCGCTGATCGTGGTTGGCGACGAAATTCTCTCGGGCCGCACCCATGACAAGAACATTGCCCAGGTGGCAAGCTGGCTGGGCGTGCAAGGCATCCGGCTGCGCGAAGTGCGGGTCGTGCCCGATGATACGCCCGCGATTGTCGAGGCGGTGAACGCGCTGCGGCTCCGCAATGATTATCTGTTCACCACCGGCGGGATCGGCCCGACCCATGATGACATCACGGTGGATGCGGTTGCTGCAGCGCTGGGGGTAGAGGTGGTCATCCACCCCGAGGCGCGCGCCATCCTTGAACGCTATTACGAACCGCGCGGCGGGCTGAATGATGCCCGGCTGCGGATGGCCCGGGTGCCCGCTGGGGCGGTGCTAATTCCCAACCGGATGTCCGGCGCGCCCGGCATCCAGGTGGGCAATGTCTTCCTGATGGCTGGTGTCCCCAGCATCACCGCCGGGATGCTCGATGCGCTGACCGGCACGCTTGAAGGCGGGCTGCCGGTACTCTCCGCGACGATCGGCTGCTGGGTTGCCGAAAGCGAGGTGGCCGAGCTGCTGCGGGTTACCGAACAGGCGTTCGATGGCTGCCAGATCGGCAGCTATCCGTTTTTCCGCGAAGGCAAGACCGGGGCAAACTTCGTGATTCGTTCCACCGATGCAGAGATCGTTGCAGCCTGCGCCAGCGCGCTTGCCGCCGGGCTTGAAGCGCTGGGCCGCTCCGCATTGGCGGGGGGGATTTGAGGGCGCTGATGGGAATTCTGGCAGTCGCCACCTTGCCTGCCTGCACCGCGCCGCAGTCTGCGCAATTGCATGAGTTTGAGCGCGTTCTGGCGCGCGAACACAGCGCCACTGCGGCACTGACCAGCTGGTGCAGGATCCGGGGCATCGCCAATCCGGCGGCGATCATCGCCCAGCGGGTATTGACCGAAGAACTGCCCCCGCCCCCCGCGATCATCGCCTTGCTCCAGCCCGGCCCGACCGAGCGGATTGCCTATCGCAATGTCCGCCTGATCTGCGGCGATGATGTGCTGTCAGTTGCACAGAACTGGTATTTGCCTGATCGCCTTACGGCGGCGATGAACCACACACTCGATACCACCGATGCGCCATTTGGCCGGGTCATTGCCCCGCTGGGGTTCACCCGTGAGTTGCTGGTCAGCCAGCATGGTGCCGTATCGGATTGCGCGGATGATACGATCCTGATCCAGCGTGCGCTGCTGCGATTGCAGGATGGACGACCGGTCAGCGCCGTGGTGGAATGCTATACCAGCGCCAATCTGCAGCAGACGAACTCTGCCCGGTAACCGATTAACTTTACCATGCTCGCCGTGCTCAAAACGGCACAGCGCGTTCTAGGCAATTGCTCTTCCCGGCCGACCGTTCATTCATACCCGTGAATGACGGAGTGTTTCCGGTTTGGCTGGCAACCGCATTCGGAACAGCGGAGCAACGGGCGTGAAAATTGAAACAAATGGCAATCCGGGTTTTACCGAGCGACGCCGGACCAAGCGCAGCGGCATCCAGAGGGATTGCACTGTGCGCGAGCGGGGCCGATCGGCGGTGCCAGCTGCGATCAATGATCTCTCGGCCAGAGGCATCGGGATCAAGAGCCACGGCTCACCGCTACCCGGCAATTACATCTGGGTGCGGCTGGCGGGATTTGAGAGCCTGCCCGGTCGCGTAGTCTGGACCAACGGCAGTACCGCTGGGGTCGAATTTGAACGCCCGCTGCATCCCGCCGTGGCCCTGAACTTTGAACCTGGTGTCAGGCAGGAGGCCTTGGCCTATCCGGTGCTCGCTCAGGCCGCGAGCAACGTCGTGGACCTCGATCCGCTGCTCTCGCGGCGCGACCAGATCATCCACGGTGTCGCCGGATCAGATTTGTCACCGCTCAAGCGGCGCAAGCAGCGCAACGGCACGGGCATCCTCGGATCGATCAGTCGCACCGTCAGCCGCAGCAGCGATCACCGCTATGAAACACGCTTCAGCGATGCTGCCGTCACAGCGGAGATGGCGCTGACAATTGACGCCAGGCCCGCAACGGTCGAAGATGTTTCAAGCAGCGGGGTATGTGTCCGGGCCGAATTTATGGCCGGAATTGGCGCAACGGTGGGTATCGAATTTGACGGATTTGAGCCAATCATGGGCAAAGTTATCTGGCTGGGTAACGGCACTGCCGGAATCAGCCTACCCCCGCAATCGATCGATCTGCACAGCAGTTAGAGCGTGATCATCACGGATACTCTAAGGCTGGTAACGCCGCAGATATGAAACAGGCCGGGAGGGGAAACCCTCCCGGCCTGTTCAATTCGTGCTTACCGAAGATCACCCAGCGTGGACCCCAGCCACGTCGATCTTGAGGCCTGGGCCCATCGACGAAGACAGGCCAATCCGCTGCAGATACTTGCCCTTGGCACCAGCCGGCTTGGCCTTCATGACCGCATCGACAATGGCATCGAAGTTGGCCCGGATTGCTTCGTCAGTGAAGCTCATCTTGCCAATCCCGGCATGGATGATACCAGCCTTTTCAACCCGGAATTCGATCTGGCCGCCCTTGGCTGCCTTGACCGCTTCGGCGACGTTGGGGGTGACAGTGCCCAGCTTCGGGTTCGGCATCAGGCCCTTGGGACCCAGGACCTTGCCGAGGCGGCCGACGATGCCCATCATGTCGGGGGTTGCGATAACCCGGCCGTAATCAAGATTTCCGGCCTGCATGTCTTCCAGCAAATCTTCGGCGCCAACCTTGTCGGCCCCGGCAGCGAGCGCAGCTTCAGCCTTGTCGCCGCGCGCGAACACCGCAACCTTGATGTCCTTGCCGGTGCCCGAAGGCAGCGTAACCATCCCGCGCACCATCTGGTCAGCGTGGCGCGGATCGACGCCCAGATTGAGCGCAACCTCGACGGTTTCGTCAAACTTGGTGGTTTTGAGATCGCGCAGCAGCTGCAGCGCTTCGTTCACCCCATAAAGCTTCTGGTTATCACCGAGCTTGGCGGCGAGCGACTTCTGCTTTTTGTTCTGATTGATCATGATCTTAGCCCTCCACCACTTCGAGGCCCATCGAACGGGCAGAGCCTTCGATAATCTTCGTTGCTGCTTCGATATTGTTGGCGTTGAGATCGGCCATCTTCGTCTGGGCGATTTCAGCCAACTTCGAGCGCTGGATCGTTCCAGCCGAAATCTTGCCCGGCTCTTTCGAACCCGTCTTCAGATTGGCGGCCTTCTTGATCAGATAGGTCGCCGGCGGCGTCTTGGTGACAAAGGTGTAGCTGCGATCGGCAATCACGGTGATCACGGTGGGGAGCGGAATACCCTTTTCCATGTCCTGCGTGGCAGCGTTGAACTGCTTGCAGAATTCCATGATGTTCACGCCGCGCTGGCCCAGCGCAGGCCCGATCGGCGGCGACGGATTGGCAGAGCCCGAAGACACCTGCAACTTGATATAGCCTTCAATTTTTTTGGCCACGAACGGCCTCCTTTCTTCCTGTTGGGGCAATTCGCCCCGCAGAGTGAGCGGTCAAACAGATGCCCGAAGCCATCCTCCCGCGTGGGTTGCCGGCAATCAAAACCGCCGGAAGTGCGCGCCGATAGCGTTATCGGCAGGCAATTGCAAATTCTCGTCATCCCCGGCCTACCGGCGACCGCGGCCCTCATCGCTACAGCGGCGCATCGACGAGGCCAGCGGTCCCGGATCAAGTCCGGGACGACGCCCTATCGCACCAGTTCGACATGCTCGAAATCAAGCTCAACCGGGGTAGCGCGTCCGAAAATCGACACCGCGACCTTGACGCGATTTTTGTCGAAATCGAGTTCCTCGACCACCCCGGTGAAGCTGTTGAACGGGCCGTCGAGCACTTTAACCACATCGCCGATCTCGTAATCGACCGAAACCTGGTGCTTGGGCTGGGCCGCAGCATGATCGCGCGCGCCGAAATAGCGGGCGGCCTCACGCTCGGAAATCGGCTGCGGCTTGCCATTGGGACCAAGAAACCCGGTGACCTTGGGGGTGTTCTTGACGAGGTGATAAACGTCGTCGTTCAGCCCCAGCTTGGCCAGCACATAGCCCGGCATGAACTTGCGTTCGGTCTGAACCTTCTTGCCGCGCTTAACTTCGGTGATGGTCTCGGTCGGCACTTCGACCGCCTCGACCAATTGCGACAGGCCCATGCGTTCCGCTTCCGACAGAATCGAATCACGGACCTTGTTCTCGAAACCCGAGTAGGCGTGGATGATATACCAGCGAGCCATGTGTCTTTCCGTGATTCCCGTAATCAGGCCAGCGACAGCAGCCAGCGAACGACCGAGCCGAACAGCGTATCAATGCCAAGGAAGAAGACAGCCAGGATCATCATCATCACGCCCACGAAAATCGCGGTCGTAGTGGTTTCCTTGCGCGTCGGCCATACGACCTTGCGTCCTTCCGCCTGCACTTGGCGCATGAATTCGCCTGGGCTGATTTTCGCCATGGCTGCCTTGCTCATCCGTTCAAAAATTGCGTACCGTCTCTCGCCACAGGATCAGCGCCGCCCCGGACGCCCTGTTCAAAAGGGCAAACCGGGAGGGGCAACGATTCTCCGATGTCGGAAGACAGAGGCGCATTTAGCTAGGGTCCGGCGCTTTTGCAAGCCGCGCGAGCAAGCCATGCTTGCTGCGCCAGATTACGGCTGCTCCGGACGGCAGGCGAAGCGGCTCGGCGGTGCCAACATACCACAGATAGTCGGTCTGCCGGGCAGGCCCGAAGCGGCCAAGATCAATCCGTGTGCCGGGCCTGACCAGCAACCGCTGCGAGGCATCGATGAAGTTCCGCCCGCCTTCGCGCAGCCACAACATATGCACCCGCGGAACCGCGAAGTTCGAATTGACCAGCGCATCGCGGCGCACCACCGCATAGCCGCCAATATGCTCATAGGGATTGAACGCCCAGCGCGACCGGTCCACCGCCACTGCACTGGCGATCCGCGCGCCTTGCGGAACCCGGTCCAGCGCGACCAGCAGCTCGGCTGTTTCGCGTGAGCCGGCTTGCCATCCCTGGGCTGTCACCGCCAGCCGGCTCAGGAACAGCGCCGGGGCCAGATACAGCACCCAGCGCGGCAGCGGCCAGTCAATCGCCAGGCACGCGACCAGCAGCCCGGTCGAGATCAGGCGGTAATCGGCATAATCCCCGCCGACGATCTGCCGGGGCATGGCCAGCGAGCCGATCAGCAACAGCAGCGCAGCCCAGCCCAGCCGTCCATCGATCCGCTGGCGGACCAGCACGATCAGCAACACCAGCAGCACCACCGCCAGGCTGATCTTGTCCAGCTCGGCCGATTGATCGCGCATCGCCCTGACCCAGATCGCCTGCTTGTACAGCACGACATGGGCACCATAGGAAAACAGCCCCTTGGTGCCAGCGCCAAACAACATCGGCAGGATTGGAACGGTCAGCGGCCAGGGGGCAAGGAACGCGCGCCAGTTCTTGCTACGCTGCCGCTCCCAACCCTTCTGCCATTCCCAGCCCTTCTGCCATTCCCAACCCTTCTGCCATTCATAGCCGAACACCAGCAGCCCCAGCACGCCCCAGCCCGAAATATGGGCCAGCCACACCAGCAGGCCAAGCGGGATGAACCAGGCCCACCGCCAGCGCTGCCCTTCCAGCCGGACCCACAGCGCAAAGGCAAACAACGCCAGCGCCAGCGACAGCGCAAAATTGAGAAAGCCGAGCAGCAGCGAGGGCGACCAGATGAACGCAAAACCCAGCAGCGAGCCGACTCCGATTCGCTTGCGCAGCGTCCATTCCACCGTCACGATCGAAAGGCCGGTCAGCACCGGGATCAGCCCGGCGATCAGCCGCCCGGCCGGCTCCAGCCCGATCACCCTGGCCAGCGGCCCGATCAGCAGATCGACCCCCAGATTGCCAGTCCACTTCCACTCGAACCCGTAATAGCGGGCCAGCCACGGGCTGCTTCTGCCATCCAGCATCACGTGATAACGCGCCAGATGCGCAGGATAATCGCCCATTTGCGGATAGGTTGCGATCAGCACCGGCAGGCAGGCGAGCAGTGCCAGCACCACGCCCAGCCACAGCCCTTCACGCGGACCGGGAGCCGCGCCTAGCAGCTTGGTCAGTTGCTGCGCGGATCGGGATTGGTCCGTCATGGGCGGTTCGTTCATTCGGGGAATGCTGGCAGGAGTGGAGGGACTCGAACCCACGGCCCTCGGTTTTGGAGACCGATGCTCTACCAACTGAGCTACACTCCTGCAGGCGCGGTGGCCTCTATAGGCTCGGCTGCCGGATGACAAGCGATCCGCGCTGGTCCATACAAGAAATGCCGTGCATAGCCCCGCAACCCCAGCGATCATCGACCCCGAGCTGTTGCTGCTGGCCTATCGCAGCGGCATTTTCCCGATGGCCGACAGCCGCGATGATCCGGAGGTCTTCTGGGTCGAGCCGCAGCGGCGGGCAGTGCTGCCGCTGGATGGGTTCATCTGCTCGCGCTCGCTCGCCCGGACCCTGCGACGGGGCCGCTTCACCGTCACCTGCAACACCGCGTTTGCCGCCGTGATGGAGGCCTGCGCCCAGCCGTGCGCCGACAGCGCCGAGACCTGGATCAGCGAACGGATTGCGGCCAGCTACCTTGCACTGCACAAGGCAGGGCACGCCCATTCGATCGAATGCTGGCAGGATGGCCGGCTCGTGGGCGGGCTCTATGGCGTAGGGTTTGACCGGGTGTTTTGCGGTGAAAGCATGTTCAGCACCGTTCCCGATGCGTCAAAAGTGGCGCTGGCCTGGCTGGTTGCCAGCTTGCGCAGGGCGGGCGGACAGCTGCTCGATTGCCAGTTCATCACCGATCACCTGGCCTCGCTGGGCGCAATCGAAATCAGCCAGAAACGCTATCTGGAGCTGCTTGGCGCGGCTCAGAGGCCAACGGACGGCGAGGGCGTTGCGGCTGCGGGCGGTAGAACCGGCTTGGGCGATGCCGAGGTTGGCGGCGCGGCTGGCGGGCTGGGCTTGCCCGCAGGCTTCGACGCACTGCTGGCCGCAGCCGCGGCATCTTCCTCTTCGCCCGGAAACTTCATTGCGCAGTCTTTCACCCAGACATCATAAACCGGATGCTCCACCACGTTGAGCGAAGGCGTATTTTTATAGAGCCAGCCGGAAAACACCTTGCGCCAGGCCAGCGGATCGCTTGCCCCGGCGCGCTCCTCGACGAAAACCTGCACAAATGCCCCGGTTTCAGGCGGGGTTTCCCACGGCAGGGTGCGCTCGCAGCTGGCCAGCTTGACGATCACATTGCCAATCCGCCGCGCTTCGCCCGGCTTCATCAGCAGGTCCTGGGTCAGATTGTTGCGTTTGTTGAGCAGGCCGAGCGTCGCAACCCGGTCTTTCAGCGGCGTGCCAAGCCCGCTTTGAACCGCGCCGCTGACAATTGGCGCGGTGGCAAATGATTTGGGCACATCGGTGGCAATCGCTTCGGCTGCATCGTCCGGCTCCCCCGAACAGGCGGACAGAGCCAGCAAGCCAGCCAAGCAAAGCGACTGGTTCATCTTCAGGCGTCCGGCGACCATGATTCGTAATCGCCCGTGGCCCGGGCCCGCTTGCCGCCGCGTTCCAGTGCGCCTTGCGGGCGATAGGCCTGCGCGGTGCCGGTAGCGTTGGGGGTATAGTCCACCTCCCAGATTCGCGCTGGCGGCAGGTTACTCTCTGGCACACCGTCAAACGAGCCGTGCAGCCAGCCATGCCATTCAGGCGGCACGCGGCTGGCATCATTGGCACCGTTGTAGATCACCCAGCGGCGCTCCGATCCGCCAAACGGTTGCCCGGCGGCGCGGCGCTTTCGGGCGCGGTGATAGGTGTTGCCTTGCGCATCGGTGCCAACCTGCTCGCCAGTCACCCAGCTGTCGAACATCGTGCCGATGGTCGCACCATCCCACCAGGTGAAAAGCTTGCCGAGTATTCCCATGAGCAGCGCGTTAGCGCTCCGGCTGCGGGCGGGCAAGCGCCGATAGCGTCATCTCCGGCCATCGACCGGCTCAGGAAGCGAGGGGGTCGCTGCCCGCGTCGCTCAGGCCTGGCATTGACGAGACCAGCGGCTTCACCTTCGGCCTCACACCTTCGGCCTCACACCTTCGGCTTCACCTTAGGCTTCACCTTAGGCTTCACCTTTGCCACCGGCCCGCGCTTGCCAGCAGCGAGTACCCGCCCGGTCTGCGTCTCCATATCCGCCAGCCATTCCGCTGATCCGATCGGCCGCCCGATGCTTTCGGCCTTGCGCAGCGCGGCATAGCTCAGCGCCTCGTCGAACTGTTCGGAGAGGAAAGCGGCGAAATCTCCAACCCGTTCCAGCGCCGGAGCGACCGTCACCACATGATCGTCCGCGCCCGCCAGATGCGCCGCCGTGCTCGACCAGCGCCAGTCCTGCGCCTGCGCCACCAGCCGGGCGCGCACTGGGTTGAGCGCAACATAGCGCAGCGCCGTCACGAAATGCGGCTCGTCCATCGCCACCGAGCTGAACCGGCCCTGCCACAGATGCCCGGTCACCCGCAGCCGCGCGTTGATATAGCCGGTGTAGTGGCGGTGAACATAGCGGAAGCAACGCCGCAGGCCATCCTCGTCCCTCGGCACCGCGATGATGTGGACGTGATTGGGCAT
>JANMKT010000003.1:0-20831 GCA_031372185.1 Novosphingobium sp.
CTGGTGGTGCCTTTGTGCGTCCGGGCGATCGGCTGCGCGTGAGGCGCGATGGACCCTGAACCGCGTTCAGGATAACGATGATGGCGAGGTCTGGAATCACCCGCCGCGCAGCAACTGCACGCCCCAATCGCGCTCGAACAGGGTTACGGTGACAGGTGCAATAACCCCCAAACTCATCACACCCCGCCGAGGCTGTAAAGCAATCAATATATCGTCGCTTGTGAAATAGTAAAAGGGTTATTGCGCCTGTCACCGAACCTCTTCACTCGATCTCAACTCCAGCCGCTTCGGCTTTACCCTTGGCGATGGAGAGTGCCTCGGGATCGGGATCCAATCCCGTGATGCGCGCTTCGCCCTGGGCCTGCTTGAGCATGATCGCCAGCGAGCCGGTTCCGCACCCGACATCAAGGATAGCCTCGCCGGGCGCGGGTGCCAGCCTGCGGAGAAGCTCGCTCCGCCAAGCGGACTCCCGCGTCAGCAATACGACGCCTCTGTCATACAGGGCGGTTGGTGCAAATCGTCCTGCAGCGGGTGAGAATTCGGTGGAACTCGACATCGAAATTGCCTTCCCTGCGCAGATCTCAGAACCACGTCCTGATGCCGATGACAAAACTGGTAGCCTCCACCCTCTCTCCCGCCGCGCGGGCGAAGCGGGCGGTGGCGCTGACTTTTCGCTCCCATGACACACCAATGTAGGGAGCGAACTCGCGCTTGATCTCATAGCGCAGGCGAAGCCCGAACTCGGCATCGGATAGCCCCGAACCGATGCCACCCGCTGGCACGTCCTGCGCCGCGAAATTGAGTTCGATGCGGGGTTGCAGAATCAATTTCCGGGTGATCCGCTGATCGTAATAGCCCCCAAGTCGTGCCAGCAAATCGCCCTTGTCCGAGAGGAACAGCGCGCCCTCGACCTCGAACCAGTAAGGCGCGATACCTTCAAAGCCGATGGTCGCATAGGTCCGCGCCGGGCCGGGTTTGAAATCATGCCGGATACCGGCTTGCAGATTGAACCAGGGATCAATCGCGCGGGAATAGAGCGCCTGCACCTCAGCGCCAGCGACGCCGCCACGGACCGCCCCTTCGCCTTCGGTCTTGACGACAAAGCGGTCGATATCATCGCCGAACCAGCCTTCGCCGTCCCAGCGATAGGCGTCCGCGCCCTTTTGCACGCGGTACTCGGCAAGATTGAAGAGGAAGCTATAGGCAGGCATTCCGCCATTCTCATGCCGCAGCAGCTGGCGCGATTCCGCCATCTGATCCGCCCCGAACACCGCATCGGCGGCGTGATCGCCGGGCGGAGCCGGAGCGGGCGTGGTGCCGATCTCAGTATCTTGCGGCTCCATGCCCGGCATCGATCCCATATCGTGTTCGGCCGCAGGTGCTGGCAGGGGCGGCGGCGGGGGCATATCCATCCCTGGCATAGTCATATCTATCTGCGCAGCGGCAGGCGTGGCAATGGCGATGGCAGCCGCGCTGGCGAGCAACAGCTTCATGCCGCGTCCTCCTCATGGCGCACCGTGACGACGCGGAACATCCCGGTCATCATGTGCAGCAGCATGTGGCAGTGGAACGCCCAGTCGCCGAGCGCGTCGGCGGTCAGATCGAACGAGACCTTGCCGCCTGGCAGCACATTGACGGTATGCTTGACCGGGTGATGACCGGGGTTGCCAGTGACAACTTCGAAGAAATGGCCGTGCAAGTGGATTGGGTGCAGCATCATCGTGTCGTTGAGAAGGTTCACCCGGACCCGCTCATTGTGCCGGAACGCGATGGGTTCGGCCCCTTCGCTGAACTTCACCCCGTCGAACGACCACATATAGCGTTCCATATTGGCGGTCAGGTGCAAGTCGATCTCACGCGACGGTATGCGGGTGTCGACATTGGGGTCGAGCGATTTGAGCTCGTGATAGGTCAGAACACGGTGATCGACGTGCTCAAGCCCGGTCGGTCGCTCACCGGTGCGGTCCATCGGCATCGGGGCGAGCGTGGCCACGCCCGGCCCCATTTTGACCTGCGGCGCGACCGACGGATCGCGCATTTTCATAGACCCACCGCTCATATCCATTCCGGCCATGTCGCCGCCCCCCGAATCGGCAGCGCTCATGTCCATCTCGCCCATTCCCATGTCCTTCATGCCCAGCAGCGGGCGTTCACGGATGACCGGAATGGCCGCGATCATGCCCATGCGCGGCGCGAGCGTGGCGCGGCACTGGCCCGAACGGTCGATAGCTTCGGCAATGAGGCCGTAGGCCTGATCGTCCCCGGGCTGGACAATCACGTCATAAGTTTCGGCAATTGCGATCTGGAATTCGTCGATCTCGACAGGCTGGACATGCTGGCCATCAGCCGCAACTACAGTCATCGGCAAGCCGGGCAACCGCACGTTGAAATTGGTCATGGCCGAAGCATTGATGATCCGCAGCCGGACCCGCTCACCGGGGGTAAACAGTCCGGTCCAGTTCTCAGCTGTGCCATGCCCGTTGATCAGATAGGTATAGGTCGATCCGTTAACATCGGCGATGTCGGTCGGGTCCATCCGCATCTTGCCCCACATCTTGCGGTCCGCCGCCGATTGATCCTTGCCCGCCAGCAACCCGGCAAACGTCTGCTGGTTGTGGTTGAAATAGCCGCCCATCGCCTTCAGTTTCCGCAGCTGCTCCATCGGGTGCATGAAGCTCCAGTCGGACAACACGATCACATGTTCACGGTCGTAAGCGGCGGGATCCGACCCGGCAGGGTCGATGATGATCGCCCCATATTGGCCCATCGCTTCCTGCATCCCCGAATGGCTATGATACCAATAGGTGCCGGATTGCCTGACCTCGAACTCATAGTTGTAGGTTTGGCCGGGCTTGATCCCCGGAAAGCTGACGCCGGGAACCCCGTCCATCTGGAATGGCAGCAGGATGCCATGCCAGTGGATTGAACTATCCTCGCTGAGTGTGTTGGTGACGGCCAGGCGAACCTTCTGGCCCTCCTTCAACCGGATGATCGGCCCGGGAAGCGTTCCGTTGACCGTCACAGCATGGCCGGTCTTCCCGCCTATGCTGAAGGGCGTATGGCCAATCGAAAGCGCAATTTCCTTGCCGCTCAAAACTTCAGACTTGGGATTAAGGCCCACCGTTCCGCTGTGCGCCCAGGCCGGGAACAGAGGCGCAAGGACAAGGCTGCTGCCAGTAAGCGCTGCACCGCGCAATAAGGTGCGCCGGGAAACGGGGGAGGCGATCATATGGGGCATCCGTCAAAGAGTGTGCAGGTGATACGCACTGCGCCGATCAATCCCTCAGATATTCCATCAGTTTACTCCGCGCGCGGTAGAGCCTCGTTTCTACAGCCTTTTCGCTGATCCCCAAGATCTCGGCTGTTTCGGCCTGCGTCAGCCCTTCAATCGTACGCAGGATCAAAGGCTCGCGGATTGCGGTTGGCAATGTGGCAATCGCATCGCGGACACGGGCGAGTTCGGCCCGATCGGCTAGCTGCTGATCGGCGGGGATGCTGTTGTCGGCGATGGTAGCTGCGGCCTCGATCGGCAGGGCAAATGAAAAAAACCGCCGCACCGCGCGCCGCCTTGCCCAATCGCAGCACTTGTTCAGCGCGATCCGCGACACCCAGGCCTTGAATGACCGGGCGCCGTCATAGCTTTTGAGTGCCGCAAAGGCAGCGATGAAGGCCTCCTGGGTGACATCGAGCGCGGCATCTTCGTCACCAGTGGTGCCTCGCACCAAGCGGAAAACGGACGCGCGGTAGCGGCTAAGCAGTTCGCTGTAAGCGGCCTGTCGTCCGGCAAGCGCAAGGGCCGCCAACTCGCCGTCGGAACACTCGCTCAGCGCGAGCGTCATTTCTGATCGGCAGTCAACGCCTTGACCACGGCCGCATCGAATTTCGCTGCCTGATCGGGCCGCAAGATCCCGCGCATCGCGAAGACATGCACAAGTGTCTGCTTTTGCAGTTCGCCCATCGCCATATGCGACTGAACGATCGCGGCTGAGACTTGCGGGCCATAACCATGCTCGGCCTCGATCGCCGCTGCCAGTTTGGCATTGTCGGCGCGTATTTCGAGTTCGAGTGCTTTTCGGCGCACCGCAAATTGCCCCTCAAGCGCATCCAGCTTGGCGTGTTGGGCGGTATCAAGCTTGAGCCGATCGTGGATCAGATCATGCAATGCGCTGCCGGCGGCGGGTTTTGAAACAAGCATGACCTGGCCAACCCACACCCCGGCAATCGCCGCGGCAAACGCGATAACGGCCACCAGCAGGGCGCGGCGCGCATTGGTCACTTCGCGGCCAGCAATAACGAAGACGGCGTCAGCGCGGGCGGCACACCAAACTGCGAAACTGACGGCGCGGCCGATGCGGGACTGCCGGGAATTCCGGTGCTGATGACGCCAAACGCCAAGGCAACAAGCGCGGCAATGCCGAGCGATCGCAGCGAACCACCGGCAGAATATCGCTGTTGATCGGCCAGCGCGGAAAATACGGCTTCGTCCATCAGCGCCAGACGCGGATGGAGCGGCGCGCCGCCAATCTGGGCCAACATCTTGTCAAGGTTGCTCATCGCTATAAACTCCGGTGCGCTGCTTATACGCAGGGCAAGGCCATTTCCCTCAATATCAGATTGATTTGCCGCGAGCGGATTTTTTCAAGGGCCAGGCCTCGGCCCTGCGTATTTGCCATGACCCCATGATGGAGATTGATCATGTCCAAATTACGCCTTGCCTTCACCGCCTCCGGTCTTGCCGCTCTTGCATTCGCAGGAAGCGTGCAAGCCCACACCAAACTGGTGTCATCATCTCCTGCGGCCAATGCCACAGTTGTCAAACCTGGCCGGATCATACTGAACTTCAACGAAAAGGTCGTCGCCAGCTTCACCGGGGCAACACTAACCATGACCTCGATGCCGGGGATGGCAAGCCATCAGCCGATGCCAATCACGGGGTTCACCGCAGCCATGGGTAAGGACGGCAAGACGCTCACGCTCACGATGCGGCGCGCGCTTGCTACAGGGACATACCAGCTCAAATGGCATGCTGCGGGCGCAGACACCCACCGCATGGAAGGCACTCTATCCTTTACCGTGCGATAAAATGATCGACACACTGAGCATCGGCATCCGGTTCGCGCTTTATATGAACCTGATGCTGTTGTTCGGCCTGCCGCTGTTCGGGCTATATGGCTTGAAGGGTCCAGAACGGCTGCACGGCAAGGTGCTGCCGCTTCGCGCGGTGGCAATCTGGCTTTCAGCGGCGGCCATCGGGCTGTCGGTGTTGAGCATAATCGCAATGACCGCCTCGATGGCAGGCGTTGCGCTGCATCAGGTTGACCGTGCCTCGGTCGAGATGATGATCGTGGAAACGCCGATGGGAAATGCTTGGGCTACGCGCATAGTCGCTCTTTTTATGACGCTCACCACTGCGATTGCGATGGGTGGGCGCAAAACCCCGACTTGACTGGTGCTGGTTTCATTGGGATCGGCGGGCGCGCTCGCTTCGCTGGCGTGGACCGGACATGGCGCTGCAAGCGAAGGTGTCGCAGGAATGCGCCATCTTATCGCGGACATCGTGCATTTGCTGGCGGCGGGCGCGTGGATCGGTGCGCTTGCCGCACTCGGCGCGCTGCTGTGTCGCCCAGCCAGCGCGATGTCGGGCGATCATCTCCGGCTCACGCACCGCGCGCTCGAAGGTTTTTCGCTCATCGGAACCGTGATTGTCGCGCTGATCGTGGTTTCCGGCCTTGTGAATAGCTGGATACTGGTTGGCCCCGCCCATCTGCTGTCGATGGGGACAATGCTCTATGGGCAGTTGCTGGTTGCCAAGCTTGCGCTGTTCGGCATCATGTTGGGCCTGGCAGCGGCAAACCGGTTCCGGCTGACACCCGCATTTAGCCTAGCCATCAAGGGTGGCGGAACATTGCCGACCATAGGCCAGTTACGCCTGAGCGTCATCTGCGAGACGATCGCCGCGCTCGCCATCCTTGGCCTGGTCGCATGGCTGGGGACGCTCGAACCGCCGATGTCGATGTAAGGGTCAGGACCTATTAATCGCGCCATCGAGACGTCAGAATGGCGCGATTAATAGGTCCTGACCCTAGGTGGCTGCAACCAGTGCTGGCGTATGAAACGCTCCAACTTGAAAACAAGGTCGGCACGATGCTGCCTTGCACTGTTGTCGTTCGCGACGTTGGCGGCGTCCTCTATCGGTATGCACGCGCTCCGGCCCGAATTGACATTCACGCCCCCAAAGAGCATTTCGACACTGCTATGAAATTCCTGTTCCGCCATCTCCTGCTGCTCGGGGTCATTCTTGGCCTTGCCGGGCAGGGCATGGCTTTTGCATCCAGCCCCTGTGTTGAGATGCAAAAGGAACAGGCGATGTCGGGGTCGATGGCGGGCATGCCAGATTGCGCGATGGGCCAGCACAAGTCGGATAATGGCTCTGCTCCGTGCAAGGACATGACGCCGGGCTGCCTCGCCATGGCAGGATGCGTGGCCCTTGTTGCGGTCGATACGCTGTCACCGACCATCCAGGCACCGCTCTTCTTAGCGAACCTCAATCTCTGGCCCACAACGCCAGTCCTGCTCGGGCGCAGTATTGCGCCCGATCCCGACCCCCCTTCGCTCCTTGGCTGAACCGACTGGCGTTTAACGGCCTCAACTACCGCTCTGCGCCGCAATGCGATTCAACCAAGGATTTTTGACATGAAGATGATTCTGACACTTGCCGCAGCCATTGCGGCACTTACCACCGCATCCGCCAGTTTTGCGAGCACGCCTGCTGGCGGCCATTGGGATTGGCAGTCCCGTCTGACTCCGGGGCCAAACAAGTCGGGCCTGCCCCGGCGGGTCCGGGTTTGGATCAAGGACCCTGACACCGAGGCGGCAGATTGCAACTGCAGCATGATGAAGATGAGCGCAGCCGACTGCATGATAGACATGCCGGATAAGCGCGCTGTGCCTTCGGCCGGCTAAGGCAATTGTCTGGCCGATAACGAAAAGCAAGCTGGCTAGGCGCGTGTCGCCGGCGGAGTGTTCGTATGCTTCACCGGCGCACGTTTGCCCCAGTCTGCTTTGCGTTTCCGTCCGGGCTTTGCCGATCAGGAGAGTTCCATGCGATTGATTTATCTGGCACCGCTACTAGCGGCTATCCCAAACACAGTGCTGGCCGAACCGATGACGTTCGATGCCGCGCTCAAGCGCACAGCGACCAATGCGCCGTCTGTGCAGGCTAGTGAGGCGGAAGTCCAAGCCAAGCGCTCGGCAGCGATTGCCGCTGATCGCCTGCCCGATCCGACTCTGGATGTCGGGATCCGCGATTTTCCCGTCACCGGGCCCGATGCCTGGAACTTGAATCGCGATAATTTTACGATGACCTCTATCGGGGTCAGCCAGCAATTCCTGAACCCGGCCAAACGTCATGCCCGCGCAGCGCGCGCTTCGGCAGACATTGGCGTTGCCGAAGCAGATGCCAGTGTTGAGGGACGTTCGGTTCGCCTCCAGACCGCGCTCGCCTGGGTCGATCTCTATTATGCCGAGAAGCGTCTTCAACAATTGAGGCTGCTCGATGCAAGCCTGGGCGATCTGCAAACGACGGTTGCGGCGCGGCTTGCTTCGGGCAGCGCGCGGCCTTCGCAGGCGCTCGAGCCAGACCAGCTCCGCGCGCAGGTCAATGATCGCCGGGCAGAACTTTCTGCCGCTGTGGCAAAAGCCCGTGCGATGCTGGCCCGGTTCACCGGTGATCCCAACCCGCAGGTGGCAGGCGCACCACCTGAGCTGATGGTGGATCGCACCAGACTGCTGGCGGGCATTGCCGCGCTGCCAGCCTTGCGCGCGATCGATGCCCAGACCGTCGCGGCTGACGCGGAAACCCAGCTCGCCCGCGCCGACAAGCGCCCTGATTGGAAGGTCAGCGCATCCTATGGCCGACGCGAGCCCAATTACGGCGATCTGGTCTCGGTCGGTGTTTCGATTGACCTGCCGTTCTTTTCGAGACGGCGGCAAGACCCCAGGATCGCCGCCGCCGCCAGTGAGGCTGAGCGGGCGCGGTATGATCGGATCGCGGCGGAGCGGGAAGTTCTGGCCGCACTGGACGGCGATCTGGCCGATCATCAGATGCACCATCAACGGCTCGAAAATGCCCGCAGCACTCTGGTTCCGTTGGCCAGCAAACGTGCGGTGCTTGATCGTGACAGCTACGGTGCAGGCAGGCTCGATCTCGGCAGCGCCTTGCTCTCGTCGCTGGCCCTGGCCGAGGCCGAAATCGATGTGCTGGCCCGCGAGGCCGATGTCGTCCGCGGCGCGATCCGCATCACCATGACTTACGGGCCAATGACTGAAAAGGAGGACAGCCAATGACCCTCACAACGAGACAGGCCGCGCGCTGGCGCGCCGGGGTCATGGCTGCTGCCTTGATTGCAGGTAGCGGCGGATATTGGCTGGGCGGGCGCGGAACTGGCGCAGCCACTACTCCGACAGCCAAAGAGCGCAAAATTCTCTATTATTATGATCCGATGGTGCCGCTGGAGCACTACGACAGCCCCGGCGCACTCTCATCGATGGGGATGAAGACCCAGCCCAAATATGCCGACGATGGCACCGCGATTGGCGGGTCACCGGGCGTAACGATCGATTCGGCAGCCATGCAGAATCTCGGTATCCGCATTGTCCCGGCACAAATGGGCAGCCTCGCTGCCACGGTCAATGTCACCGGCAGCATCGACTTCAACCAGCGCGATGTCGCTGTGATTCAAGCCCGGTCGGGTGGCTTCGTTGCCCGTGTCTATGCCCGAGCTCCCGGCGATGTCGTGCGCGCCGGTGCGCCGATAGCCGATCTGCAACTGCCCGAATGGGGCGGCGCGCAGACCGAGTTCCTCGCGGTCAGGCGGCTCGGCAGGTCCGATCTCACCGCTGCGGCGCGCCAGCGGCTCAAGCTGCTGGGCATGTCCGATGGCTTGATCGCCAGCGTCGAGCGCTCGGGACGGACCAATGGCACGGTAACGATTACCTCGCCGATATCCGGGGTAATTCAGACCCTCGATGTCCGCGCCGGTATGACGCTGGCTCAGGGTCAGACCTTGGCCCAGGTAACGGGCATCGGCACGGTCTGGCTCAATGCCGCAGTTCCCGAAGCCCAGGCGGGAAGCGTCCGCGTCGGTCAAAGCGCCAGCGCCACGCTTGCCGCCTTTCCCGGCGAGAGCTTCGGCGGTCGCATCATCGCTGTCCTGCCGACCGCGCAAGCCGACAGCCGCACAGTCACTGTGCGGATCGAACTCGCCAATCGCGGCGGTCGCTTGCGTCCCGGCATGTTTGCGCAGGTCTCGCTTGGCGGTGATACCCGGCCCGCGCTGCTGGTACCCAGCGAAGCGGTAATCCGCACCGGCACGCGAACGCTGGTGATGCTCGCCACCGGCAATGGCCGCTATCAGCCTGCCGAAGTCCGCACAGGCCGAGAGGGCGGCGGACAGACCGAGATACTGGAGGGCTTGGCCGCCGGCGAGAAGGTGGTCGCTTCGGGGCAATTCCTGCTCGATTCCGAAGCGAGCCTGACCGGGATTGCAGCCCGCAAGCTGGGCGGTGCGAAATGATCGAATGGATCATCCGGGCCTCGGTCAAGGCCCGCACACTCGTTGTCATCGCTGCCCTCCTCCTGACGGTGATCGGCATCGGAGCTGTGCGAACCACGCCGGTCGATGCGCTTCCGGACCTTTCGGACGTGCAGGTCATCATCCGCACGACCTATCCGGGCCAGGCCCCGCAGATCGTCGAGAACCAGGTCACATACCCGCTCACCACAACGATGCTATCGGTTCCCGGCGCACGGGTGGTGCGCGGCTATTCCTTCGTTGGCGACAGCTTTGTCTATGTGCTGTTCGAGGATGGCACCGACCTTTATTGGGCACGTAGCCGCGTGCTCGAATATCTGAGCCAGGTGCAGGGAAAATTGCCAGCGGGCGCAACCGCCTCGCTCGGCCCCGATGCCACCGGCGTAGGCTGGATTTACGAATATGCGCTGGTCGACAAGACCGGCCGGAATGATCTCGCGCAGCTGCGCAGCATTCAGGACTGGTTCCTGCGCTATGAGCTGAAGGCCGTTCCCGGTGTGGCCGAAGTCGCCAGCATCGGCGGGATGGTGAAGCAATATCAGGTCGTCGTCGATCCGCAGAAACTTGCTTCATATGGGGTGACGGTGGGCGATGTGTCCGATGCGCTCAATCGCGCCAATCAGGAAACTGGCGGCGGTGTGATCGAGATGGCGGAAGCCGAATATATCGTTCGCGCCACCGGCTATCTGAAAACCCTCGACGATTTCCGCGCTGTGCCAATTCGCACCACTGCGGGCGGGGTGCCAGTGGCTTTAGGTGATGTCGCCACGGTCCAGGTCGGCCCGGATATGCGGCGCGGGATTGCCGAGCTGGATGGCGAGGGCGAAGTTGCCGGCGGCGTGATCGTCATGCGCCAAGGCAAGAATGCCCGCGAAGTGATCGAAGGTGTCCGCACCAAGCTCACGCAATTGAAGGCTGGCCTGCCGCCCGGTGTCGAGATCGTCACCACCTATGACCGTTCCGGCCTGATCGACCGCGCGGTCGAGAACCTGACCGGCAAGCTGTTCGAGGAATTTCTCATCGTCTCGCTCGTTTGCGGGCTGTTCTTGTGGCACGCGCGCTCCGCACTGGTGGCGATCCTGACTTTGCCACTCGGCATATTGATCGCCTTCATCGTCATGCGCTTGCAGGGATTGAACGCCAATATCCTCTCGCTTGGCGGCATTGCCATTGCGATTGGCGCGATGGTCGATGCTGCCGTTGTCATGATTGAGAACGCGCACAAGCATCTCGAACGCTGGCATCAGGACAATCCCCGTACCGAACTGACCGGCGAAGAGCGTTGGCGTGTCATCACCAATGCGGCGGCGGAAGTTGGCCCGGCGCTGTTCCTCAGTCTGCTGATCATCACCTTCTCATTTATCCCGATCTTCTCGCTCCAGGGACAGGAAGGGCGGCTGTTCGCGCCGCTGGCTTTCACCAAGACATATGCGATGGCGGGCGCTGCCCTGCTCTCGATCACGTTGATCCCAGTGCTGATGGGCTGGCTGATCCGGGGACGTATCCCGAGTGAGAATAGCAACCCGATCAACCGATTTCTCACGCGCATCTACCGTCCTGCGCTCGATTGGGTGCTGGCCAAACCGAAAGCCGCGCTGCTGATCGCGGTGCTGGTGTTCGCCTCCAGCCTGTGGCCGATCAGCCAGACCGGCGGTGAGTTCATGCCGCAAATGAATGAAGGCGATTTGCTCTATATGCCATCGGCCCTGCCGGGGATTTCGAGCGCCAAGGCCGCGATGCTGCTCCAACAGACCGACCGCCTGATCAAGACCGTGCCCGAAGTCGAAAGCGTGTTCGGCAAGTCCGGCCGCGCCGATACGGCAACCGACCCGGCCCCGCTCGAAATGTTCGAAACCACGATCCGTTTCAAACCCAAAGGCCAATGGCGCAGCGGCATGACCCAGGCCAAGTTGATCGACGAGCTTGATCGCACGGTCAAAGTTCCCGGCCTCGCCAATTTCTGGATCCCGCCGATCCGCAACCGGATCGATATGCTGGCGACGGGCATCAAAAGCCCGATCGGGATCAAAGTCTCGGGGGCCAACCTCGACGACATTGACCGCACTGCGCGGGAAATCGAAGCGGTAGCCAAGACCGTGCCGGGGATCAGCTCGGCATTGGCCGAACGGTTATCTGGCGGGCGCTATATCGACGTTACCATCAACCGGGCAGCGGCGGCCCGTTACGGCCTCAACGTCGCCGATGTGCAGGGTGTGGTGTCGGGCGCTATCGGTGGCGAGGCTGTCGGGCAAACCGTCGAAGGGCTGGCCCGCTATCCGATCAGCGTCCGCTACCCGAGAGAAATTCGGGACAGTGTGAATGACATCATCAACCTGCCGGTGCTTACCCCATCGCGTCAGCAAGTCACGCTGGGAACGGTTGCCGATGTGCATATCAGCAATGGCCCACCGATGCTGCGAAGCGAGAACGGCCGCCCGGCAACCTGGGTCTATATCGACGGACGAGGCCGCGCGCTCACCGAGATCGTCGGCGATCTGCAACGTGCGGTGTCAGAGAAGGTCAAGCTCCCCCCCGGAATCAGCGTCGCCTATACCGGCCAGTTCGAGTTTCTCGAACGCGCGACGCAACGCCTCAAGATCGTGATTCCGGCCACGCTGCTGATCATCTTCGTGCTGCTCTATGCGACATTCCGGCGCTGGGATGAGGCTGCGCTGATCATGGCGACGCTGCCATTCGCGTTGACTGGCGGGGTCTGGCTGCTTTATCTGCTAGGCTACAATCAGTCGGTCGCCACTGGCGTCGGTTTCATCGCGCTGGCGGGTGTGTCGGCCGAGTTCGGCGTGGTGATGCTGATCTACCTGAAGTCCGCGCTGGCTGAAAACAGCGACGTCGCAGTCGCCGTTCGTGCCGGTGCTTTGCTTCGCGTCCGGCCCAAGGCCATGACGGTCGCGGTGATCCTCGCGGGCCTGTTCCCTATTCTGATCGGCACAGGAACCGGCTCGGAAGTGATGAGCCGGATCGCCGCGCCAATGATCGGCGGCATGCTCACCGCACCGCTGCTCTCGATGCTCATCATCCCCGCCGCTTACTTGCTGATGCGCAGACGCATCCAAATTCAACCCCAAGGAGAAACCCTGTGAACAAGACCCTGATGATCGCCGCACTGATCGCGGCACCAATCACGCTGGCTGGCTGCGACAAGCAGCCGGATGCTCGCAAAGCCGAAGCGCCCAAGGCCACAGCAAGTGCCGGTGCGATGGGCGAGATGGCGATGACCGCTGATGCAAAAATGGCCAAAGGCAGCGGAACCGTCACCGCCATAGACTCGGCTGCGGGCAAAATCACCCTCGATCATGGCGCGATCCCCGCCGTTGGCTGGCCCGCCATGACAATGGGTTTCTCAGTCAAACCCGATCTCCTCGCTGGAATTACCATTGGCGACAAGGTTGACTTCGACCTCGTCGTAACCGGAAGTGCCGGAGAGGTGACAGCGATCAAGAAGCAATAAGGCCCGCAGGAAGCGGTTGCCATCTTCAGGCAGTATTGCCTCGAATTCTGTATCGGGGCAGGTACTCGCCAGACAGGAGAACCGTCGATCAACTCTGGTCGGATGGCGTCATAGCGATTGCGCTTGCCCGACTTGCTAGCATGGCTCGGCGTCATCGCCCTGCCCTCGCCATCATGGCTCTTCCCGGCCAGCAGGCTGCGTTCAGGACGTTGTATCCGAGCGGCACAGTCCCACCCACCGCGTTCGGCGCTGGAGCTTTTGAGGTGGTGCACTGCCGCCAGCATGTCCGCGACCAGTGCGCACTTCGTTCCTAGCAGGGAGATGAACAATCTGATGCCCGCTCGAAAAGAGAGTAGCCGTTAAGCCATTGAACTTATTAAATTTACTGATTTTCCTAAGATCAGGACCTGCTCATCGCCTGTCTGCTCCCGGCCAGCCACCGCCGTCCCGATACACCAATTTATCACAAGACGAAGCACTGGGGATGGCCGCTCAATCGGGTTGCAGCCTGTCCGGAAACGGTTGGCGCTCGTTTGGAGCAGACCGGTTCGGATGTGGTGTTATTGGATCGCCGCCGTAACCATATTCTTGCCAATCGGGTTCTCAGGATATTGAACTGTCGAAGCACAGTCACCCAATCGCTTGTTGAACGGCCTGATGGCGCCTGCAGCAGCCGCGCCTTCCAACCTTACTCCCTATGCCACAGCAGTTACTGCCGCTTTGAAGATTGCCGTCATATCCGCAGCGCTTGTCGCGCGGGGATTTCCGCCGGTCGAAGGGTCGCGCTGGGCGTGTTCGCCGATGGTTTCGGCCTGATCGGCGGGCACTCCGATTTCGCTCAGGCTGCCGGGAATCCCCAATTGCGTGCGGAAGGCCAGGACCCAGGCATAGACCGCATCGAAACCGGTCCCTTCAAGCCCGAGATAGCGCGCCAGCGCGACCATTTTTTGTTCGATGGCCGGGCGGTTGTATAGCATCACATAGGGCAGCACGATCGCGTTGGTGAGGCCGTGGTGGGTGTTGTAGAAGGCACCCACCGGATGCGAGATCGAATGGACTGCGCCGAGGCCCTTCTGGAATGCGGTTGCCCCCATGCTCGCCGCCGCCAGCATCCGCGAGCGCGCTTCGATGTCACCGCCATCAGCATAGGCGCGGGGCAGATAATCCTTGACCAGCCGCATCCCTTCCAGCGCGATGCCGTCAGCCATCGGATGAAACCCCGGTGCGCAATAGGCCTCGAAGCAATGGACAAAGGCGTCCATCCCGGTGGCGGCCGTGATATGCGCGGGCAGGCCAACGCTCAACTCCGGGTCGGCAATCACCACAATTGGAAGCATTTTGGGGTGAAAGATGATCTTCTTTTCGTGCGTGTCCTCTTTGACCACAACTGACGCCCGGCCAACTTCAGATCCGGTCCCTGCGGTGGTCGGCACCGCAATAACCGGGGCAATCCCGTCTGGGTCGGCGCGGGTCCACCAATCGTCGACGTCCTCGAAATCCCACAGCGGTCGGGTCTGGCCGGCCATGAAGGCAATCGCCTTGCCGACATCGAGCCCCGATCCGCCGCCGACCGCAACTACGCCGTCATGGCCACCGCTGCGGTAAAGCGCAGTCCCATCATCGACGTTCTTGCCCACGGGATTGCCCTGAACCTCGGCATAAACGGCGCAGGCGAGGCCAGCCTTGGCCAGCACCGCGCAAACCTTCGCGATAATGGTGCTGTCGGCCAGGCCCTTGTCCGTGACGATCAGCGGGCGGGCGATCCCGGCCAGCGCGCAAGCCTCGGCCAGATCGGCGATCCGGCCCGGGCCGCTCCAGATCCTGGTTGGATAGTTCCAATTGCCGGTAAGCTCAACAGTCATATCAACCCTCTGTACTTAAGCGAAAATGATAGGATTTCGGGCGCGTCAGATGCTCATAGCCAACCACCCCGAGGCTCGCGCCGCGACCAGTGTCCTTGACCCCCGTCCAGGCCAGCGCGGGATCGAGATAGTCGCAGCGGTTCAGGAAGACGGTGCCGGCTTCAAGCGCGGGGGCGATCCGATGCGCTGCTTCCAGATCCTCACTCCAGATCGACGCGCTCAGGCCGTAAGGGCTGTCATTCATGAGGCGGATCGCCTCGGCATCATCTGATACTTTCATGATCCCGACCACCGGGCCAAAGCTCTCATCGCGCATCACTGCCATGTCGTGGGTAACCCGGGTCAGGACTTGCGGGGCCATATAGGGCGTGCCCACGGCATCGGCTGCAAATGTAGCGGGGTCGATTTGCGCCTTGGCACCAGCATCCAGCGCAGCACTGATCTGGCCGCGCACAAAGTCTGCGGCGGAGGCCTTGACCATCGGCCCCAGGGTTGTTGCCGGGTCAAGCGGATCGCCCAGCACATAGCTTCGGGTGAGGGCAACAAAGCCTTCGACAAAGGCGTCGAACAGGCTTTCATGGACATAGATCCGCTCAATCCCGCAGCAGCTTTGCCCAGAATTGAAGAAAGCCCCGTCAACCAGATTTTCAACCGCGAATTCAAGATTGGCATCGGCGCGGACATAGGCAGGATCCTTGCCGCCAAGTTCCAGCCCGACATTGATAAAGCCGCCCGCCGCGGCGCCTTCGATCACCTTGCCCGCTTCAACCGAGCCGGTGAAGCAGACCATATTCACCGTCCGCGATCCGATCAACCGCGAGGTCTGGTCATGGCTGAGCGCCAGATTGCGGAATAGCCCGGCGGGCAGACCCGCCATATCGGCGGCCTGCTGGAAGCGTTCCCCCACCAGCAAGGTCTGTGCCGCATGTTTGAGGATCACGGCATTGCCCGCCATCAGCGCCGGCACGACCGAATTCACCGCAGTCAGATAGGGGTAATTCCACGGGGCGACCGTCAGCACGACGCCCAGCGGCTCGCGGGTGATGCAGCGTTCAAACCCGGCAATTTCCTCGGGCACAATCTTTGCCAGAGCACCATCGGCAATCGCGATCATGTGCCGGGCGCGTTCGGCGAACCCGCGCAACTCGCCCGCGCCATAGCGGACCGGCCGGCCCATTTGCAGCGCGAGTTCGGGAACAATCTCGTCCTCCATCGACAGCAGCGCATCGACAAAGGCGTGACACAGCGCAGTGCGGGCGCTGAGCGGCTGGTCTTGCCAATCGCGCTGGGCCGCGCACGCAGCGGCAACCGCCGAACTGACCTGTGCATCAGTAGCAAACGGGCGCGCAGCGACGATGCTGCCATCAACCGGCGATATGCACGTAAACAGGGGCATAGGTTTCCTAAGCTCAGATTATTTCGAAATAGCGCGCCAGTTGCCAATCGGTAATAGCCTTGCGCGCCTCGCGCTCTTCCCATTCGCGGGTGGCCGCATAATGATCAACAAACTTGTCTCCGAACAAGGCGCGGGCAGGTTTTGAAGTCTTCAGGCGCTGGGCTGCTTCCCACAGCGTTGTTGGCAGAGCCAGCCGCGCCGGGAATTTCTGGGCATAGGCATTGCCTGCAACGGGCTTGGTCGGCTCGATCCGGTTCTCGATCCCCCACAGGCCCGAGCCGATGCTGGCGGCAAAGGCGATATAGGGATTGATGTCCGCCGCTGCGATCCGGTATTCGACCCGCTGTGCCTTGGCAGAACCGCCAATAACCCTGAGCGCGCAAGTGCGGTTTTCAAATCCCCAGCTTGCGCTGGTCGGAGCCCAGGCGCCAGGGATCAGGCGCGTGTAACTATTGACCGTACACGCAATCATGCTCAGGAATTCGGGCATCAGCGCCTGTTGCCCGCCGATAAACCAGCGCATCGTGTCAGACATTCCAAGTGGCTTGTCGGCGTCATAGAATACCGGCTTGCCAGACTTTTCATCAACCAGTGACATGTGCAGATGGCCTGACTGGCCGGGCCAGTCGTTTGACCATTTTGCCATGAAGGTCGCCATCCAGCCGCGTTTTTGCGCCAATATCTTGGTCATCGTCTTGAACAGCGCGGCCTTGTCGGCCGATGCCATCGCGTCATCGAACTTGATGGCCGCCTCCAGCACGCCGGGGCCGGTTTCGGTGTGCAGCCCCTCAATCTCCATATCCATATCGAGGCAGAGTTTGAGCAGCTCGTGGTAGAAATCGGCGTGGACGGTGTTGCGGATCATCGAATAGCCAAATTCACCGGGCGTGATGGTGGTGAGGTTTTTGTAATTCTTCGCGCGGACCGAATGCGGGGTTTCGTCAAACACGAAGAATTCGAATTCGGCTGCGGATTTGACCGCAAAGCCCATCGTTTTGGCGCGCTCCAAGATCCGGCGGAGCAGCGAGCGGGGGCAAACCGGCTCCATATGACCGGTGAACTCCCCCAGGACCAGGGGCATATTGCCCTCAAACGGGATCAGCCGGGTGGTCTCGGGCAGCAACCGTGCTTCGGCATCGGGATAGGCGGTGTGCCAGCCGGTCATCTCGAGATTGTCGAGCAACTGATCCCGGCTATCCCAGCCCATCACCACGTCGCAAAAGCCGAAGCCATTGCCCAGCGCTGAGACCAGCTTGTCGCGGGTCATGTATTTTCCGCGCAGGATCCCGTCGATATCGAACACCCCGACCTTGGCATAAGGCAGCGGCGATTGTTCGACATAGGCTTTGAGTTCGGCTGCGGTGCGCGGAACTTTGGTCATGGTCATGCGATCAAGTCTCAATCTTATGGTGCGGGGTTGGAAGGCCCATCCCGGAACGGCCTTGCAACCCCGCACCCTTGTCCTAGATCTGGCCGACCGCGGCTTCGGCGGCAGCGATTTCTGCGGCGCGGGCCGCAATCCGATCACCGATCGGCGGCCCCTTGAACCGCTTGTTCTCGATCCCGAACCAGGCGAGGATCGTCAGAACCGCAATCACCCCAAGCACTTTCAAGGCAAAGTCATTCGGTGGTTGCACGCCCACATAGAAGATCACGCCCGCGATCCCGATACACAGCAAGGCGACGATGCGGAACGATGGCCCCATGTCCCACGGGCCCATTTGCTTCCAGCTGTTGCCATAGGCGAACAGGCCGGCCGCGATCGGCATCGCATAGGACAGATAGAGCGCGATCGAGGTTACCGCGACGGCCACCGAATAGGCCCCGGCAAACGAAGTAAAGCCCACTGCCAGCGCGGCACTGGTCCAGATCGCGTGGACCGGGGTCCGGTATTTCGGGCTGATCGTCTTGAGGTAGCGCGACCCCGGCAAACCATCGTCCCGCGCGAAGGCAAAGGTCATCCGCGAGGCCGATGTGACCGTTGCCAGGCCGCAGATATATTGGGCAACGGCGATGACGGCATAGAGGAAGTATTTGAGGCCGGGCGGAATCACCGCATCCATCACATAGAAGAACACGTTCCAGCCCTGCTTGGCCGCCTCATTCATATCCGGAATTGCGAGGACGAAGGCGCAGGAAAAAATCCACGCGAACAGCGCAGCCCAGAACACCGAATGGATAATCGCGGTCGGCACCTTTTTGGCGGCACCGACGGTTTCTTCCGAAGTATGCGCAGAAGCATCATAGCCGGTCAGTGTGTAGATCGGCAGCAACAGCCCGAGGAAGAAGATCAGCATCATCGAACTGGTCGCGGGCCAGACGTCGCCTCCGGCAGCGCCGGAATAGTTTGTGAAGGTCCACAAACGGCTGAAATCGCGCGTCGGCGCATAGGCGAATAGTGCCGCAGTCAGCAGCACTGCACCGGCCAGGATCAGATATCCTGACAGATCGGTCAGCTTGGTTGTGGCCTTGATGCCAAGATGGTTGATCAGCGCCTGGCTGCCGGTCATCACGATCAGGAAAATCAGCTGTGACCAATAACCGGCCTCGATCCCCACGAACGAACCAAACGAGCCAACAAAAAAGTTGAACGTACCGACATTGATCGCCGCCAGCACCGTGATGAGTCCGATCAGATTGAGCCAGGCGGTCAACCAGCCCCAGAAACGGCCTCCCAGGATTGAGCTCCAGTGGTAAAGCCCGCCCGCAGTTGGAAACGCCGAGGACAGCTGGGCCATGCCAAGCGCGAACATCAGCGCGGCCAGGCCGCCCACGATCCAGCCAATCCCGAGCGCCGCGCCGCCGGCGCCGCTGGTGCCCTGGCCCAGCGAATTGATCCCGCCAGAGAGGATACAGATGATTGAAAATGAGATCGCGAAATTGGAAAAATGCCCCATTCGCCGGGATAGTTCCTGGGCGTATCCCATACTATGCAGAGTCTTCACGTCATCCGCGTGAAGATTATCATCCTGATTTGGCATGTTTTGCTCCCCCTTATCTGATCCCTGACTAAGCTGCCTTTGTGGCGTCCAGACTCTCGACCGCGTTCAACAGCATCGGTGCAAGCCGAGCCGCCCAAGCGGCTTGGCCAGCTTCGGCCGCGATTAAATCATTGCGAATTTCGATCATCAGCGAGCCCAGTCCCTGCCCTTCGGCGTGCCGCGTCAAGCTGTAATAGACACGATCGTCGGGGCCATATGGTTCATTGTCGCCAACAATCAGACGCTCGTCCGCGCCCAATTGCAATGCAAGACTTCTGGCAATTCGATGATCGTCATTATGGACTAGGCCAATATGCCAAGGTCGCTGTTTGGCCGCGATAAACCGGCGTAAAGCTGTGGATCGCGACAATCGCCATGATTCGGGCGGCGCCGGCGATCCGCGCCGCATCGATGCAATCGTGGAAAGGGGCATGAAAGGCCGCGATCCGCGCTGCACGCTCAGCCTCGGACAAGCCAACATTGCCGGGGATCGGCGTCGTTTCACCAACCTCGACAATTGAATCCCAATCTCCCGGATCGCGGTTGCAGTCGATCATCAGGCGCGACGCCGAGGCCAGAATGGCCGGACAATCGAGCAGCTGCGCGATCTGGCGCGTCACCCCCGCGGCCCCGGAATCCCAAGCAAAATGGCTGTTCAGATTGTCCTGTGTCAGGCCAAGCGAGCCAAAAACTGCGGGAATGAAGTTGCTGGCATGGTCACACAGCAACAGGATTGGACCACGCCCGGCTGCGCACGTTTGTTCTGGCAGGGCGGCCGGGAATTTGTGCATTTCACTGCAACAGGCTTCGCGTCAGCATCAGTGCTACCCTCGTTTCTACCGGCTATTTGGATTGCTACACCTACCATCGGAACTGCGCAGCCTCAAACATCATGCCATTAACGGATGTGTGTCAAGGGTGTTGTCAGAGCAAGTGCGCCGTTCGGTAATAATTGTTTCCTGTCAGAGCATTTGGCGCAGATTGCGGCGCAGAATTAGGAAATTGGGGGGGGCGGAGCAAGCGCCGACAGCGTCATCCCCCGGCTTGCCCGGAGATCGCCGCCCGTCTCGGTCGGGCCGCGCATCGACGAGACCAGCGGTTCCGGGACAAGCCGGAGATAACGGAATGCTGTCCTTGAAACTTCGGAATCAGGATCAGGACCTATTAATCGCGCCATCGAGGACAACGTCTCGCCGCTGCGCTGAATGATGTAGCTGCCGCTGGCCGGGCCCTGCGCGAAGGAGTTGACTGCATCGTAGGCCTGGGAAAAATCATTAAAGCTGGTGCTGGCGGTCAGCTGCGAAGTGCTGGTGTTGCCAACATAGCCCAGTTGAACGCCGTTGAAGCGGTACCAGATCTCATCCGTAAAGCGGGGATTAGGGTCAGGACCTGTTAACCGCACCATAGAGGCGGCAAAATGGCGAACATATAGGGCGGAAATGCGCGCCGTTAAGACTGGACGTCTTTGCAAGCGCATTTCTGTTCGAGCTGGAAGCCATTTTGCCGTCCAAGCGGATTTGACCAAAATGG
>JANMKT010000022.1:0-23874 GCA_031372185.1 Novosphingobium sp.
TGCCGGACATAGACCCGGGTCGATTTGGCGGTGTTGGGCGAAATCTTGCCGTCTGCCGCGCGACCCACTCCGGCAAAATTATAGGTCAGGATTGCGGTGTCGCCGTAAACCTGCACGCGCGGGTTCTGCATCTCGGAAAACAGCGACGTGCTGGCCTGCGGAACAGTCTGCATCCTGAGCGCCATGGACTTGCCGACCAGCAACGTCGGGTAATCGGCATTGAACTCGGTATAGTCCTCCGCGACCGAGGCCAGCTGATCGCTCGCACCCTTGCCAGCGATCTCGGCTGACCATTGCGCGCGCGCCAGTGCCATCACCTCGTCGGCAACCTTCGGATCGTCTTTGGCCAGCACCGGCGTGGCAGCCAGCATGGCCGCGCCAACTAGAGCGAGCCCGCAAACGCGGGCGATGTTCATTGGAAATGTCATCGGTTCAATCCTCCAAGCAATGCGACCCAGAGGGGCAGAGCCAGCAAGTCAAAGATTAGCCCCTGAACAGGCTTGCCGACATGGGAGGAGCATCTGCCGATTGCAGCACAGAGTCAAACAACAAGGGTGCCGGATTGCGCCGACGGCCCGTTGAAAATCAGCTTTCCATTCCGGTCAGGAGAAACCCAGCAACCCCGGGGCCGTCGCTTGCCACCAATCGGAACCCCACAGCAGCTGGACTGCAATTGATGCGGGCAGCCACAGCGCGAACCAGACGATGTAGGCACGGTGCACGCGGCCAAGCCTGAACAGATCCCACACAAACATCGGCGAGAGCCACACCAGGGTGTAAAGATCCGCCGAAAGCGGGCTTACCGGCATGGTGTGGTGCAGCCAGGTAATTCTATCGATCGAAGCGGGCAGCGGCACCAGAGTTGCAAGGATTATCATGCGCTTGTGAAAGCCCGAATCCAGGCGCCGGGCGCGCAAAGCAAGCACGACGCAGGTCGCGAACAGCAACCCGGCGCGAAATTGCAGGAGCATGATATCGGTCCTGACGGCGAGTCCACCGCGCAGCTTTTCCTTCATTTCAGGCGGGGCTGCCGCAGTCGCGTCCCAGACCTGACCAGACATCGTTGGCACCAGAACAAGTCCGGTCAGGATAATCGCTGGAGCCAGCAAAAATGACGCAATTCCGAGCTTTTTGTGATATTTTGCATTGCCAGTGGCCATCAGCGTGGTTTGCGTCAGCAGCAACATCAACCACGACCCCATCAGCACCGCATGGACATGCATAACAGGCGGAAAGGGCGCGCGCTGGCCAGCCTCGACCAACGCAATCTTGCCCAGCGAATCTGGAATGAAACCGGCCAGCGTAGTCACCACGAACAACGCCGCCATGAACACGTAAATCCACCGATCAATCGCCGCGATCAGTGGTGAACCCATTTTGCTTGCCTGCGCAAGACTATCCGCCGCACTTGCCATATCACCCCCCGAATGAGGCGACCCCGGTTAGAGGTTAGCACAGCACTCGATCGTGGTGAAACGATTTTGGCCTAAAGCAAAAGGGCCGCCGGATTGCTCCGACGGCCCCGGCAATGCTTGGTTGGCAACCGATCAGCCGACGATTTCTTCGGCCCCGAAGAAATAGGCAATTTCGATCGCAGCGTTTTCATCGCTGTCCGAGCCGTGGACAGAGTTGGCTTCGATGCTTTCGGCCAGTTCGCCGCGGATCGTGCCGGGGGCGGCGTCCTTGGGGTTGGTCGCGCCCATGATATCGCGGTTGGCTTGCATGGCGTTTTCGCCTTCGAGCACCTGGACCACCACCGGGCCGCTGATCATGAAGCTGACCAGCTCGCCGAAGAATGGGCGTTCCTGGTGGACCGCATAGAAGCCTTCGGCCTGCGCGCGGCTCATGTGGATACGTTTTGAAGCGACCACGCGAAGCCCGGCTTCTTCCAGCATCTTGGTAACCGCACCGGTCAGATTGCGGCGGGTAGCGTCGGGCTTGATGATCGAAAAAGTGCGGGTAACCGCCATGATAATGTCCTTGCGAAGGTTTGTGGTTGTGGGAGGGTTGGCGCGCGCCTAGCCGGGAAAATGCTGCACTGCAAGGCGAAGGCGTCGTCCCCGGCTTGACCGGGGACCGCTGGCCTCATCGACGCGAGGTAGTATCGACGAGGCCAGCGGTCCCGGATCAAGTCCGGAACGACGTAACGGACCCTCTACCCATTTGCCGCCGTCCTGCTTCCAGAACTTGCGCTCCACCCCGTCACGCTCCCCCAGCATCCGCCAGGTCGCGCGGGCAGCATCGATAGCGGCGGCGTCAAACAGCAGGAAGGCGCGGGCAAAGCGATCCGCCCCGTCCCGCCATACCCCATCGGCCATCGCCACATAATTCGCGCCATTGGCCGCTTCGGTCTGATCGGACAGCAGGATCGGCTGACGCGCCTGCTCCGCGCTTCCGGCAATCCCGTGGGCGAGGAAGCTGTCGGGCAGCTTTGCCCACAGCGCCTCGCTGATCCGCAGCAGCTGTGCGTCATCGCCCGAGACCACCAGCAGCCGTTCCCCCGCTGCCAGCGTAGCGCGCGCGATCAACGGCAGTGCAGCTTCGGCGGGATCACGGCTCAACTGATAGAAATCGGCTCTCAATCGGGTCAGCCTTCAAGATTGTCCCGCACAAACCGGTCGAGGATCCGCACGCCATAACCGGTTGCGCCCTTGTCCCAGGTTGCGCCTGGTTTGGCTGCCCAGACCATCCCGGCAATATCGAGATGTGCCCAGGGCGTGCCCTTATCGACATAGCGCTGGATGAACTGCGCTGCGGTGATCGAGCCGCCTTCGCGCGGGCCGACATTCTTCATATCGGCGATCGGGCTGTCGATCAGCTTGTCATAGGCAGCGCCCAGCGGCATTCGCCAGAGCTTGTCGCCACTGGAATCGCCCGCCGCGACCAGCTTGCCAGCCAGCGCATCATCGTTGGAGTAGACCCCGCCATGCTCATTCCCCAGTGCGATGATGATCGCGCCGGTCAACGTGGCAAGATCGATTACCGCCGTGGGAGAGAACTCCTTCTGCACCCAGGTGATCGCATCGCACAGCACCAGCCGCCCTTCGGCATCGGTATTGATCACTTCGACCGTCTGGCCTGACATCGAGGTGACGACATCGCCCGGGCGCTGCGCCTTGCCATCGGGCATATTCTCCACCAGCCCGCAAATGCCGACCACATTGGCCTTGGCCTTGCGGAGGGCCATCGCCAGCATCGCGCCAGCGACCGCGCCAGCCCCGCCCATGTCCCACTTCATGTCTTCCATACCGGCTGCGGGCTTGATCGAGATGCCGCCGGTATCAAAGGTCACGCCCTTGCCGACAAAGGCGGTGGGCTTTTCGCCAGCCTTGCCACCGTTCCATTCCATCACCAGCAGCTGCGGTGGCTGAGCGGAACCTTGCGAGACACCCAGCAGCGCGCCCATACCCAGCGCTTTCATCTCGGCCTCGTCCAGCACCCGGATTTCAATGCCCGTGCCCTTCATCCGAGCGCGGCAGCGCGCGACGAAGCTCTCGGGATAAATGATATTGGCGGGTTCAGTCACCAGCTCGCGGGTGAATTCAACCCCGTCTGCCAGCGCAGCCTCAGTGGCCCAGGCGTCGGCGGCCCCGGCAGGCGCACCGATCACTTCGATGCTTGCCAGCGTCGCCTTCTGGTCCTCAGGCAAGCGCGTGCGATACTGGTCATGCCGCCAGCCGCGCAGCCGCGCGCCCAGCAGGAAGGCCGCGGCCTCTTCGGCGGACAGACGGCTTCCCGACAGGTCGATCGCCAGCGCGGTTTCGCCCGAGGTGAGGTATTTGGCGATCAATGTCGCCCCGGCGCGCTCCATCGCGGATGTACGTGGCTTGCCGTTCGCCTCGCCAGCACCAACCAGTGCGATCCGCACGATCTTGCCGCCTTGCGCAACAAAGCCCTCATGGATCTGGCCAACTTTGCCGCTGAACCGCGAGGCGCGGGCGCCTTCCGCCAGCACCGGATCAAGATCCGCCGGCAAAGCATCCTGCTCGACCAGACGGGCGACAAGACGGGAGACGTTTGACGCTTCGACGAATTCGATCTTCATGCTGGCTCCCATGGGAATTTGCGCTCTGCGGCAGACCGTTGCTGCGCATCGTTACTGCGGATTGCAGTTAGGCGCGGGCGGTGCGATAGGCAACCCATGCTCCGTGCCGTGCAATCCAAACTGCCAACCTGTGATCGCTCCATGCTCCGCCGCCGTGCGGAGGCCCCGGCCCTGGCGTTGACCCTGGCGCTGGCCCTGCTCGGCTGTCCAGCTGGCGCGCAGGCCCAGGACACCCCTGCCGCGCAGCCCGCAGCTGTGCCTGACAGCGGCAGTCCGATCAGCTTTGAAGCCGATGGGGTTGCCTATGACAGCGAGGCTGACAGCATCACCGCCAGCGGCAACGTGATCCTGCGCCGCGATGGCCAGTCGGTCCGCGCCGACAGCGTGACCTGGAACCGCAAGACCGGGCAAATCTTCGCCAGCGGCAACATCCGGTTCGTCGATCCCGATGGCAACCAGCTGTTCAGTGACAAGGTTGAGCTGACGGACGAACTGAAGGCCGGGGCGATGGAGAATATGCTGCTGGCGCTGCGCGAAGGCGGCCGGCTGGTTGCCGCCAAGGGTGAGCGCGCAGCCGATGGCTCGATAGTGCTCAGCAACGCCGCCTACAGCGCCTGTGCGGTAGAGGATGAAAAAGGCTGCCCGCGCAATCCCAGCTGGCGGATTACCGCCGCCCGCGTGATTTATGATCCCGCGCAAAAACGGGTGCGCTTTAACGGCGCGCGGCTGGAACTGTTCGGCGTCCGGCTGATGCCGCTGCCGGGTCTGGTCGTAACCACGGATGGTCGGGCGATCTCCGGCCTGCTGATCCCCGATGTGCGCCTGTCTGCTTCCAATGGCGTGGAGTTTAGCGACGCCTATTATCTGCGGCTCGCGAATAATCGCGATATTGCAGTAACCGGCTATGTTTATACCAAAGCCCTGCCGATGATTTCCGCACAGTATCGCGCGCTGGCCTCGACCGGGGCCTATCAGGTCACCGGTTATGCCACCCGCAGCAAGCGTATTTCGGTGGCTGGCGATGCCACTGGCCAGCAGACCGATTTCCGCGGCTATTTCTTCGCCAACGGGAAATTCCAGCTTTCCCCCCACTGGAGCATAACCGGATCGGCCCGGATCGCCTCTGACCGCACCTTCCTGCGCCGCTATGACATCAGCCGCGACGACCGGCTGCGCTCGGTGATCGAAGTCGAACGGATGGACGACACCAGCTATCTCTCGATTGCCGGCTGGGCGACGCAAACCCTGCGGACCGGCGAAGGCCAGGGCCAGGTGCCAATCGCGCTGCCGGTGATCGATTATCGCCGCCGCTTCACCGATCCGGTAGTCGGCGGCAACATCGAGCTGCAAGCCAACAGCCTGGCGATTACCCGCACCAGCGGCCAGGATACCCAGCGCGCCTTTGCCAGCGCCCGCTGGGATATGCGGCGACTGACCAAAATGGGCCAGGAAGTGACCATCACCGCGCTGGTTCGCGGCGATATCTATCATTCCGATGAAAACGAGCTGACCACCACGGCGATCTATCGGGGCAATCCGGGCTGGCAATCGCGTGGCCTCGCCAGCGCGGCGGTGGACGTGAAATGGCCGCTGGTCGGCAGTTTCCTGCGCGGCACCCAGGTGCTGACCCCGCGCTTTCAGTTTGTCGCCAGTCCGCAGCTGGCTAATCTGCGCGTCCCCAATGAAGATGCTCGCGCGATCGACCTTGAAGACAGCAATCTGTTCGCGCTCAACCGGTTCCCCGGCTATGACCGGATCGAGGATGGGGTGCGCTTTACCTATGGCCTCGACTGGCAGTTTGACCGGCCCGGCTGGCGGATCGCGTCCACGATCGGGCAATCCTACCGGCTGACTCGCGATCCCACGCTGCTACCCGATGGCACCGGGCTGTCGAACCGGCTGTCCGACATCGTCGGGCGGACCGAACTGCGGTTCCGCGATTTCGTCAAGCTGACTCACCGCTTCCGGGTCGACAAGGATAATTTCGCGGTCCGCCGCAATGAATTCGATGCAACCGTCGGAACCCAGCGGACCTATGCCGAGGTCGGCTATCTTAGGCTCAACCGGAATATTGGCACAGGCCTTGAAGACCTCAAGGACCGCGAAGAACTGCGCGTGGCCGGCCGAATTGCCTTTGCGCGCTATTGGTCGGTATTTGGCTCAGGCGTGTTCAACCTGACCAACCGCGACGAGGATCCGACGCTCGCCGCAGATGGCTTCCAGGCGCTGCGCACCCGGCTGGGTATCGCCTATCAGGACGATTGCCTTGAACTTTCCCTGACCTGGCGGCGCGACTATGTCCCGACCGGCGATGCGCAAAAGGGCAATACGTTCCAGATCCACGTTGCCTTGCGAAATTTGGGGTTCAGGTGAACCTCTCCACTTCGGTGCAGCGCTTTCGCCCATCCCGAGAACTCACCAGCCCCGTCACCCTGAACTTGTTTCAGGGCCCATCGTGCCGCAAGCCCGGAGCAAGCAGAATAGACGCTGACAGTGCGGCTTTCTCCCGAAAACCACGCTCCGGATGTGCCGAGAAATGGGTCCTGAAACAAGTTCAGGATGACGAACAATGTGAGTTGAGGTGAATATGCAATGTTCCTGCCTGAAGAGGAGGGGGCAGGTCGGACCCAACGATATTACCTCGCCCGGTTGGCAGTCCGGTGCAAACGCGCTATCCGGCGGCTGCTCAGCTTCGGTTAAGCCGCCCGGCATCATTGCGCGGGTCAAGTTCGGTCCGGCTTTTCGGGTCCGCAAATAGGAATTGGTTCTTGGTGACACGCACTTTGCCCCTCCGTTTTTCTGCCCGCGCCGCTGTTGCGCTTGGTTTTGCCGCGACCTTGGCCGGCGGTGCAACCGCGCAGGATGCCACCCCGCAGGGGGCGATCACGATTCCTGAAAATGTGACGATTTTCGGCAAGAACGATCCCAACCATCGCCGGGCCACTGCAGTCGTCAATGGTGACATCATCACCGGCACCGATGTCGATCAGCGGGTTGCGCTGGTGGTCAGCGCCAGCGACGGCAAGGTTGTGGGCGAAGAATTGCAGCGACTGCGACTGCAGGTGCTGCGCAATCTGATCGACGAGACGCTGCAGATCCAGGAAGCCAAGGCGCAGGACGTTGCGGTGGACGAGGATGAGATTGAGCAGACCTATGCCCGCGTTGCCCAGCAGAACTTCAGCCAGAACCCCAAGGCGATGGACGCTTACCTAACCCGGATCGGCTCATCCTCCAGCTCGCTCAAGCGGCAGGTTCGCGGCGAACTTTCGTGGCAGCGCCTGCTGCGCCGGAATGTTCAGCCGTTCGTCAACGTGGCCGACGAGGAAGTGAAAGAAATGCTGGCGCGCCTTCAGGCCGCCAAGGGCACCGAGGAATACCGGATCGGAGAAATCTTCTTTTCATCAACCCCGGACAACAAGGCCGCCGTCTTCGAGAACGCCAAAAAGATCGTCGAGCAGCTCAAGCAGGGCGGCAGCTTTGTCGGCTATGCGCGTCAGTTTTCCGAAGCCTCGACCGCAGCCGTAGGGGGTGATCTGGGCTGGATCCGGCTGGCCCAGTTGCCGCCCGAGCTGGGCAGCGCGGCGCGTGAGCTCAACCCCGGGCAATTGGTTGGCCCGATCGAAATCCGCGGCGGCTTCTCGATCCTTTATCTGATCGACAAGCGCCAGGTGCTGACCGCCGATCCGCGCGATGCAATCCTCAGCCTCAAGCAGGTTTCGATCGCTTTTCCGGCGGGCACGACCGAGACCCAGGCGTCCGCGCGGGCCAAGCAATTTGCCGAGGCGATGAAGGGTGCGCAGGGCTGCGGCACGGTTGATGGAATTGCTGCCGGGATCGGCGCGCAGGTGGTCGGCAACGATCAGTTGAAGGCCCGCGATCTGCCCAAGGCTTTGCAGGATCTGATCCTCGGCCTGAGCATCGGCGAAAGCACGCCGCCGTTTGGCTCGGTCACCGATGGGGTGCGCGTGCTGATGCTGTGCGGCCGCGATGATCCCAAGGTCGAATCCGGGCCGAACTTCGATCAGATGCAACAGCAGATGGAAGATGACCGGGTCAACAAGCGCGCCCAGGCCTATCTGCGCGATCTCCGCCGCGATGCGGTGATCGACTATAACTGAGCGGACGATGGCCTGGGCAGGACCGCCACTGGCGATAGCGCTGGGCGATCCTGCCGGAATTGGGCCAGAACTGTTTGCCGAAGCATGGGTGCGGCGTGGGTCTGAGGATCTTCCGCCATTTTTCGCGGTCGGTGGTGCGAAGCTGCTGCCTGCAGCCGCAGCGGCGCGTGGGATCGATCTGCCGATCCGGCGGATTGCCTCGCCGGGTGAAGCGGCCGCAGTGTTTGATCTCGCCCTGCCCGTGCTGGGCGAGATCGACGGTCCCTATCGCCCCGGCTTGCCCGACTGCGCCGGAGCCGAGCTGGCGCTGGCCTCGCTGACCGAGGCGACCCGGCTGGCGATTGCCGGAGCAGCAAGCGGCGTGGTCACCGGACCGATTGCCAAATCCCGGCTCGCCGAGATTGGCTTCACTTTCCCTGGCCAGACCGAGTTCGTCGCCGCCGCTTGCGGGGTGGCAGCCGAGGATGCGGTGATGATGCTGGCGGGGCCAAACCTGCGGACCGTGCCGCTGACCGTTCACATCGCGCTGGCCGAAGTTTCCGCCGCGCTGACCACCGCGCTGATTGAGAGCCGGTGCAGGATCGTTGCAGCGGCGTTGCAGGTCGATTTCGGGATCGTCTCACCCCGATTGGCCGTGGCTGCGCTGAACCCGCACGCCAGCGAAGACGGCCGCTTTGGCGATGAGGAGGCGCGGATCATCGAGCCCGCCATCGCCGCCTTGCGCGCTGCCGGAATCGATGCCACCGGCCCCCATCCAGCTGACGCATTGTTCTCCCCGCGCGCCCGCTCTGGCTACGATGTGGCGCTGTGCATGTATCACGATCAGGCGCTTATCCCGTTGAAAGCAGTTGATTTCGATAATGGCGTCAACGTCACGCTGGGCCTGCCGATCATCCGCACTTCGCCCGATCACGGCACCGCCTTTGCCATCGCGGGCAAGCGAATTGCCGATGCCGGAGCAACCATCGCCGCGATCCGGATGGCTGGTGAATGCGCCGCCCGGCGAGCCGCAAAGTGACCCTGCCTCCCTTGCGCGAAGTCATTGCCGCCCACGGCCTGTTCGCCACCAAGGCGCTGGGCCAGAATTTCCTGTTCGATGAACAACTTCTCGCCCGGATTGCCCAGATCCCCGGCGATCTCAACGACCGCGCGGTGCTGGAAATCGGCCCCGGCCCAGGCGGATTGACCCGCGCGCTGCTCCGCGCCGGAGCACGGGTCACCGCGATCGAAATGGACAAGCGCTGCCTCCCCGCGCTGGCTGAATTGGAAGCGGCCTTTGCCGGCCAGCTCACCGTGATTGAGGGAGATGCGCTGAAGATTAACCCCGCCACATTGTTTGCGGAACCCTATGATATCGTTGCAAACCTGCCCTACAACGTTGGTACTGCGCTGTTCGTCGGCTGGCTCGGTGGGGAAATCTGGCCGCCGCAATGGCGCTCGCTCACGCTGATGTTCCAGCAAGAAGTGGCCCAGCGGATTATCGCCGAGCCCGGCGGCGGCGCCTTTGGGCGGCTTGCCGTGCTGGCGCAATGGCGCTCTGCCGCGAAGCTCGCGATGAAGGTCCACCGCAGCGCCTTCACCCCGCCGCCCAAGGTGATGTCGGCGATTATCCATGTGGTGCCGGAAGCAATCCCCGAGGGCGTCTCGGCACGGGTGCTGGAACGCTTGACCGAGGCCGCTTTTGGCCAGCGCCGCAAGATGCTGCGGCAGAGCCTGAAGAGGCTGCCCGGCGCGCTGACGGCTCTCGAGACGCTGGGGATCGATTCCGCGCGGCGGGCCGAGACGCTAAGCGTGGCGGAATTTGTGGCAATCGCCAAACTGCTCTCACCTGACTTTCAGACAAACAGGACCGACCCATAATGTCTCAGCGATTGATCGGCGCGGTTGAGGCCGGCGGCACCAAATTTGTGGCAGCGCTGGCGCGTGAGGATGGGACAGTGCTGGCCCAGACCCGCATCCCGACGCAGACGCCGGCAGAATGCTTTCCGGCCCTGGCGGAATTCTTCCGCAACGCCGCTGCCGCGCATGGCCCGATCGCCGCATTTGGCGTAGCGAGCTTCGGCCCGATCGATATTGACCCCGCCTCGCCCGCTTATGGCACCTTCACCACCACCCCCAAGCCCGGCTGGGCGGGCGCCCGGTTTCACGATGTACTGGGCGAGTTTGGCGCAGCGATCATCGTCGATACTGACGTAAACGGTGCGGCCTTGGGAGAATGGACGCTGGGTGCCGGACAAGGCTGCACGACGGTTGCCTATACCACCGTCGGCACCGGGATAGGCAGCGGCTTGGTCCGAGACGGCCGGTCAGTCATGGGCTTTTCACATTACGAGAGCGGCCACATCCCGATGCCGCATGATCTTTCCGCCGACCCCTTCCCCGGCTGCTGCCCGTTCCACGGCGATTGTCTTGAAGGACTGGCGAGTGGCCCGGCAATTGAAGCGCGCTGGGGGCACAGCCTGTCCAAGCTTGGCAGCCCGGCCGACAAGATCGAACTGATCGCCGGCTACATCGCGCAATTGGCGGCCAGTCTCGTATTGCTGCACATGCCGGACCAGCTGATCTTCGGTGGCGGGGTGATGAAAGCGCCGGGCCTGATCGAAGCGCTGCGCCGCGCAACCGAGGCGAAGCTGGGCGGATACATCAAGGCACCGCAACTTGATCCCGGGCTGGAGCGCTATATTGTCGCACCAGCGCTGGGCGATGAGGCCGGGATCACCGGAGCCATTGCGCTGGGATGGCGAGCGCTGGGCTGACCAACCCGCCTCAGGCCGGTTCGGCCTTGCAGAACTTGTCGATCCACTGCTGATGCGTGGGCATGCCGTCGGCTGCATGAGCCAGGGCGGCTTCCAGCTTGCTCATCCACTCCCGCTGATCGCTGGCGCGATGATGGAGCAGCGGTTCGGCCCCCTCGGGGATATTGCCCTGTCCGACATGAACCGCAAGCCAGCTTGGCGCACCGAACAGGTCGGCATCGCGCGCGAGCAATCGGCCATAGCGGCGGAAATGTTCGATCTTCCAGGTCAGCGTGTCGGGTATTTTCATCGCCCCGCTATAGCGCCACAGCTCGCTATCGGTGCGCGTGGTCAGCTTGTAATGGAGGATGATGAAATCACGAATTCGTTCATATTCGTTGATCGCGATGCGGTTGTATTCCTCGGTCACCAGCGGATCGAAATCGCGGTCCGGGAACAGCGCGAGCAACTTGGCTATCCCTGCCTGAATCAGGTGGATCGAGGTGGATTCGAGTGGCTCCATAAAGCCGCCGGACAGACCTACCGCGACCACGTTCTTGTTCCAGAACTGATTGCGGCGCCCGGTAACAAACCGCAGCGGCTTGGGATCGGCCAGCGCCTTTCCATCAAGATTGGCGAGCAAGGTTGAAGCCACCTCGTCATCGGAGATGAAATTGCTGCAATAGACATAGCCATTGCCAGTGCGGTGTTGCAGCGGGATGCGCCACTGCCAGCCAGCCTTGTGTGCGGTGGAGCGGGTGTAGGGGGTGAACTCGCCCGCTCTGGTGCAAGGCACCGCCATCGCCCGGTCACAGGGCAGCCAATGGGCCCAGTCCTGATAGCCGGTCTCCAGCGCGCCCTCGATCAGCAGGCCGCGAAAGCCCGAGCAATCGACGAACAGATCGCCTTCGAAATTGCGACCGTCTTCAAGGGTTACCGCGGTTACGAAGCCGCTCACGCCGTCCTGCTGAACGCTGCCGATCTTGCCCTCGATCCGGGTCACCTCGCGCGTTTCGGCATAGCTGCGCAAGAACCGCGCATAGAGCCCGGCATCGAAGTGATAGGCATATTCGAAGGTCGACAGCACATTGCGCTGATCGGGCAAGGGCCGCGCGAACTTGCCCCGCTTGGCTGCGGCCCAGGCCATGCAGAGGTCTTCCAGTGGCGGTGCTGTCCCCCGCGCATTCGCCGCCAGCCAATATTGATGCAGCGGCACCATATCGGCATCGCGGCCATAGGATCCGAACGGGTGAAAATAGGTCTGATCGATCGTTCCCCAGCCCTTGAACTGTATGCCCAGCTTGAACGAGCCTTGGGTCGCCTTGATGAAGTCGTTCTCGTCAATCCCCAGCGTTTCGTTGAAGGTGCGGATCGGCGGAATCGTCGCCTCGCCCACGCCAACAGTGCCGATCTCGTCGCTCTCGATCAGGGTGACCCGGCAATTGGCCTGAAGCGCATTGGCCAGCGCAGCCGCAGTCATCCACCCGGCGGTGCCGCCGCCGACGATCACAACCGACCGTATTGCCTTGTCATTCTGCATCGGAACGCTCCTGGAATCGTCTTGCACTAAACCAGATGCAATCGTTTGTGGACAGCAAAACGGGGTTAGAGCGACGCATCAGAACTGAGGCGGCCGGATGTCGAGTGCAATCATCAACCGCTCTCCCGCCGCAAATGGCTCGACCGCGTGCCACATCGCCGAGGGGAAGGTGACCACCAACCCCGGTTCGGGCGCGATACTGCAATAGGGGGCAAGCTCCAGGCCGAGTTCGGGCGGCGGGGTGCCGAAGGTAATGTGCCCGGCCGGTGCCGGTCCGCGCGCCGCCGCATCGGGGATGGCAACATAGAGCGACGAGCTCATCCACCCGATTGGATGGGTATGCGGCACATTGTGGCCAGCCGCGCGGAGCCTGACCGACCAGCTGCCGCCAAGCAACAGCTGACTGCGGGCCTCTCGCAGGAACGGATGGCCCAGCTCCGGCGCGGGCAATCCGGCGATATTCGCAGCGATCGCCTCGAGCCATGCCGTGCGCGTACGCTGCAGGATCGGCTCGTGCCGAAGCATGATCGAGCGGTCGGTCTGGGTCCCGCCCCGCACCGTCTGCTCGGCATAGGGTTGCTCCATCGAGTGGAGCGCCCGCAATATTTCGCCCAACTCGGCCATTTCCGCCACATTCAGACCGATCGTGCGCGACTGGATGGTCACCTCTGGCCGATCAAGCCATTGCGCACGCGCATCGTTCAGCAGCCGCCAGGCAAGCGAGGCATAGGGCCAGAACAGCCCGGCGCTCGCCCCGCCGAGCTGCGGCTGGATCAGGTCGCGCGCCGCTTCGAAGCGATCCTGGCGCAAGGCATGGCGGATGCGGCACAGGTTGATGGTGTCGCCGGTGATATGCGCAGTTTTGGCGAGCAGCGCCTCGGCCCGGACCGGATCATCCCCTTCACAGGCCGTGAACAGCTGGGCTGAAAGGATCGCTGCGGTTATCCCGAGATGGGCTTCCGCCTCGGCAAGGATCGCACGGACTTGCTCCCAGTCATGGGTCTGGGCAACCGCACTGAACCACGCCAGCCACACAGCTGCATTGCCCGGCTCGACCCGTGCGGCATCGGCATAGCTTGAGGCAAAACCATGCCGGTCGCCGCCGGTCCAGCGCAGCGATGTCAGGACTTTGTGACCATCAAGCCAGCCGGGATTGGTCCCCAATGCAGCAAGCAGCAACTCCATCGCCCCGGCGCGGTCGCCCTCGGCAGCCATCGCAGCGGCGCGGTTGCGCAATATGTCAAGATTGCCTGGGTTCACTCGCTGGACCTCGGCAAACAGAGTCGCGGCGGGCAGCCCAAGCTCGTAGCGCGTCTGCGCCAGCCCCTGCAGCACTACGGGATCGTCCGATCCGGCACCCTGCGCTGCCGCGAATACCTCTGCTGCTTCGACCAGCTTCTGCTCAAGCCGCAGGGCTACGCCGTGGAGTGTCACGATCTCGGTATCGACCGGCAGTTTGCGATTGAGGGCGGCGAGTAGCGGGATCGTTTTGCTTCCCACCCCAGCGCTAAGCGCCTGCCGCGCCAGTGCGACCGCCCGCGCGCGGTCTGGCGGGCTTATCTCCGCTTCATCGCGCACTCGTTGTATCTGACTGGCGAGCGCATCTTCGAACTGCCGGGCCGGGTCGGTGTTCATCGCAAAGATCCGTGGCTGCGCATCACCCTCTCCTGGCACCAACGGAAAAAGGGGGCAACCGAAGTTGCCCCCTTCTCCTGACGGATGGCTGGATTATCAGCCATCCGCACTTGCGACCCTGTTGGGCTCAGAAGCTATAGCGAGCCGATGCGGTGAAGGTACGGCCAAGCGCCGCGCCGCCCGCGATGACACCAGCAGCGGCATCAACCACATTGCCCGGTCCACGCAGATCGTACTTGTTGAACAGATTGTAAGCCTGCACGCCAAGTTCGAGGTTCTCGACCGGACGGACGCGGAGGACCGCGCCAACCGTGGCGCTGCCCGGATAGCGGTTGCCATCATCGCCCAGCGTGCTGGTCTGACCGGTGGTGTTTACGCCGAAGGTTGCGATGTCATTGAAGTCATAGCTGGCCGACAGCGTGTAGCTGAGGTCAGGCAGGTTGGGTGACCGGCTGAACACGTTCGAGCCCGCACCAGCGCGCGTCGCCTTCGAGTAGGTTGCGTTAGCAACCAGCGAGAGACCACCGTTCTGGTAGGTTGTGAAGAGTTCGGCGCCATAGGACTTGTACTTGGCATCGATCACACAGCCACCAGCACCGCCCGGGCATTTCGTGGCAGAAAGCTCAAAGGTGCTCTGCTTGAAATTGCCCTTGAGCAGCGTCAGCTCAGTCGTAAAGCGTCCACCGGCCAGATCACCACGGGTCTTCAGGCCCAGCTCATACTGCTTGACGAAGTCGACCGAGGGCGTGACGCCATCGGCCGAGCAGCCCATCGTACCGGCCTGCGCCATTGCGCCGGTGCACAGCGAACCGTTGTTGGCGATCTTGCCGCCGACGGTCTGGCGATCACCGTTGAAACGGCCGCCCTTCGATGCACGGGCGAAGACGCTGGTGTTGCCGCTGATCTTGTAGAGCCCGCCAAACGACCACGAGGTGTAGTGCCGCGAATAATCCAGCACTTCACGGTTGCCATTTGCCAGCAAGGTGGGGATCGCAACGCCGCCAACGATGGTGTTGAATTCAGTGCCGCCCTTTTGGGTCCAGCCGCTTGCCTTGATATTTTCGAACCGGACGCTGCCATCCAGTGCGAAATTGTCGGTATCGAAATCGAGGTTCAAACTGCCGGCGTTGTTGGCATAGCCCAGGCTGTAATCGCGCGCGCAGCAATCGCCCCAGTTGTTGTTGAAACCGGCGATGCCGTCCTGGGTCAGCTTGGCTCCGGCCGCAGTGTAAAGATCGAGATTGGCCGGGTTGTTGCCGCTGATTTCTGCGAAGGCCTTGTTGACGTGCCAATCGATCGCGATCTTCTGGTTCATGAAGAACCAGCCAGCGCGCGCCGTCAGCGTACCCATACCGAGATCGAACTTGTCCGACAGGGCAAGGTCGTTGGTAAAGCTGCCCATGTCGCGAATGTTGGTGCGGAAGTTGGCGTTATTGTTGAGGTAGGTGCCGGTGTAAATCTGCCCGGCGCTTGGGCCGTTGGCATAGCGGATCGTGGCAACCGTGCCGCCATTGACGACCGAACCAATCACGCCCGAAGCCTTCGAGACGTTCAGGAACGCGCTTGCGAATGCGCCGCTCATATCGGTCCAGCGCATGTTGTTGTCGATCTTGATCCCGCCATCGAATTCATAATGGAACTGGTTCTGGATCGACTTCGCCTTGGTGGTGATGCCGTCCAGCGCAACCCGCTCCAGCGCGCCGTCGCGGTTCACGATCTGCATCGTCTGATTGTAGATCGAGATATTTGACTGCTTACGCGCGTCATAGTTTCCGAAGGGGCGGATATTGCTGATCTTGCCGCCATTGATCGAAGCCAGCGCCGGGCCGCCGGGGTAATTCGGTTCCTGCGTATCGGCGAACTTGAACAGGAAGCGGATATAACCGTTGCCGTCATCAAATTCCTTCGTGACATTGGCCTTGACCTGATAGCTGTCGCTGACGCTATAGCCGGAATGGAGTGGCCCGCGGCCGCTCTTGAAATAGCCGCCGACGTGGAAATAAAGGCTATCGTTCAGATGGCCGCCATAGCGGAAATCAACCTTGTTCTCATCATAGTTGATGCCCTTGTTGAGCTGGATGAAGCCGCCATCCTTGTTGCCGGTGTGACTGATGTAATTGATGACCGCTCCAGGAGCCTGCGAAGCGAAGGTCGACGATGAACCGCCGCGCACGCTTTCCACATTGGCGACCGAAGCATCAAAGTGCGTCCAGTAATCATTGTTGCCAAACTGGATATCACCGAACAGAACGGTGGGCAGGCCATCTTCCTGAATCTGCACGAAGGGCGAACCGCCGGTGGCTACCGGAAGCCCGCGAACTGCGATGTTCGAGTTGCCGCCCGGGCCGGTGGTGCCACCAACCTGGATCCCCGGGATCATACGGAAAACTTCCGCTTCCGAACTGGGCTTGAAGTCCTGGATCAGATCGGCACTGATGCTGGTGACCGAGACCGAGCTGTTCAGCTGGGACTTGTTCTTGCCCGAAGCCGTGACGACGATTGCGTCAAGGCCAGTGGCATCAGCATCTGCGGCATCGGCAGGAGCGGCGGCTTGTGCGAACGCAGGAGCGGCAAAGGCGCTCATCATTGCGATGGACGCGATCGACACGCAGCCCTTCAATACAGATTTTTTCATAACCTCTCCCCAATCCTTGATTCGCTTGCCTCCAGCAAGTCGAAGGTCAACTGACAGATACAACAATCGATTGCAATTATTTTCCGCAATCGATTGTCAAATGACTTTTCCTGTGACATCGCTGCAACATCCACCGCACCCGGAGCTTTTTGGCCGGTGCTGATCGAAGGGTAAGAAGTGGTCCGCGACAAGCTGCCCTATTTCAGCGACATACGGTTGACAGGTCAACCTGCCCCAACGCATCAGACGCATTGGCCCGGGCGGACACCGGACATCTTCGCCAGGATGAGCAGCCCAGAATGAACAGCAACACCACTCCACCCGGACGCATCCGCAATATCGCCGAGCTGGCGAGACTCGCAGGGGTTTCGACTGGCACCGTGTCGCGCGCACTCGCCAACAAATCGCTGGTCAACACCGAAACGCGTGAGCGCATTCAGACACTGGCACGCGAACACGGATTCCGTCCAAACCAGATGGCGCGGCGGCTGCGGGTCCAGGAAACCAGAGTGATCGGGGTGGTCGTGCCGCTCGGGCACGAACGACGCCAGCACTTGTCCGATCCTTTCTTCATGACGATCCTGGGACATCTCGCCGATGCGCTGACCGAAAGTGGCTATGACATCATGCTCAGCCGCGTGATTCCGGATGAGGAGGACTGGCTCGAACGGATCGTCGCTTCAGGCATGCTCGATGGCGTGTTGGTGATCGGTCAATCGAACCAGTTCGAAGCACTTGAGCGGGTAGCGGAATATTACCGGCCAATGGTCGTTTGGGGCAGCCATACCCCGGGGCAAAAACATTGCACCGTCGGCGTTGACAACCGCAAGGGCGGCAAGCTGGCAGGCGAGAGCCTGATCGCCGCTGGCCGCAAACGGCTGGCCTTCATGGGCGAAATTCGCGCGCCCGAATTGCACGAGCGCTTTCTGGGCCTGTGCGATGCAGCAACAGCAGCCGGGCTGCCTGCACCGCTTCAGCTTGACACTCACCTGGCATCAGACACTATGGCCGAAGAAATCGCCAGAAACCTTGATCTTATGGCTGATATCGACGGCATCGCTGCCGGGTCTGACCTGATCGCGATGCAAACAGTGCGGGTGCTGGCCGATCACGATATTGCCGTGCCGAAGGATATCTCCGTTGTCGGTTTCGACGATTTGCCGCTGGCCGAACAGACCATCCCGCGTCTTACCACGATCAGCCAGAATATCGCCAAGGGGGCACAGGCCATGGTCAGCATGCTGTTCGATCGGATCGCCGGCAAAGAAACCGATTCGGTTGAGATGGAGCCGGTCTTGATCAAGCGGGATACCGTCTGACTTTTAACTCAGGCTGGGCAACTCTGGCCTGCCGGGCATTTGTCCCAATCGAGCACGAGCCGCTCTCCCATCATCCGGTGCTGCATGGTCAGCGAAACAGCGCCTTGTTCCCCGATGAGCTCGATACTCCCGGCATCAAGCCAAAGTTCCAGACCATCTCCAGCGCGGATCGGCATTTCTCGCGACGCATCAAGGAAGGGGCTTGCCGGATCCAGCCGGGTAGCCTTGAGCATTTCTTCCCCCCGCTCAATCAAAAGTATCCGCCCCTCGGTATCGGCTAAGCGGAGCGAAAACACGTCACCTGGCAATGCCAGGCGTGAGGCAATGGCGATCTCTGCCTGATCCAGTCCAGCCGTTGCAACGCCTGCAATCGAAGCGTATTCGGGCTGTTGAATCAGGCGCAGCTGATCATCTGCGCGGCGCAGCGAAACCCGGCGCGGCAGGCTCATCGCGCCGCGCCAGCCCTGAGCCGGTAACTTGCCTTGATAGGCATGGTTGCCCATCCAGCCAATCCACAGCGGGCGACCTGCCTCGTCGCGCGGATCATGCCAGGCAACGGCAGCATAGAAATCAGCGCCGCCGTCAGCGAGAAGCCATTGTCCGGCATGATCGGGCGTGAAGCTTGTGCCATCGAAGCTGCCAGTCTGGTAAAGTGCGCCCGAACCCGGCGCACCGCTGAGGACGTCAACCTTGAACATCCAGTGCGTGCCCCCGCCTTCGATCGGAAGTTCGATCAGAAGGGGGCATTCCCAGATCTCGCCGGGCGCGCCGGTGCCGGCAATGGCAGAGAGTTCCAGCCAATTCCGCAAATCCTGCGAGCCAAAGATCAGCGCATGGTTTTCGGCAGAAAGCACCACAACCATGATCCAGCGGCCCGTTGGGACATGCCAGAAGACGTTGGGATCGCGGAAATCAGCAAGGTCAAGATCGAGCACCGGATTTTCAGCCAGTTTTTGCCAACTGCGCCCGCGGTCGTTGCTATAGGCCAGGCATTGCGATTGGTGACCGGTCGCGCCCTGCGCCGCGCCGGTATACAGTGCAACCATCGCATCCTGCCCCAGTCCGGCAGTGCCGTCGTGATCGATTACCGCCGAGCCGGAGAAGATCAGGTGCCGCTCGTCTTCAAGCAGCGCCGGAGGACGTTCTTCCCACTGCGTCAGATCGCGGCTCACTGCATGGCCCCAGCTCATGTGGCCCCAGTCTTCGCCTTGTGGATTGTACTGATAGAACAGATGCCACTCGCCTGCAAAATGGACCAGGCCGTTGGGATCGCTCAGCCAATTAGCGGCTGGTGCGAAGTGATAAGACGGGCGCATGGAATATCCGCTAATGTCGGTTTGGATCAGGCGGCGATAGTGACGCGCGCGCCATCGAAGGCGAGGCGAAACACCGGGCCGGGTGTGCCGCCGAATTGCTGGCGCAGCAGAGCGGGATGGTCTTCAAAGCTGCGGCCCTGCATGCCCCAATGATCGACAAAGCTCCACACCTCGCCCTCGCCGGTCACCCACCAGCTGTAACCCTGCGTGGGTTCGGACGCTGGATTTCCTGCGACCAAGCCATTGCCGTTGACTGGCGTCCAGGGGCCGGCAAGCTGATTGGCCACCATCGCGTAGAGTCCGTTGGGACCTGCAGCAGAGTCTGGCGAGAAGGTCCGGCGCTGGGTTGACCAGAACAGGTAATAGAGCCCGTCCTTGATCATGATATGCGGGCGCTCAAGCTCGTTATTTACGCCAACCGCCTCGATCAACGGGTCTTCCAGGTGCCATTCGTCGCCGATCAGGGTAGCAAGACCAACCACGCCATTGTAATCGTCATCGGACCACGCGGCGCTGCCAGTGAACAGAATATGGCACTTGCCGGTCGCGGGATCGCGGAACCAGGCTGGATCGCGGAATGCCTTGATCATCCCGGGCCTGCCATCAGCCTCGCGGGCGATGACATAACGGACGCTATCGGCCTGGATAATTTCGCGCGGGGCTTGCCAATCGCCTGGGCCGTCAAGCCCCAGCGTTCCCGCGGTGGCAAAGATTCTTTGCTCGAAGGATTGCGCCGCGCCGCGCCTCCCCGCAGCGGTGTAGAACAGGGTAACAGTCACCCCATCGTCATGCAGGACCGCTGATCCGGCCCATTCACGCGTGCCGGGGTTGAGCCCGTCAGGCAGCACATTGCCAAGATCGCGCCAGCCATCCGCGCCCAGCGATGCCAGCCGAATGCGGGCGGCATCATGACGCTGACCCGGATCAGGGAACCGGGGCGAGCTGAGGAAGAACCAGTATTGGCGCCCATTCAGAACCGCAAGTCGGCCATCCTCATGGGCAAGTTGCCAATTGTCCCACAGATCAAGCTCCGGCAGGATCGGCCTGGCGGCGGCAGCATCGATCAGGCCAATTTCGGAGCCCGCAATCGATTGAGGTCGCCACCGCGCCACAGCAGACGGTGACCAGTTTTTCGCAGCTTCTGCATGTGAAGAATTAATCGTCATTCAACTTCCCTGATGGCTGAGCCATTAAATACTTCGATCATGAACTCCGGCACCGCCCCATCGGGCGTCCGGCAGGTTGCCTCGATCACTGCACAGACTTGCGGGACCGCATCACATTTGAGGATGGCGACCACCGCGCCGCCAAAGCCGCCACCGGTCATCCGCGCGCCGCCTTGCGGGCCAATCGCCGCGGTCAGGCGATACACCAGCGCATCAACCGCCGGCACGCTTACCTCGAAATCGTCGCGCAACGAGGCGTGGCTTGCTGCCAGCAGATGGCCGACGGAACCGAGTTCACCCGCTGCGATAGCTTCGACCAACGCTGTGGTGCGCGCGATCTCGCTCACCACATGCCGGGCCCGATGGCGGAGCCTGACATCGATACTTGAGTCCGCCACCTGCGCTAGCGTAGCATCGCGCAGGCTGGCCACGCCCAGCGCAGCAGCAGCAGCTTCGCAATCGCGGCGACGCTGGTTGTAATGGCCATCGACCAATCCGCGCTTCACCCCGGACTGGACGATCATCACCGCCCAGTCATGAGGCAACGATACCACGCGGGTCGCAAGGCTGCGGCAATCAAGCATCAGGGCGCTGCCCGGCATACCAGCCGCAACCGCCATCTGGTCCATGATCCCGCAATGGACCCCGGCCCACTCATGCTCAGCGGATTGTGCGGCAAAGGCCAGCTCGCGCGGGTCTGGCTCGCTCAGCCCGCCTGCCGCGGCCAATGCGCGGGCAATTGCAACGCAGAGCGAAGCTGACGACGAGAGGCCTGCTCCGCGCGGAATTGTCCCGGATATCGCCAGTTTTGCCCCGCCAATCGAGAGGCCCCTGTGGGCTAGACCTGCCGCCGTCCCGCGCAAATAGCTGCGCCAGTCTGCAGGCGCGTGAGGCCCGACTTGCCCCGGGGTGAAGCTGTCAGACGCATGGCCCAGATCGAGCGCAACCGCATCTATCCGCGCGTGCTGCGCGGCGCTCCACGCGACTGCGGTGCCAACCGAGATGGGCATCGGCAGCACCAGCCCATCGTTGTAATCGACATGCTCGCCGATCAAATTCACCCGCCCCGGCGCGAAGGCCACACCATCAGGCTCATGCCCGAATTGCGTGCGAAAACCGGCGCGGGCGTGCTCCCGCACGCTCATGAGGCGATCGCTACTTCGCGCAGGCGCTGCGCCGCCACTTCGGGCGTCAGATCGCGCTGCACTTCGCCGAGCAATTCAAAGCCAACCATGTGCTTGCGCACGGTCGCCGAGCGCAGCAGCGGCGGGAAGAAATGGGCATGGAGCCGCCAATGTGCGGTATCATCGCCCAGCCCATGCGGCGCGCCATGCCAACCCATCGAATAGGGGAAGTCCGTCTCAAACAACCCGTCATAGCGCTGCAATATCCGCGACAGAATGGCGGCAAGCGCAGTGCGAGCTTCGGGGCCAAGATCTTCGAGTCGCACTACAGTTCCGCGAGCCACCAGCAGCACCTCGAATGGCCAGGCCGCCCAATGCGGCACAACCGCCAGCCAGTGATCGTTGCTTTCGACCACCCGTTCGCCGGCCGCGATTTCGGCCTCGACATAATCATCCAGCAACACCGATTTGCGGGTCGCCAGCCAATCACGCTGGCTGGCGTCTTCCTTGCTGACCAACTCGGGCACGAAATCGCTCGCCCACACCTGTCCATGGGGATGGGATGATGACGCGCCCATCATCGCGCCCTTGTTCTCAAACAGCTGCACATGAGCCCAGCGCGCGCCCAGCTCAGCCGAAAGGTCGCACCAGCTTTCGATCACCTGGCACAGCGCAGACTGGCTGAGCCGCGCAAGTGTGGTGGCGTGATCCGGCGCGAAGCAAATTACCCGAGCCTCGCCAGCGACGGGCTGTATTTCGAAAATACTGTCCGATACCCCGGCTTCAAAGCTCTCTGGCATCAGCGCCGCGAAATCGTTCGGAAAGACGAAGGTGTCGGCATAATCCGGGTTCGCCTCACCAGTAGCCCGTGCGTTGCTCGGGCAAAGGTGGCAAGCCGGATCGTGCGCTGGCGGGCGCATTGGCGGCGGCGGCGCAGCCTCACCCTGCCACGGCCGCTTGGCGCGATGCGGCGAGACCAGCAGCCACTCCCCGGTCAGCAGATTCCGGCGGCGGTGAGGGAGGTCGGCCCAAGGAGGAATCGCGCTCATTTTGTCACCTTCAGGTGGAATATGGCGACGCTTTCAGCCTTGAGCGGCGGCAATGGCAGACCTGCATGAGCCAGCCAGCTACCAGTGAAATTCTGCGGTATTTCCCGCATCACCTCGAACAGGGGCGCACTGTGCGGAGCGTACCCGCCTTCGCCGCCAGCGATGCGCAGCAATCTGACTTCGCAGTTAGCGGCCGTGCCAAGGAAGGGCAGCTGCAGCGGCTGGGGCCGGCGATCGAGCGCAGGCGCGGTGCGAATGGCGAACAGCAGGAACTCGTCCTCCCGGCCCTGCGCCTGCCACAGCAAACCGTCGGCACCCTCGCCCAGCCACACCCGCCCGCCGTGCAACAGGCTGCGCCAGTCCTTGTAAAAGGCGATCCAGTCAGCCAACTCCGCGCGTTCTCTCTCGCCGAGGGCGCGCGGATCAAGCTCGACGCCGAAATGACCGGGCATCGCAACGGCCGCGCGAAATGCCAGCGCTTGCGCACGGCCAGTCGCATGGGCCGGGCTTGCCCCGATATGCGCGCCCATTGCTTCTGGCGGCAGGAATGCGAGGAAACCGCGCTGTATGGCCGTGCGGCTTAACGCATCAAGATTGTCACTGGTCCAAAACCGGTGCGCAAAAGCCGCTATTCCGGCATCGCTGCGCCCGCCGCCGCCAGCGCAACTTTCGATCTCGACCCCCGGATGAGCGACGCGCATCCGCCCCAGCAGGGCATAAGCGCCCAGCACCTGCGCGCGGCCACCGGCCGGAGCCAGATCGCGGTTATGATCCCATTTGAGATAGCTAATCGGCAATTCGGTCAGCAGCGTATCAAGTACCTTGAACAGGTAATCGCGAACCTCGCCTCGCGACAGATCGAGCACCAGCTGGTTGCGCGCGGTTGGCGAGCCGCGATGCGGCAAGTTCAAAGCCCAATCGGGATGGGCTCGGTAGAGATCGCTGTCCGGATTTACCATCTCGGGCTCAACCCACAGGCCAAACTCCATCCCAAGCGCAATGATCCGATCCGCCAACGGCCGCAGCCCGTCGGGGTACTTGATCGGATCGGCGATCCAGTCGCCCAGCCCAGCGCGATCGTGATCGCGGCCGAGGAACCAGCCGTCATCAAGGATAAAGCGCTCGGCACCAATGTCGGCAGCAGCTCCGGCCAGCGCACCGATCCGCGGCGCATCATGATCGAAGTAGCAGG
>JANMKT010000080.1:0-19085 GCA_031372185.1 Novosphingobium sp.
ATCAGGCTCTCTTGACTATGTTGTATCGCTCGACGGACTGCCGCTGTCGTGCGGGCGCTCCCGTGTAGAATCTGTCCCATAGTGCGTCCTTCCATTGATGGCTGAATATTACACCATCAAATGCCGGGACTAAACACTTAGTAAATTTGCAGTTTTCTGGAAAAATCCGGAAGTCTGCGGAAGCGTCCGGAAAAGGGGATGGTAGCGGAGGAGGGACTTGAACCCCCGACACGCGGATTATGATTCCGCTGCTCTAACCAGCTGAGCTACTCCGCCCCGAGAGGCCTGCTTGCGGGCGAATACGCCGGGCAGGCGGCGCACATAGGTTGCTCGTGCGGCGGGGTCAACCATCCTGTTTGCCGCGGAATGGCCACACGCCTTGGCCTTCCCACAGCGGACCCAGATAGAGATGCAGGCCCAGCCCGGTGATGGCGAATTCGCGGGTGGGGACAGCTTCGGCCAGCGCGCGTTGCAGGGTTTTGGCAGCTTCCAGTGTGACCTTGTTCTGGATCGTGATGTGAAGGCGCGGCGGATGGGCGTCCTGCGCGGTAAGGGCACCGTGAAAGTGCTCGGCGATGCGCTCGCGGATGGCGAGCAAAGCCGGACTGCGCAGCGCGATGGCGGTGCCCTTGCCAAGGTTCATCAGCCCTTCGATCCGCACCAGCGGCGGCGCAGACTCACCCGCAACCGTGCCCAGCAATCCGCGCAACTCATCGCGCAGGGACGGCGCAAAAGCATGGAACAGCGTGACATGCGCCTTCAGCCAATTGCGTTCGGGCGGGAAGTGAGCGCGGCGCAGTCCATCGGCCCAAGCGAAGACATCGCCCGGCAACTCAGCCGTGACAATGAAGGGAGCAAACGGGCGTTTTGCGGGATCAGCCATCGGACGAACCTGCCTGCCCCGGGCGAGCGTGGCAAGCACCTTGCCAAGCTTGTGCCTGCGCCGCACTATTGCGCGGTGGGAAGCTTGGAGGGGGACAGTCAATGCACCGAACTACCAAATTAGCCTTGCTGACCGGGGGTGCCATGCTCATGCTCGGCAACGCACCGGATCTCTCCCCCAAACCCGCGTCACCCGCGACAATCGCCGCGCAAAAGGCAGTCTCAGCCTCGCTTCCAGCGGAAGATGGGCGTGATGCGGAATTTGCCGCGCGCGGGTTCATCGCCTCACGCGTTGACCCGGTAATCAAAGCGACCGACGGCCGGGCAGTGTGGAACCTTGCCGGCTATGACTTTGTTGCAGGCGCTGCGCCCGCCACAGTCAACCCGTCGCTGTGGCGCCACATCGGCATCCTGCGCCGACATGGGTTGTTCAAAGTGACCGAAGACGTATGGCAGGTGCGCGGGTTTGATGCTTCTAACATGACTGTGATCAGGGGCAACACCGGGTGGATCCTCATCGATCCGCTGACCAACAAGGAAACTGCTGCCGCAGCGCTCGAACTGGTGAACCAGCAGCTTGGTCCCCGCCCGGTCAGCGCGGTAATCTATAGCCACAGCCATGCCGACCATTTTGGCGGGGTGCGCGGCGTGGTGACCGAGGCTGATGTAATAGCCGGCAAGGTGACGATCATCGCTCCGGCCCAGTTTATCGAGGAATCGGCCTCCGAAAATATCATGGCCGGTGGGGCGATGGGGCGGCGGGCGAATTATCAGTTTGGCACCGGGCTGATGCCGGGCGCACAGGGTCAGATGGGCAGCGGGATTGGCAGCGGGGTCGCCTCGGGCGAAATCACCCTGATTGCGCCAACCGATACGATTGCCAAGACTGGCGAGACGCGGATGGTCGATGGGGTTAGCCTTGAATTCCAGATGGTTTCGGGCAGCGAAGCCCCGTCTGAACTGAATGTCTATATTGTGCCGACCAAGACCTTCCTCTCCGCTGAAATGTCCACCTGCAGCTTCCACAATATCCTCACCCCGCGCGGGGCCAAAGTGCGCGATGCACGGGCCTGGGCGGGCTATCTCGACGAAGCATTGCAGCTGTATGGGAACCGCAGCGAGGTAATGATTTCCAGCCACTGCTGGCCGCGGTTTGGCGGTGCTGAAGTGGCTGATGCACTGGCCGGACAGCGCGATAATTATCGCTATCTGCACGATCAGACGGTGCGGCTGATGAACCGCGGTGAGACGGCGGTGGAGATCGCCGAGGAGGTCAAGCAGCCCCCGGCGCTCGCCAGCCGGTGGTATGACCACGGCTATTACGGCACGTATAATCACAATTCCAAGGCGATCTACCAGTTCTATCTCGGCTGGTATGATGCGGTCCCGGCCAACCTCAACCCGCTGCCACCGGTGCCCCGCGCGGTGCATTACGTCGCGGCGATCGGCGGGGCGAAGAAGGTGATTGCGCTGGCCCGGCGCGCGATGGCGGCGGGCGATTATCGCTGGTCGTCCGATCTGCTCAACCAGTTGGTGTTCGCAGAACCGGCCAATCCGCTGGCCCGCGCGCTGCTGGCCGATAGCTACGAGCAGCAAGGCTATCAGGCCGAAAGCGCGATCTGGCGCAATCAGTTCCTCTCGGCAGCGCGCGATCTGCGCGAGGGCGCTCCCAAGCGCGCGATCAGCACGCAGAGCGCTGACATGATCTCTGCCATACCGACGCAAACGCTGCTCGATTCAGTCTCGACCCGGTTCGATCCAGCCAAGCTGGTCGGGCGGCGACTGGCAATCAATCTGATCTTGCCCGACCGCAAGGAAAGCGCCGGGATCGAGGCGGGCAACTCGTCGATGATCGGGCGGATGGTGCCGCTCGCCAAGCCGGACGCGACCATCACTGGGCCCCGCCGGTTGCTGCTGGGGCTGGTTTTCCTCAAGCTCCCACTGGCGCAGCTTGAAGCAGCCGGCCTCAAGATCAATGGCGATCGCAACGCAGTGGAGGCCTGGGCTAACTCGCTGGATCCACTACCGGGCAGCTTCAATATCGCCGAGCCGTGAGGCTGCTCAGCACGCCCGGTTTGCGGCCATGCCGATGATACTGTCAGAGCCGTAGCTACTCGCATTGGCTTCAGTCGAGGGATCGAACCAGGTTCCGATCTGGTGCCCATCGGGCGCATAGAGAAACATGCGGTGAATACGCGTGGTAGCCGATGCACAAGATAGCGTAACCTCGACGATTTCCCTCGCCATTGGTCCAGGTCCGGGAAGCTCGGCCGGGGAAACCGGGTTGGCATATATATAGAGTAACAGGACCCCAACCTCGCCGGATTCACGCCAGGCAACGTAATATTTGGCTTCGCTGATGGTGCCGATATCCATCGTGTAGTTGCTGGTCAGGGGCTTCCAGTCACTCTCATCCAGCCAATCGATTCCGCCCGACTGACGAAAATTCTGCCATTCGGCTACAGCTTCAGCATGTACCGGCGCAGCAGAAAGCAGGAGCGCGACTATTGAGGGAAACAGTATACGCATGGCTGACAGTTCCTCACGCAAATCTAGAGCATAATGCGATGAAACTGAATCGCCTCATGCTCTATAATTCTTTGTTGTCGCGTGATTTATTACGAAAAACCGGTTTCCACTTTTTCGCATCACGCGCTAATATGATCATCCGCTTGTTTGGGCCAGAAGGCAAGCCACGTGTCCGGCGGCACCCGCTCAAATCTCGCCCCGCGCCCGGCGGAGCTTGAACCAGCGTTCAACGTTGGCGTTGTGCTGTTCAAGAGTCGCTGCAAACTGGTGTCCGCCGGTCCCATCGGCAACCATATACAGCGCATCGGTTTTGGCCGGATGGAGCACCGCCTCGATCGAAGCCCTGCCCGGATTGGTAATCGGGCCTTTGGGCAAACCGATCATCGAATAGGTGTTGTAATCATTGATAGCCTGGATTTCAGACTGGCGGATCCGCCGGCCCAGCGGTTTTCCCTTGGTTATCGGATAGATGATCGTCGGATCGGCCTGCAGCATGATCCCTTGCCGCAGCCGGTTGGAATATAGTCCGGCGACGATCCGGCGCTCGGCTGACTTGCCGGTTTCCTTCTCGACAATCGCGGCCAATGCCAGCGCCTGTTGCGGCGTGCTGACGGCAATCCCCGGCGCGCGCTTCGCCCACAGTTCCGCCAGTGCGTGCTGCATCGCGGTTTGCATCCGCAGCAGCACCGCCTGACGGCTTTCCCGGCGCTCAATCTCATAGGTATCGGGCAGGATCGAGCCTTCGGGCGGCACCGGAATGCCGCCAGTGAGCAGCGGCTGCGCCATCAGCCGCTCATAAACCATGATCGAAGGCATACCTTCGGGCACAGTGACAAACCGGCGCAGCACTTCATCGCCTTGCAGAATGGCAAGGATTCGCGACGGGCTGGCTCCCTTGGGCAGCAGGAACTCGCCCGCTTTAATCGGCGCACCGCCAGCGAACAGCCGGGCGCGCAGCCGGAAGCTATCGGCGGATTTGATCGCGCCAGCTTTTTCCAGCTTGGCGGCAACTGTTGCCAGGCTGGCTCCATCAGGAACGACAAACGCCTTTTGCGCCTGGAGCGGACCGGCCGAATACCAGCCGCCCAGCAGGCTCCACCCAGCCACCGCCAGCAGCAGCACGGCAATCGCAGCCAGCAGGCGGCCACGCTGCAGCATGGATCAGATTGCCTTCAGGATCAGGCTGGCATTGGTTCCGCCAAAGCCGAAGCTGTTGTTGAGCACGGCCTTGACGACCCGCTTCCTGGCAACGTGCGGCACCAGATCGACGCCCTCGCAGCCCTCATCGGGATTATCGAGGTTGAGCGTTGGGGGCACGATCTGATCGCGGATCGCCAGAATGCAGAAGATCGCCTCAACCGCGCCCGCGCCGCCCAGCAGATGGCCGATCGCCGACTTGGTCGAACTCATCGAAACATTGCCAATGGCATCGCCAAACAGCCGCTTGACCGCGCCCAGTTCGATCGTATCGGCCATGGTTGAGGTGCCATGGGCGTTGATATAATCAATATCGGCGGGGGTCATCCCGGCCTTCTTGAGCGCCATTTCCATCGAGCGGTAGGCGCCAGAGCCTTCGGGATGCGGGGCGGTGACGTGATACGCATCGCCCGATAGTCCATAGCCGACCACCTCGGCATAGATCTTCGCGCCGCGCGCCTTTGCGTGCTCATATTCCTCCAGCACCACAACGCCCGCGCCTTCGCCCATGACGAAACCGTCGCGGTCCTTGTCATAGGGGCGGCTGGCCTGTTCGGGGCGATCGTTGAACGAGCAGTTGAGCGCCCTGGCCTGAGCAAATCCGGCCACCCCGATCGGGCAGATCGTGCCTTCGGCCCCGCCCGCGAGCATGATGTCGGCGTCGTCATCCCGGATCATCCGGGCAGCATCGCCAATCGAATGAGCACCGGTGGAACAGGCGGTCACGACCGCGTGATTTGGCCCCATCAAACCGTATTTGATCGAGACCTGGCCGGAAATAAGGTTGATCAGGCGTCCGTGGACAAAATGCGGCGAAACCCGACCGGGACCTTTTTCGGCCAAAACCAGTGATTCGCTCTCGATCCCGGGCAACCCGCCGATACCCGAACCGATCGAACAGCCTGCGCGCAGCCTGGTCGCCTCGTCCATTTCGGTCAGGCCGGCATCTTCCAGTGCCTGTCCTGCAGCATCGATGCCATAAATGATGAATGGATCGACCTGGCGCTGAACCTTGTGATCGACCCGCTTGTTCGGATCAAAGCCATAGGGATGATCAGCCGGCTTGACCTCACAAGCGATCAGGCATTTGTGGCCTGCGGTGTCAAATCTGGTGATCTGCCCGGCACCGGACATTCCGGCGAGCAGGTTCTTCCAGGCGGTTTCAACCTCCGCACCCAGCGGAGTAACAAGGCCAAGACCGGTGACGACAACACGGCGCATGCGAATCTCCGAATTCAAAAACGGAACAGGCCCAGCCCTTTACGGACTGAGCCTGTCGAGAGCCCGGCGAGCTGTCAAAGTGACGAACAGCCCCTCGACATGCCCAGCGCCACTGGCAGAGCAATTGGGCAATAAGTGCTGAAGCAATCAGCCCTTGTTGTCATTGATGAACTTGATCGCATCCGAGACGGTAGCGATCTTCTCAGCCGCATCGTCAGGAATTTCGACCCCGAATTCTTCCTCAAACGCCATCACCAGCTCGACAATGTCGAGGCTGTCGGCGCCCAGATCATCGATAAAGCTGGCGTCCTCGGTAACTTTGTCGGCTTCGACGCCAAGATGCTCGACGACAATCTTCTTAACCCGGTCGGCAGTGTCGCTCATGGATAAACCCCTTCGTGAACGGCAGATGAAATCTTGAAAATGGCCCTAAAGAACGGGAGCGGCGCTGGCAAGCGTCAACCCTCAATTATCCCTTTTGTGGCTCGGTGATACGTATGTGAAGATCGCGCAGCGCCTTGCTCTCAGGCAATGAGGGCGCGCCCATCAGCAGGTCTTCGGCCTTCTGGTTCATCGGGAACAGCGTGATCTCACGCAGATTCTGCGCTCCGCACAGCAGCATCACCACCCGGTCAACCCCGGCGGCCATCCCGCCATGCGGCGGTGCGCCGTACTGGAAGGCGCGATAGAGCCCGCCGAAGCGGTCCTCGACATCGGCCTTCGTCAGCCCGGTCAGCTCGAAGGCCTTGACCATCAGATCGGGGTGCTGGTTGCGGATCGAGCCCGAGGCAATTTCGAACCCGTTGCAGACCAGATCGTATTGATAGGCCAGAATCGTCAGCGGATCCTGATGTTCAAGCGCATCCATCCCGCCCTGCGGCATCGAGAACGGATTATGCGCGAAATCGACCTTCTTGTTCTCCTCATCCCACTCATAGAACGGGAAATCGACGATCCAGCACAGGTTGAAACTGTTCTGGTCGATCAGACCCAGCTGCTCGCCGACCCTGGTGCGGGCAAGGCCTGCCAGCCTGGCAGCTTGCGTTTCTTTGCCGGCCGCAAAGAAACAGCCATCGTCGGGGCCAAGGCCCAAAGCTTCGTAAAGTGCCACCATGCCTGCTTCGCCATGGTTCTTGGCAATCGGGCCGCCAAACTCGCCGCCTTTGCGCGTGACATAACCGAGGCCAGCGTGCCCCTCTGACCGTGCCCACTCATTCATGTCGTCAAAGAACTTGCGGCTCTTGTCAGCGGTGCCAGGCGCCGGAACCGCGCGGACAACCCCGCCCGAACCGACGATCTTCTCAAACAAGCCAAAGCCCGATGCGCGGAAGTGATCGGACACGTCGCTGACCAGCAGCGGATTGCGCAGATCGGGCTTGTCCGAGCCGTATTTGAGCATCGCCTCGGCATGGGGAATGCGCGGAAAGCTGCCCGCAGGGGTCACGCTTTTACCCTCAGCAAACGTCTCGAACACCCCGGCCAGCACCGGCTCCATCGTTTCCCAGACTTCTTCTTGTGTTACGAAACTCATTTCCAGATCAAGCTGATAGAATTCGCCCGGCAGCCGGTCAGCGCGCGGATCTTCATCGCGGAAACACGGCGCGATCTGGAAATAGCGATCGAAGCCTGCAACCATCAACAGCTGCTTGTAGAGCTGCGGCGCCTGCGGCAGCGCATAAAACTTGCCCGGATGGATCCGGCTCGGCACCAGAAAATCGCGCGCGCCTTCGGGGCTGGAGGCGGTCAGGATCGGGGTCGAATATTCAGTAAAGCCAGCGCCTTCCATCCGGCGGCGCATGTCCGAAATGATCTTGGTCCGCTTGACGATATTGCCGTGGAGCGTCTCGCGGCGCAGATCGAGGAAGCGGTATTTGAGACGGATTTCTTCGGGATATTCCTGTTCACCGGCCACCGGCAGCGGCAGCTCTTCGGCGCGGCTCAGCACTGTGGCGGAGCGGGCATAAACCTCGATCTCACCGGTTGGCAGATTGGCATTGGCCGTCCCTGCCGCGCGCAGTTTAACCACGCCATCGATGGTCACGACGCTTTCCGCACGCAAGCCTTCAAGCACCGCCAGTGCCGGACTGTCGCTATCGGCAACGATCTGGGTCAACCCGTAATGATCGCGCAAATCGATGAACAACACCCCGCCATGATCGCGCTTGCGGTGCACCCAGCCCGACAGGCGGACGGTCTGGCCGTCTTGCGTCGCCGTCAGCGCGGCGCAAGTGTGTGAGCGATAGGGATGCATCGAAACTCTTTCCATTCGGATCGCAATAAGGCAGGGGGAGGCTGCGGGCTAACAGGCGAAGCGCGCAGATTTGTCAAGCCGCGGGCTCGCATGGGCCCATAACGAAAAGCACCATGAAAATACATCCCCTCATCACGACTTCCGCAGCCCTTGCCGAACTGTGCGAGCGCCTGTCCCAGGCAGACTTCGTCTGTGTCGACACCGAGTTCATGCGCGAGAACACCTATTGGCCTGAACTCTGCCTGATCCAGATCGCCGATACGAATGAAGCGGCGGCGATTGATCCGCTGGCGCCGGGCATCGATATGGGCCCGCTGCTCGAACTGATGACCAATAACGAAGATGTGCTGAAAATCTTCCATGCCGGCGGGCAGGATGTCGAGATCATCTATAATCTGACTGGCAAGACCCCGCATCCGATCTTCGATACCCAGATCGCGACGATGGCAATCAGCCAGTCCGAACAGATCGGTTATTCCAATCTGGTCGAGAGCTGGCTGGGCGTGGTGGTGGACAAGGGCGCCCGGTTTACCGATTGGTCACGCCGCCCGCTAACCGAGCGCCAGATTGAATATGCCATCGGCGACGTCACCTATCTTGCCACGATCTTCCCCAAAATTCTTGCCCGGCTCAAGAAAACCGGGCGCGGGGCGTGGATTGATATCGAGATGGAAAAGCTGGCGGACCCTGCCAATTATCGCAACGATCCGAACAATTCCTGGCTGCGGATCAAGGCTTCGGGCCGCAATCCGGCAATGCTGGGGCGGCTTAAGGCGCTGGCCCATTGGCGCGAACTGGAAGCGCGCGACAAGAACTTGCCGCGTGGACGGATCGCGCGCGATGAAACGGTCGCCGACATCGCCAGCCACCCGCCCAAGGTCCAGGCTGACCTGGCCAAGGTGCGCGGGCTTTCAGCCGGCTGGAAGGATAATGAGATCGGCCGGCGGATGATGGCCGCGCTGGCCGCAGCACAGCCGATGAGCGATGCCGAACTGCCGCTGCGCACTCCGCGCGGCGCGCCGCTGGGCAAGGAAGGCGCGCTGGTTGCCGATCTGCTCAAGCTGCTGCTCAAGATCCGCAGCCGTGAGATCGACGTTTCCTCGCGGCTTCTGGCCCGCAGCGAGGAGCTGGAGCTGCTGGCCGCCGGGATCCGCAAAGGACTGCCGATGCTGGAAAACTGGCGGTTCGAGCAATTCGGCAAGGACGCGCTCGATCTGGTCGAGGGCAAGATGGCTTTTGCGGTCGTGAACGGCAAACTCAAGATGACCCATATTGACGATGTGGTGGTGGTGGACGAGGCGCCCGCAGAAATCAGTTCCATGCCTGCTGAATCGGCTGAGGCGTCCGAGTGAGCGCTGGATGAGCACATACCTGCCCACGCTCAAGCAGCTGCAATATCTGGTCGCACTGCATGAGCAGGGCCATTTCGGCCGGGCAGCGGAGAGTTGTTTCGTCTCGCAGTCAACGCTCTCGGCCGGGCTGCGCGATCTGGAGACATTGCTCGATGTAGTGCTGGTCGAGCGGACCAAGCGGGCGGTCCGGTTTACGCCATTGGGCAACAGTGTCGTCGCCAAGGCGCACCGGGTGCTGCGCGAAGCCGAAGAGCTGGCCGAGCTCGTCCAGTCGAGCGGGCTGCCGCTGTCGGGGGAGGTTAGGATGAGCGTGATCCCCACGATTGCGCCGTTCTTGCTTCCCCGGATGCTGCCGCGCTTGCGCCGTGAACGTCCGGCGCTGAAGCTGTTCTTGCGCGAAGAGCCCAGCGCTGCCGCAATCGTGGCACTTCACCACGGCCGGACCGATTGTGTGCTGCTGGCGCTGCCCTTCCCGACCGGCGAGGTCGAGAAAGAAACGATCGAGCTCGATGCATTGTTTGTCGCCTTCCCCAAGGACGATCCGCGCGATCCGCCGGCCGAAATCTCGCCCGATCTGATCGACGAGAACCGGCTGCTGCTGCTGGAAGACGGCCACTGCCTGAAGGATCACGTTCTCGCCGCCTGCAACCGCCCTGAAATGCGCGCCAGCGCTGCGATGATCGGCACCAGTTTGCACACTTTGGTGCAGATGGTGGATAACGGCCTGGGGCTGACCATGCTGCCCGAAATGGCCCTGGATGCGGGGATTTTGAACGGCACCAACGTTGTCGCCCGGCCTCTGAAATCGGCCAACGCCAACCGCGAGATTGCGCTGGTCTGGCGCAAGAACTCGCCGCGGGCGGAGGAGTTCAGGTTGCTGGCGGAGGAACTGCGGGCGGGGTAATTGCCGTCCCGGGTTTAATCCCGGGACGACGTTAGTTCTTATATTTCAAAAAAATCCCTATCCGGTCACTCAGAACCGGTACCTCAGGCCAATTGTAGCAGCGTGCTGTTGGCTGTCGGCTTTGAAAGGAATAGAAGGAGTCGGCGTTGCGATGGCCTGGCCTTTGATCGAAGTTACCGCAAAATAACGGTAGCCGATATCGACATCGAGGTGTTCAGTAACGCCAATACCCACACCTGCCATAAGCTGGTAAGCAAAAGACGTTGCTTTTTCGTTGATCGATACCGGGATAAATGGGCGAACGTTACTAGTCTGTAAATCAGAAAATGCCGCGCCAACTCCGCCACCAAGATAGGGTTTGATCTTGCTGTCACTACCGCCAAAGTCATAATAGGCATTGGCCATAAGCGATGTGGATTTTATCTTTCCACCCGGATCGTTCAAAGTATTGGGCTTAAAATCGTTCTTGCGATGCGAGACTTCACCTTCAATTCGTAAGCCATTTTCAAAAGCATAGCCGATTCCACCTGATACAAGGAAACCGTCCTTCATAGAGACGTCACCACCAACTGGAGCAGCGATAGTGATGTTGCTATCTCCAGCTGGGCTATATCCTCCGTCGATCCGGCCATATAATCCACCCGCAGTCTGTGCAAGTGACACACCAGGCGCACCTGCTACAATTATGGCAAGCGCAATTGCGATTACCGAACTGGCATGTGATTGTGCTTTTTTTACAATAGTCATCAGAGACTTTCTTCTTTGATTTGCTTGTTCAAAAGCGGGACTGACCGGTTATCGCCCCTAAGATTAACCCCAGATGAAAGGTTCACGACACGCCGAACTGGCACGGTGAGTTGAATTTCGATAACGTTGAATTGTGCCCGGCGAGGTCAGTCAGAGGTTTTTCGAGGGCATTGGGGGAAGCAGTTACCCTGAAATTGGCACAAACCTCAATCCATGTGCTTCAAGCCAACCCGCAGATAATCCCAGCCGGTAACCACCGTCAGTACCGCAGCGGCCCACAGTGTAGTCAGGCCCACCGTATGCGGCACATTTGCCACCAGGCTGCCGATCGCGATTGTCCAGCCGGGCAGTGCTTGCCCCAGAATCAACGCACCCAGCGAGACCATCTGGAAGGTGGTCTTCCATTTCGCCAGCCGCGAGACCGGGATCGAGACCTGCAAGCCGCCCAGAAACTCGCGCAGGCCCGATACCGCGATTTCGCGGATCAGGATAACCAGCCCCGCGATCACATGCATATCGCCCACATACGGCCCGCGCAAAATCCCCTGGGCGGCAAGCACCAGGATCACCGCAGCAACCATGATCTTATCGGCAATCGGATCCAGAAAGGCGCCAAGCCTGCTGACCGTGCCGTATGAACGCGCAACATAGCCATCAAAATAGTCGGTCAGCCCCATCAGGCAGTACATCGCAAAGCCCAGTCCGTAGCCCAGCTCCCACCCCGGCCACCACAGCAAGCCGACCAACAGGGGCACCGCGACGATCCGCGACAGGGTGAGAAGGTTGGGCAATGTCCACATCGCCTAATCGCATAGCGAGGTTATGCGCCGTGCAAAAGAGCGTACTCAAGACTTGTGACTTGCCAGCGCGGCGCTAGGGTCCGGCGCAATCGGGACTGCAACAAGCGAGACTATGACAACCACCACCCATCTTGTGCACAGCCGGCGCTTCCTGCCGCTGTTCGTCACCCAGCTGCTTGGCGCTTTCAACGACAATCTGTTCAAGAATGCGATGGTGCTGTTCGTGGTTTACAGCGTCTATAATTCTGAGGCGGCCGAGGCTCAGTTCAGTGCGATCGCTTCAGGATTGTTCATCCTGCCATTCTTTATCCTCTCCGCCCTGTCGGGCCAATTGGCCGATATGCGCGACAAAGCCAGGATTATCCGGATCGTCAAAGCCTGCGAAATAGGGATTATGATCGTCGGCGCAGCCGGGCTGGTAATGGCCTGGCAGGGGATGCTGACCACCAGCCTAGCGATCCCGCTGATGCTGCTCGCGCTGTTTGCGATGGGGGTGCACTCAACCTTTTTCGGTCCGATCAAATATGCGATCCTGCCCCAGCATCTGCTCCCCGGTGAAGTGCTGGCCGGAACTGGTCTGGTTGAGGCAGGCACCTACATTGCGATTCTAGCCGGGACGATCCTGGCGGGCTGGATTCCGGTTGAATGGGCGGCGACAGGCGTGGTTTTGACCGCAATCGTGGGCTATCTTGTCAGCCGGCAAGTGCCCCCCGCTCCGCCGGAAATCCCGGCCGAGCCGCTTGATTTCCACTTCATCCGCTCGTCGATTGCGCTGGTTCGCAACACCAGCCATGATCGCCGGGTGTTCCTTGCGATCATGGCGATCAGCTTTTTCTGGACCATCGGTGCGGTGCTATTCATCCAGTTCCCGCCGCTGGCCAAGAATGTGCTGACCGCCAGCAAGGAAGTCGCCAGCCTGTTTCTGGTGATCTTCTCGGTTGGCGTGGCGATTGGCTCGATTTCGGTCAACGCGCTGCTCAAGGGCACGGTTTCGGCACGCTATTCCCCCATTTCGGTGCTGGTCATGGGGCTCTGTGTGGGGGGCTTCTATCTCGTCTGCCGCGCTTGGACACCGCATAGCGGCGGACTGATGGACGTCGGCCAATTCATCGCGCAGCCGCTGGCAATCCCGCTGCTGCTGAGCCTGCTGGGTATTGCGATAGCCGGCGGCATGTTTGTGGTGCCGCTCTATGCGTTCCTGACTACCTTCGTCGATAAATCACAGACCGCGCGGACGATTGCCGCAAACAATATCGTCAATTCTGGCGCCATGGTGGTGGGCTCGCTGCTGGCCAGCGGATTGAGCCTGGGCGGCGTGCCGATCGTCCAGCAACTGCTGCTGAGTGCGGCGATGTGTCTGGTTTCGGCCTGGATTGCCCAGAAGCTCGTCAAGGCAGAGCGCGCCGCCTAGGCGATAAAAGTGCTGACCGCCAGGAAACAAGCGCAATAGGCCATCAGGAACTCGCGCAGATCGTCCAGGCTTACCCAGCGTGCGCCAAAAGCCTTGATGCGCTGTGGCGCAGCGGGTGTGATCCCCCACAGAAACAGCGGACTAGTAAACGCTCGTCGGAACACTGGCGGTCTTGTCATGGCAATGGTGTTAAGACCGGATTCACTATCGCACCAGCCGCAGAAACGGGGTTAATCTCTACCATCCCGATACGGGACAGTAGCCAACTCGCCCCTGACGGGCGGCCCCGCGTTGCCGCGCCCGCAGTCCATCGCTATAAGCCGCGAATGACTGAAAAACTTCCCAACACCGCCCCGGTTGCCAACAAAGTGACTGGCGGCCGCCTGCTGGTCGATTGCCTGATCGAACAAGGCTGCGACCGGATTTTTACAGTGCCGGGCGAAAGCTTCCTGGCGGTGCTCGATGCGTTGCATGATGCACCGCAAATCGAAACTGTGGTTTGCCGACAGGAAGGCGGCGCGGCGTTCATGGCCTGCGCTGATGGGACGATGACCGGCAGGCCCGGCGTGTGCTTCGTGACCCGCGGCCCCGGCGCGACCAACGCCAGCATCGGGGTGCATGTGGCGATGCAGGATTCGCAAGCCATGCTGATGTTCATCGGTGATGTCGACCGGGGCATGCGCGACCGCGAGGGCTTTCAAGAGGTCGACTTCACCGCAATGTTCACCCCGCTCGCCAAATGGGCAACCCGGATCGATGATCCGGCCCGGATCCCGGAATATGTCGCGCGCGCCTGGTCCACCGCCATTTCCGGCCGCCCCGGCCCGGTGGTTATTGCCCTGCCCGAAGATATGTTGCTGCAGCTGGTTGCGGGCGTCGCACCGCGCCCGGCGGTCCATCGTCCGGCGCAGGCCGTGTGCCCGGATGCAATGGCCACGCTGATGAAGATGATCGGCGATGCCGCGGCCCCGGTTGCCATCGTTGGCGGGGCCGGCTGGCACGCCAAGGCGCGGACACATTTCACCAGGTTTGCCGAGGACACCGGCCTGCCGGTAGCCGGTGCCTTTCGCCGTCAGGATGCAATTCCCAATTCCAGCAAGGCCTGGGCCGGGAACCTTGGCTATGGTCCGAACCCGAAACTGGTCGAGCGGATCAAGGCCGCAGACCTGGTGCTGGTGGTCGGCGCGCGGCTGGGCGAGGCGACGACCGACAGCTACACGCTGATCACGCCAGAACATCCCGGCCAGATCCTGGTCCACGTCCACCCCGATCCCGAAGAGCTGGGCCGGGTCTATCGCACGGATCTGGCGATCTGCGCCGATATGGCCGAATTTGCCGAAGCTGCAGCCTTGTGGGACGATGATATCGTTCCGTTCGATTCAGGCGTTGAGGCCCACCAGGAATGGCTTGAGTGGACTACGCCCAAACCTTCAGGCGCAAAACTCGATTTGGCCGCCTGCGTGATGACAATGCGCGATACACTGCCGGATGACAGCATTATCTGCAACGGCGCAGGCAATTTTTCCGGCTGGTGGCACCGCTTTTGGCATTACAACGGTTTCCCGGCCCAGCTGGCCCCCACGGCAGGCGCGATGGGCTATGGCGTGCCGGCAGCGGTTGCGGCGGCACAGCGTCACCCCGAGCGGATCGTCGTTGCGCTGGCTGGTGATGGCGACTTTTTGATGAACGGGCAGGAGCTGGCCACTGCCGCGCAGTATAATTGCGACTTGCTGGTGATCCTCGTCGATAACAGCGCCTATGGCACGATCCGGATGCACCAGGAGCGCGAGTTTCCGGGCCGGATTTCAGCAACTGAGCTTGCCAACCCCGATTTTGCCGCATTGGCGCGGGCGTTTGGCGGCTGGGCCACCAGGGTTGAGACAACCGCAGAATTTGCCCCGGCACTGGCCGAGGCCATGGCCCGCAAAGGCGTGCGGCTACTCCATCTGATTACCGACATCGAGCAGCTCAGTGCTGGCGGGGCAACTGTTTCGGGGCTGCGCGCCAAAGCTTAGGATTCCGACAGCGCAACGATGTAATCCCACTCCTGCGGCGTGATGGCTGCGACCGAAAGCCGCGACAGCTTGATCAGTTCGATCTCAGCCAAATGTGGATCGGCCTTGATCTCCTTCAAGCTTACCGCCCGCTTCAGCTTCCGCACCGGCTTGACCTTTACAGCGGCCCAGCGGCCGGTCTCATCGGTCGGATCGGGCAGTCCAGCCTTGCTGATCCTGGCGATCCCGACGATCTCCAGCCCGACGTTGGAATGATAGAAGAACGCCTCGTCGCCCTCGTTCATGGCCATCAGATTGTTGCGGGCGCGATAGTTGCGGACCCCGTCCCAAGTGCCCTCGCCCTGCGCGATCAGATCATCCCAGCTATAGGCGTCAGGTTCCGACTTCATCAGCCAATAGGATTTGATTTTGGTCATGTCAGCTATCCGCAAAAGGGCTATGGGCGCCCCATAACTGCAACTTGCGGAAACCGCCACAATGGAACTTCAGACCCTACCTATCCTCTCGTTGAACGACGATTCAGCGCGGTTCTCCCGGCAAATCGGGGATAGTTTCAAGACCTTCGGCTTTGCCTTGGTCAAGGACCACGGCCTCGACCCGGACCTCATCGCCCGCGCCTGGCGGATGACGGCTGAATTTTTCGCCCTGCCGGAACAGGTGAAGCGCAGCTACTTTATCGAAGGCCAGGGCGGCGCTCGGGGATATACCCCGTTCGGAACCGAGATTGCCAAGGGAGCCAAGGCCCATGACCTGAAAGAATTCTGGCATATCGGGCGCGATCTGCCGGCAGGGCACCAGTTGGCCGACAGCTCGATGCCGCCCAATATCTGGCCAAGCGCGCCAGGTGGTTTCCGTGAGACATTCGAGGTTCTTTACGCGGAATTTGACCGGGTCGGAGCGATCATCCTGGCGCGAATCGCTACATACCTGGGGCTGGATGCAGGCTGGTTCGATCCCGCCATCGAGGACGGCAATTCAATTCTGCGCCTGCTCCACTACCCTCCGATCGAGGATGACCAGGGCGGCGCAATCCGGGCCGGGGCACACGAAGACATCAACCTGATCACGCTGCTACTTGGCGCGGAGGAGGCTGGATTGGAGCTGCTGACCCGGCAGGGCGAATGGATGGGGATCTTCCCGCCAGAAGGCGCGCTGGTGATCAACATTGGCGATATGCTGCAACGACTGACCAACCATGTCCTGCCATCAACCACGCACCGGGTGCGCAATCCCGAAGGGGCGCGGACCGGGTTCAGCCGTTATTCGATGCCGTTCTTCCTGCACCTGCGCAGCGATTTTCCGTTCATCACTTTGCCCCAGTGCATCACCCCCGAAAATCCGGACCGCTATCCGGCCTCAATCACTGCGGATCAATATCTTCAGGAAAGGCTGCGGGAAATCGGCCTAAAGAAATAGACGGAGCAGCCGTTTATGCCGCGTTAACGTATATTTTAGTCTGATCCGCGATAACCGCCAATAGTGAAGGGGCAAAGGACAACCGGGGCTTGGACGCGAACGAACTCACCAAAGTGAATGCAATGCCAGCCAGCGCATCGCGTCAGGGTTTTGTGCAATTCGATGTTGTTGCGTATGGTATCGTTATTGCAGCGATCATTTTGTTTGTCGGCATCGGAGGGACGGTTCTGCCCCAGCTCCTGCGCGCGGTTTCCGGAGAAGGCGCTGGACCGGATCGGTCGCTGACTTCCGCGCTGTTGCTCAACATCGCATTGGTAATCTTCAGCTGGCGGCGCCAGCGAATACTTAGCGTTGAAATCACCGAGCGCCGCAAGGCCGAAGCGCAAGCCTGGATCCTCGCCGAAACCGATCCACTGACCGGTTGTTTCAACCGCCGGAGTATCGGCGATGCCACTGATCGGCTGGTTTCTACCGCATGCGCGCGCGGGGAGGAAGTGGCCTTCCTCATGTTCGATCTCGATAACTTCAAACGGGTCAATGATGTCAATGGCCACAAGGCAGGTGACGAGATCCTGCGAGAAATTGCCGCCCGGGTGACCCGGGTGATGCCCGCAGGCTCATTGATCGCGCGGCTGGGCGGAGATGAATTTGCCCTGGTCATTCCATTTGACCCGGCCCATGCCCAGCGGATCGAAGAATTGGCCGAAACGCTGATCAGGATGGCCGCACTGCCGGTTGAGGTTGGTGGTGCCTCCATCCAGACAACGATTTCCATCGGGATTACCCGAAGCAGCAACAATACGGGCAGCGAGCCTGCCCAGACCCTGCTCCACATGGCGGATATCGCCATGTTCCACGCCAAGAAACAAGGCCGGAACCGCTACTACTGGTTCGAGGATTCGATGGAAGCCGAGTTGCGGTTCCGGGCGGAACTGGAAGCCGGAATCCGGCGCGGTGTTCCGCTGGGCGAGTTCGTGCCGCATTACGAACAACAGATTGAAATCAAGACTGGCAAGCTCGTCGGTTTTGAAATGCTGGCGCGCTGGGAATCCCCGACGGCGGGCACTATCGGCCCGGACATCTTTATTCCGATCGCCGAGGAAATCGGCTTGATCTCCGAACTGTCTGAATCCGTGATCGCTCAGGCGCTGAAGGATGCGCGCGAATGGGACCCTGAATTGACCCTTTCAGTCAATATCTCCCCAGTCCAGCTGCGCGATCCCTGGTTTGCACAAAAGCTGCTCAAATTGCTGGTCGAGGCCAATTTCCCGTCCAGCCGTCTCGATGTCGAGATCACCGAAAGTTGCCTGCATGAAAACCTGGGCGAAGTCCGCTCGCTGATCGCCAGCCTCAAGAATCAGGGAATAAGCGTCAGCCTTGATGATTTCGGTATGGGTTACAATTCGCTTGCCCAACTGCGAACCTTGCCGTTTGACCGGATCAAGATCGACCGCAGCTTTGTTTCAGGCCTCTCGGGCACCGGCGATAGTGTCATGATCATACAGGCAATCAGCACCCTCGCCGACGGGCTGGGATTGCCAATTACCGCCGAGGGGATCGACTCAGAATCAATCCAGAGCCAACTCAAGGATCTGGGTACCTTCAAGGGCCAGGGCTATCTGTATGGCAGACCCGAAAATGCTCAGCTGACCCGCGAGCGGCTGTCCCAGCTTGGGTTGCTGCTGGGCGGCCCCGAGGTGGCGGAGCCGGAGAAGACCAGCGCTGAAACTGTCGCTCCACTGGACGCCAACCGCCGCAGCGCATAAGGCATGACGCGTAATGCGCGTCCCTTTCATCAAGATGCACGGCCTTGGCAATGACTTCGTCGTGCTCGACGGGCGTAGTGCTGTGCTGCCCGCGATGGCTTCGCCCCTCGCCCGCGCAATTGCCGATCGCCATACCGGAATTGGCTGCGACCAGCTGATAGTGCTCGAGCCATCCACCACCGCCACGTTCAGGATGCGGATCTTCAACCCCGGCGGCGGCGAGGTAGAGGCCTGCGGCAATGCCACCCGTGCAGTAGGCATGCTGCATGGCGAGCCCGCGACGATCGAGACGCTTGGCGGCATCCTGGCCACTTCCCCCACCGCAAGCGGCGCATCGGTCGATATGGGCCTGCCCCGCTTTGGTTGGGACGAGATCCCGCTGGCCTATGCGATGGACACGCTGACGCTGCCGGTCGGTTGGGAAGATCTGGAAAGCCCCACTGCGGTCAATGTCGGCAATCCGCATGTGATTTTCTTCGTGGACGATTGCGATGCAGTGGACCTTGCCCGGCTTGGCCCGCTGATCGAACACGATCCGCTGTTTCCCCAGGCGGTCAATGTCAATGTTGCGACGGTGATCAGCCGGTCAGCGAT
>JANMKT010000095.1:0-3318 GCA_031372185.1 Novosphingobium sp.
CGGGATGATGATCTGCTGGAAGGTTGCCGCGTCCTTGAGTGCACGGCCGCCCGAGACGATGATCTTGGCGCTGGTCAGCTCGGGGCGCTCGCTCTTGGCAATTTCCGAGCCGATGAAGCTGGAGGTGTCCGAGCTGGCTGCAGCTGCAACCGCCTCGACGCTGCCCGAACCGCCGCTGGTTTCCGCCTTGGCAAACGCGGTGCCGCGCACGGTGATCACCAGCTTGGCATCGCTCGATTCGACAGTGGCGATCGCATTGCCCGCGTAAATCGGCCGGGTGAAAGTTTTGGGGCCTTCGACCGTCAGAATGTCAGAAATCTGCATCACATCGAGCAGCGCGGCGACGCGCGGGGCGATGTTCTTGCCGGTGGTGGTGGCGGGCACCAGAAAGGCATCGTGGTGCCCCATCAAGCTAACCACCAGCGGCGCGACATTTTCGGCCAAGGCATGGGCATAGAGCGCATCATCGGCCAGATGGACCTTGGCGATACCCGCGATTTTGGCGGCCTCGGCAGCAACGCCTGCGCAGCCGGACCCGGCCACCAGCAGATGCACTTCACCCAGCTGCGAAGCGGCGGTGACAACCGCAAGGGTAGCGTCCTTGACCGAGGCATTGTCATGCTCGACCCAAACCAGCGTCTTCATGCGGTTACTCCCATTTCCTTGAGCTTGGCAACCAGCGCATCAACATCGGCGACCTTGATCCCGGCCTGGCGCACCGGCGGCTCGCCAACCTTGATGGTCTTGAGGCGGCTGGCGGTATCGACGCCGTAATCGGCCGGAGTCTTCATCGCCATCGGCTTGGACTTGGCCTTCATGATGTTGGGCAGCGACGCATAGCGCGGCTCGTTCAGGCGCAGATCGGTGGTCACGATCGCAGGCAGCGCCAGTCTGACCGTTTCGAGCCCGCCGTCGATCTCGCGCTTGACGATAACATGATCGCCTTCGACCGCGATCTCATTCGCAAAAGTGCCTTGCGGGCGGCCCAGCAGCGCGGCGATCATCTGGCCGGTCTGGTTGTTGTCATCATCGATCGCCTGCTTGCCGGTGATGATCAGCCCGGGCTGCTCCTCATCGGCAATCGCCTTGACGATCTTGGCGACGGCCAGCGGCTCGATCGCATCATCGGTCTGGACCAGAATCGCCCGATCGGCCCCCATCGCCAGCGCGGTGCGCAGGGTTTCCTGGGCCTTGGCCGGGCCAACCGAGACTGCGATCACCTCGGTCACGACGCCTTTTTCGCGCAGACGCAAGGCTTCTTCAACCGCGATTTCGTCGAACGGGTTCATCGACATTTTCACATTGGCAAGATCGACACCGCTGCCATCGGATTTGACCCGCGGCTTCACATTATAGTCAATCACGCGCTTGACGCAGACCAGGGCCTTCATCGGAACAAGCCTTTCCTTCTAAATGCCGCTCAAATGTATCAGAAGCTGCGGCATAGATATCGTTTACGTAAACGTCAATCTGTTCAAGCGACCTGGCGGACTGCGGCGACGATCTTTTTCGCAGCATCGCCCAGATCGTTGGCCGCCACGATCGGCAACCCGGAATTGGCGAGGATCGCCTTGCCCTGATCGACATTGGTGCCTTCGAGGCGGACCACCAGCGGGACCGACAAGTTCACTTCCTTGGCCGCCGCAACAATCCCGTCAGCGATGATGTCGCACTTCATGATCCCGCCAAAGATGTTGACCAGAATGCCCTTGACCGCCGGGTCCTTGAGGATGATCTTGAACGCCGCGGTGACCTTTTCCTTGGAAGCCCCGCCGCCAACGTCGAGGAAGTTGGCGGGGAATTCGCCGTTCAGCTTGATGATGTCCATTGTCGCCATGGCGAGGCCGGCGCCATTGACCATGCAGCCGATGTTTCCATCGAGCTTGATATAGGCGAGATCATAGTTCGAAGCTTCAACCTCGGCCGGATCCTCCTCGGTCAGATCGCGCAGCTCGACCAGATCCTTGTGGCGGAACAGCGCGTTCGAATCGAACCCGACCTTGGCGTCGAGCACCAGCAGCTGACCGTTCTCGGTCACCGCCAGCGGGTTGATCTCGATCTGCGCGGCGTCGGTGCCGATGAAGGCATCATACAGCTTGCCTGCAACACTGGCGGCCTGCTTGGCCAGATCGCCTTCCAGCCCCAGCGCATAGGAAACCGACCGGCCATGATGGGGCATGAAGCCGGTGGCCGGATCGACGGTAAAGGTGTGGATCTTTTCGGGCGTATCATGCGCCACCGTTTCGATATCCATTCCGCCTTCGGTCGAAACGACCAGGGCAATCCACCCGGTCGCACGATCGACCAGCAGGGCGAGGTAGAATTCCTTAGTGATATCAACGCCGTCGGTGACATAAAGGCGGTTGACCTGCTTGCCCGCATCGCCGGTCTGGATCGTCACCAGCGTATTACCCAGCATATCGGTGGCCGCGCTGCGCACTTCATCGGCGGTTTTGGCGAGGCGGACCCCGCCCTTGGCATCCGGCCCCAGCTCCTTGAACTTGCCCTTGCCGCGCCCGCCGGCATGGATCTGCGCCTTCACCACATAGAGCGGCCCGGGCAGCTTCGCCGCTGCCGCCACTGCCTCGTCCACACTAAGCGCGGCGTAACCTGCCGGCACCGGCACGCCGAATTTCGCGAGCAGTTCCTTGGCCTGATATTCGTGAATGTTCATGAAAAAATCCTGCTGGGGCACAAGCCCGCCCGGGGCCGAAGAGTTGCGCCGCCTAAAGCACAGGGGGGGCGGCTTGAAAAGAGGCTTGATGGGGCGATTAAAGTCGGTTTCGTCCTTGCCTTGAACATGCCGCGCGATCAAGGCTGGTGCAAAGAATGATCGATCGCAGCCGCCTTGAAACAATCGTGCGCGAAGCGGGCCGGATCGCGCTGGCCCGCTGGCCGGGCCATGGCCATGCGCTGGACGTTTGGGACAAGCAGCCGGGCGATCCGGTGAGCGCGGCCGATCTGGCGGTCGATGCCTTCCTCAAGCGCGAACTGGGCGCGCTGCTGCCCTCGGCGGCGTGGCTGTCCGAGGAGACGGTCGATGCGCCCGAACGGCTGGGCCATGATGGATTGGGCGCAGGACTGCTGTGGCTGGTCGATCCGATCGACGGAACCCGCGATTTTGTCCGCGGACGCACCGGCTGGGCGATCTCGGTTGCGCTGGTCAGCGCTGGCCGGCCGCTGCTGGGGATGCTTGATGCGCCGGCGCGCGGCGAATTCTGGCACGGCGAAGCGGGGCAAGGCAGCTGGCGCAACGGGGTCCGGCTCGCCGCCAGCACCCGTGCGCATTTGCCCGGCTCGCGCGTCCCGGCTGAGCGG
>JANMKT010000091.1:0-9504 GCA_031372185.1 Novosphingobium sp.
CAAGCGGATTTGACCAAAATGGCCCATCGCAGCGTTGGACAGGCTTGAAATAGAATAACTATTCCCGCACCTATCCGCCTCGCGCTGGACCATTTTGCTTCAAACCTCGATGGCGCGGTTAACAGGTCCTGACCCTAAGCCTGGCTCGGCCCGAAGCAATTGAAACAACGGTCTTTCAAGTCTCAAACTTTGCGTCATCCGGCGTGTCAGCGGGGTTGTGGTGAATGTAATGTGCGAAGAAATAAGGTGCTCAGATGAGGCCTGCTAATAAATAGACGATTGCATGAGCAACAAAGAAAGCCACCGCGACCGTTAGAAACATAGCGAAATCGGGAACGATGTGCATCCATCCCGGTGCGCCGGGATCAATTCGTATCGGTTCATCATTACAAGATACTCCCCTAACCGCCGGGTGCATTGACGTGGCAAATCCCAACACTTCGCAACGGCAAGTCTCAAATAATCTCCATCGCCTTGCCCGCACGCTCGAACATTCCCAAAATCGTCTGGACCTGCTCGGCCGAATGCTCGGCGCAGAGCGAGCAGCGCAGCAGGGTCATATTGGCAGGCGTTGCGGGCGGCCGGGCGAGGTTGACGTATAGTCCCTCATTCAGCAGCGCCTCCCACATCCCTGCGCCGCACTCCAGATCGGGCATGATTACCGCGATGATCGCGCTTTGCGGAGTGTCAGTGCCCAGCTGGAAGCCCAGATCGCGCAGGCCTTTGTGCAGGGTGCGCGAGTTTTCCCACAGATGCGCCCGCTTGCTGGAGCCGTGCATCAGCTTGCGGATCGAGGTGGCGGCGGTGGCGACCACGCTGGGCGGCAGGCTGGCGGTGAACACATAGGGGCGGCACACCAGCCGCAGGATCTCGAACTTGGGATGGTTGGACACGCAGAAGCCGCCGACCGTGCCGACCGACTTTGAAAAAGTGCCGATCACGAAGTCGACATCGTCCAGCACGCCCTGGTCTTCCGCCACGCCGCGCCCGCCCGGGCCAATGAAGCCCATCGAATGCGCCTCATCGACCAGCACCATCGCGCCGTTGTCCTTGGCGACGCGGACCATGTCCCCCAGCGGGGCGATATCGCCCAGCATAGAATAAACCCCTTCGAGGATCACCAACTTGCCAGCGCCTTCGGGCACTCGCTTGAGCCGCTTTTCCATCGCCGCGATATCATTGTGCTTGAACGGCACCACCTCGGCATCGCCCAGCTTGCAGCCATCCCAGATCGAAGCATGGCTATCGATATCGAGGATGATGTAATCGCCCTTGCCGGCAATCGTGCTGATGATCCCGAGATTGGCCTGATAGCCAGTTGAGAAGACCATGGCATGATCCATCGCGTAGAATTCCTTGAGCGCGTCCTCGCACGCCCGGTGTCCGGAATAGGTTCCGTTCAGGACCCGGCTGCCGGTGGTGCCAGCGCCGAAATCATCCAGCGCCTGTTTGCCTGCGGCGATAACATCGGGATCGAAGGTCATGCCCATGTAGTTGTAGGTGCCAAGCAGGATCGTCTCGCGGCCATTGCAGATCGCGACGGTGGGCGAGACGACGCGCTCCATCACCAGGTTGAACGGATCGGTCAATCCGGTCGACAGCAAAGCGCGGCGCTGTTCGATCAGCGGATCAAATTTGGAAAACAGATCAGTCATGAGTCATCAGTTCCTCTGCCTGCGGCAACCGGGCGTTAATCCTGCAATCTGACCACGGCATCGACCAGCTGGCCATAAGTCTCTATTTCAGCTTGCAAATTCATGCTGATGATGATGTCGAAACTGTCCTCGATCTCGGCGACGAAATCCATCACCGTCAGGCTGTCGAACTCCAGGTCCCCGGCAAAACTGGTCGGATCGGTGATCGCGACGCCCTTCTTGTTGAACGGCGCGATCAGCGCGGCAATTTGTGTCGAGGTGGTGGCGCGGTCCATATTCAAATGCTCCAGAACGGAATTGCGGCGCTTTGGCCAAGAATTGCGGCGCAAAAGCGGCGGGCAGCCAAGAAAGTCAAGCCGGGGGCTTTTCAACCAATGCCCGCACCGCCGCCATGAACGGCCCGATCGAAACCGGTTTGGCCAGATAGCCTTCTGCCCCGGCGTCGCGGATGCGCTCTTCATCGCCCTTGCCGGCATAGGCGGTGACGGCCAGCACCGGGATGGCGCGGAGCATGGCATCGGCCTTGGCGGCCTCGATCAGTTCAAGCCCCGAAACACCCGGCATCTGGATATCCATGATGATCAGATTGGGGACGAACTGCCGCGCCCGGTCAAGCGCCTCCAGCCCATCGGCCACCGGCTCCACCGCATAGCCCTGGCTGCGCAAAACATCGCAGAACAACTTCCGATTAAGATCGTTGTCCTCGACAACGAGGATTCGCTTTGCCATTCGCCCGCCTGTGCACCATCTGGTTTCACGCCAAGCCTCTATGCGCTGGACAGGAGTCTGACAATTCTTCGCGAGCCGCCATCCCCCGCTGCTGATCCGACTGCGCTTGCATTGGGCGCGCTCGGCTGGGTGCTGGGCAGCGAAAGCCGCGCTGAACGGCTACTGGCGCTGACCGGGCTGACCCCCGACGCGCTGCGCGCCGGGCTGGATGATTCAGCTGTGCTGGGCGCAGTGCTCGAATTCCTTTGCGCGCATGAGCCCGATCTGGTTGGCGCGGCCGAGGCACTTGGTGTCGAACCCCGGGCGCTGGTCGCTGCACATGAAAGGCTGATGTCTTGAACAAGCCCCTGATCATCAGCGATTGCGACGAGGTGATCCTGCATATGGTCGCCCCGTTCCGCGATTGGCTGGGCGAGGTACATGACATCCGCTTTGCGATGGAAGGCAGCGATTTCAGCCGGGCGCTGACCCAGCAAGCTACGGGCGAACTGGTCGAGGGGCCGGAAATATGGCGCTTGCTCAATCTGTTCTTCGATACCGAAATGCATCGCCAGCAGCCGATTTCCGGCGCGGTGGAGGGGATCAAGCGGCTGGGCGAACATGCCGATGTGGTGATCCTGACCAATCTGGGGGATCACCGCCAACTGACCCGCGCGCAGCAGCTCCGCGATGTCGGGATCGAGGCGCGGGTGTTTACCAATCAGGGTCCAAAAGGCCCGGCGCTGCAGGCGATCCTGGATGAGTATCAGCCGGCCCACGCGATCTTTATTGACGATCTGCCTCAGCACCATGGCTCGGTGGCCGAGGTTGCGCCCCATGTCACCCGGCTGCATTTGTGCGGTGAGCCGCTACTCGCCCCATACATCGCCTGCGCGCACCAGCTGGGCCATGCCCATGCGCGGATCGACGATTGGGACACCGCCTTACCCTGGCTACTGGAGCGATTGAACGGAGAGAACAATGACTGACGCAGAAATCACCGCAAAGCTGGCCGAACTGGGCCTGACGCTGCCCGAAGCTGCTGCTCCGGTGGCGGCCTATGTCCCGGTAGTCATCGCGGGCGGACTGGCTCATGTTTCGGGTCAGCTGCCGTTTGTCGAAGGCAGGCTGGTGCGCGGACGCCTTGGCGAGGATGTCAGTCTTGAGGAAGGTTACGCTGCTGCGCGTGCCTGTGGGCTGATGCTGATTGCTCAACTCAAGGCTGCGCTGGGTTCGCTTGACCGGGTAGAACGGATCGTCAAGCTGGGCGGATACGTCAACTCTGCGGCTGATTTCACCGATCAGCCCAAGGTGGTCAACGGGGCTTCGGAATTGATGGTCGCGCTGTTTGGCGACGCTGGCAAGCACGCCCGCAGCGCAGTGGGTGTGCCGACCTTACCGCTGGGCGCTGCGGTGGAGGTGGATGCGATTGTTGCCGTTCGGCCTCTTTGATCGCTGGCTCGCGCCGGCACCAACACCCGGCAAGGTCAGCTGGATGGCCGGCTGCGACTATGCCCACCGCGGGCTGCATGGCGCCGGCGTGCCGGAGAATTCGCCCACTGGATTTGCGCTGGCGATCGCGCGCGGGATGGGGATCGAATGCGATGTCCAGCGCAGCAGTGATGGGCAAGCGATGGTCTTCCATGATCTTGAGCTGGATCGGCTGACTGGCGAGACCGGACCCGTTGCGGCTCGAAGTTCCGAGCAGCTTGGCCGCATCACCCTGTCGAGCAGCCAGGACAGCATCCCCTCGCTGCGCCAACTGCTCGATCAGATTGGGGGGCGGGTTCCGCTGTTGATCGAGATCAAGTCAACTCACTCGCGCCGTTATGCCCCGCTGTGCTTGGCGGTACGGCGTGTTCTCGAAGGCTATCAAGGCGCTCATGCGGTGATGAGCTTCGATCCGCGCATGATCCGCTGGTTTGCGATCCACGCGCCGCTCATTATCCGCGGGCTGGTTGTCACCGAGGAGGATGACAAGGCGCTGGTTGGCCGCTTGCGCCGCCGCTTTTCGCTATGGCACAGCAAGCCCCAGTTTCTTGCCTATGATATCCGCGATCTGCCCAGCCGCTTTGCCGCTGCCCAGCGCGCGCGCGGCCTGCCACTGCTGACCTGGACCGTCCGTTCAGCTGAACTGCGCGCGCGGGCCGAAGCCTTGGCCGATGCGCCGATCGCCGAAGGCGCCGGTATCGCGTGAGCAGTGATGGCATAATTGCGCGCATCGCTCGCTCGGTCAGCGAATTGCCGGCTGATCAGTGGGATGCGCTGGCAGGGGGCGATCCGTTCCTGTCGCATGCCTTCCTCTCAGCATTGGAAATATCAGGTAGTGTCGGCCCCGGAACCGGCTGGAGCGCCGCGCCAATCGTGATCGAAGGCGCTGATGGACGGCTGGCGGCGGCGCTGCCTGCTTACCTCAAAAGCCACAGCCAGGGCGAATATGTGTTCGATCACAGCTGGGCCGATGCCTGGCATAACGCCGGGGGCAGCTATTACCCCAAGTTGCAGATCGCGGTGCCGTTCACCCCGGCGAGCGGCAAGCGCCTGTTGCTGACCGATCCCGCCCTCGCCCTGCCCCTGCTGCGGGCGGCGGAGCAATTGTGCGAGGCGAACAGCCTGTCATCCGCCCATGCCACCTTTATTGCACCCGAGCAGCTGCCCATTTTCGAGGCGGCAGGCTGGCTGCTGCGCAGCGACATCCAGTTTCACTGGGAGAACCGCGGCTATGCCAGCTTCGAGGACTTTCTGTCTGCACTCTCCTCGCGCAAACGCAAGGCTATCCGCAAGGAGCGTGCCGCTGCGCAGGAAGGTGTGGAAATCCGCCAGCTTAGCGGCGCGAACATCCACGAGGAACACTGGGATGCATTCTGGAACTTTTACCAGGATACCGGCGCGCGCAAATGGGGGCGGCCGTATCTTACCCGGGAGGCGTTCAGCCTGATTGGTCAGCGACTGGCGGATCAGATCCTGCTGGTGCTGGCCTATGCCGGCGGCGCGCCGATAGCGGGCGCGCTCAACTTCATCGGGCCAGATGCGCTCTATGGCCGCTACTGGGGGGCGACCCTGGACAAGCCATTCCTGCATTTCGAGCTGTGTTATTATCAGGCAATCGATGCTGCGATCGCACGTGGCCTCAGCCGGGTCGAGGCGGGGGCGCAAGGCGGACACAAGCTGGCCCGGGGGTATGAGCCGGCACAGACCTGGTCAGCGCATTATATTGCCCATCCAGGGTTTCGCGCGGCAATCGCCGATTTCCTCGTGCGTGAGCGTGCGGGGGTGGTGGCAGATCAGCTAGTCTTGGGCGAGAAAACGCCCTTCCGGAAAGAGTAGACGCCGCTGGATCAGGCGGCGCGACGGCTGCTGGCGGCAATCCACTCGCGGGCGCGGCGCTGGGCTTCGGCAATCTCGCGGGCGCTCATTTCATCCGAAATATCGGCCCGGCACATTTGCGCTTCCAAGTGGCCCGAAACAGCAGCCAGGTTGAACCACTTGTGCGCCTCAACCAGATCGCAGTCGACGCCGTGGCTGCCGGTCGAATAGGCAACACCAAGATCGTAGTAGGCGTTGATGTCGCCCTGGGCGGCTGCAGCCAGGCAAACTGCTACCAGCAGATCTTCGACAGTTTCGTCGGCAACAGCTAATGGTCCGGCAAGCGGTTCGGCCACTTTCGCATAATGAATCCAGCTGGTGCTCATCTCGGTTACCCCTTTGTGGCGAGACCCCTGTTGCCCGCCGTCAAAGCCAAATCTTCCTTATCGTGGTCAACAAATGGTTAACGCCGCCGATAATTGTTCCAGATCGTGACGATTTATCAGACCAACTCTTGACAAGTTTCCGTTACAACATGGTGAAACTTGCGTTTCCTAGCACTTTGCCATGCTTAATGTTGCGGATTGCCTGGCCATGCCGATTGGCGCTTGTGTGGGTTTCTACGCAGAATTATAGGCGCGCTCGAACCGGCAAGGGGGAGCGATCGGGAAAACCCGAAGCTACAGAACCTGCAGACCCGGCGGTTTTTGGTGCGGAGAATGCAATGGTAACGGTTCCTGGCGATGAGATTGACGTTTTGGCCAAGGCCAAACGGGCGATTTCCAGCGATTATGTTCCAAACGACGGCGAACCCTACATGTGCGAAGCGCAGGCGGATTATTTCCGCCGGTTGCTGCTCGAATGGAAGAAGTCGATCATGTCTGCCGCAGCAGATACGCTGCAAAACCTCCAGGAAGGCCCGATCCGCGAGCCGGATCTTAATGACCGGGCCTCAAGCGAGACGGATTGGGGCATCGAACTGCGCACGCGTGACCGCCAGCGCAAGCTGATAGCGAAGATAGAATCGGCGCTGCGGCGGATCGAAGAAGGCGAATATGGCTATTGTGAAGTGACTGGCGAGCCGATCGGGCTGGGCCGCCTCAGTGCCAGGCCGATCGCCACCATGACGGTCGAAGCACAGGAAGCCCATGAACGCCGCGAAAAGATCTCACGCGACGATTGATCACCTAGGAGGCGTTAACTGCTTTTTTGCTAGTTCCAGCTAGGATCAACACAAGGTCCCGGTGATAGGACCGGACTGAGAGAGTTTGTCGGCTGGAATGCGGCCATTTGGGAGTGTGGTGCCGGACTATGGGTGAAGACGAAAACCGGCAAATCGCGCGCGATAGCCTGTTCGTGCTGGCCGAAGTCCGTCTTGACGGGTTTGCGGGCGAGCACAAGGTCCGTGTTCGCAATCTGTCTGCGGGCGGAATGATGGCCGAATCATCGTTGAAGGCGCAGCGCGGCCAGGTAGTCTGGGTCAATATCCGCAATATCGGATGGATCGAAGGTTCGGTCGCCTGGGTCCATGCAGACCGGTTCGGAATTGCTTTCCTTGAAGACATTGATCCCAAAATTGCCCGTGTTCCGGCAAGAGCTGACACGGAACCGCCGCGCTTTGTTCGTTTGGGGTTGGCAATGGCGGGGCCGGGCAGGAAGCTTCGCAAGATCTGATTGTATACGCTGCATGCCGCCGGTTAGCGAGATGTGGTTTTGCCTGATCGTGAAAATCCGATAGGGTCAGGTGGCAGATGAGCCGCCGCTTTCCTTCCCTGCGCCCAGGCGCCCGGTTTTCCATTCAATTTGTCGTGCGTGTCGCTGTCCTGATCCCTGCTTCATTGACGCTGGTCGGCTGCGACAATGGCGCGGATCGTCAGGTTGAAGTGGCGGTTATCGGCGATCCATCAGCCCCGTTTCAGACCGGCCCGCGCTTGCCGCTGCCCGCGCAGCTGATCCGCTCCGCCACTGTTGAGGGGCTGGTCGGATTCGATGAACAGGGCCGGGTAATTCCTGCGCTTGCTGACCGCTGGATCGTAACAGACGATGGGCAAAGTTATATTTTCCGCCTGCGCGATGGAACTTGGCCCGACGGCAGCAATATCACTGGTGATTCTGCCCGCACCGCAGTGCTTCAGGCAATCGCCGGGCTGCGTGGCACACCCTTGGGATCAGACCTGGTCGGAATAGAAGAGATCCGGGCAATGGCCGGACGGGTGCTTGAAATCCGATTGGATGGCCCAGTTCCCGATCTACTCCATTTGCTGGCCCAGCCCGAACTCGGCCTTGCGCGTAAAGGCCGCGGCGCGGGGCCGATGAAACTGTCGCGCGAGGGCAGAACGGCGGTCCTGAAACCGATCCCGCCGGAGGATCGCGGACTGCCCAGCGAGGAAGATTGGAACCAGCGTTCGCGGTTGCTCCACCTTCATGCGCTGTCCGCCGCCACAGCAATCGAGCGGTTTGACAACGGCGAATCCGATATCGTGCTGGGCGGGCGAATCGAGGATTTCCCCCGGCTTGATATCGCCGGCTTCTCACGCGGGGCGATCCGGCTCGATCCGGTCAGCGGATTATTCGGCCTGGCGGTGCTTCGCGGTGACGGCTTTCTGGTCACGCCCGCCAATCGTGAGGCGGTAGCGATGGCGATCGATCGTGACGCGCTGATCGCTGCCTTTTCGGTGGGTGGCTGGACTGCTTCCACCCGGATCGTCTCGCCAGGGGTCGAAGGCGATCCGGGCCTGGTCGGGGAGCGGTGGGGCGATATGTCGTTGGCTGAGCGGCGCTCTGTGGCAGCATCCCGCGTGTCGAGCTGGCGTGGTTCGGGCAAGGGCGCAGTGGTATTGAGAATTGCCATGCCAACGGGCCCTGGCGCCGATGTCTTGTTTGCCCGGTTGAACGACGATCTCCAATCGATCGGGATCGAGAGCCGCCGCGTGGGTGAGGCAGCGGCAGCGGATCTGCGGTTGGTTGATCTGGTCGCACGCTATCCGCGGGCGAGCTGGTTTCTTAACCAGCTAAGCTGCGCCAACTTCCGGGGCCTGTGCAACTCTGGCGCCGATACCCGGGCCGCCCAGGCGATTGCGCAAGTCTCGGCATCCGCCCGCGCTAGCTTGCAGGCCGAAGCCGAGGCCCAACTGATGGCGGCAAACACCTTCATCCCGTTCGGTCCGCCAATCCGCTGGTCGTTGGTCAGCGGCGATGTTACTGGGTTTGCTCCCAACCAGTGGGGCAGCCACCCCTTGATGCCGCTGGCCATGCGCCCCAAATAGTTTCCAGCCGGGTGGTTTGTGTCCGGAGCTTGTTGGAACAGCTTATGGCCAGACAGTATGGGGAACGACCGGACAGATTGCAGCGAATGGCGGTCCAGATCCCGCTGGGGACCGATGCCCGTTCGGTGCGGCAGCGGGTTGAAACGCTTGAACAACTGCTTGAAGGCCTGTTCTTCATTCCCGGCATCAATCGGCGGATCGGACTGGATGCAATAGTCGGCCTGCTCCCGGTGGCGGGTGATGCGATAACTGCCGCGATGGGGCTTTACCTGGTGTGGGAGGCCCGCAACCTGGGGATGCCAAAATGGCAGATGTGGCGAATGGCCTGTCATGTCGGGGTTGATACGCTGCTTGGCGCCGTGCCGCTGGCAGGTGATTTGTTTGACGTTCTGTATCGCTCGAACACCCGCAATCTGAAGATCATCAAGCGCCACCTCGATCTGCATCACCCGGCCACGCGCGTGCTGGAAGGATGAGGGAGTTCACGCAGGGTGCGCCATTCGCCTCCGCGAATGGCTTGCTGTGCCGTAGCACGCACCCGCGCCGGCACACACCAAAGGAAACAAAAT
>JANMKT010000016.1:0-4647 GCA_031372185.1 Novosphingobium sp.
AGAACCTGATGACAGGCGTGACTCAGGGCTATACCAAGGTCCTGGAAATCACCGGCGTTGGTTATCGTGCCAATATTCAAGGCAAGAACCTGAAGCTGCAGCTTGGCTACAGCCATGATGTCGACTTCGCCGTGCCGACCGGTATCGAGGTCAAGACCCCGGATAACACCACGATCGAAATCTCTGGTATCGACAAGCAGAAGGTTGGCCAGGTTGCCGCCGAGATCCGCCGCTGGCGTAAACCCGAACCCTATAAGGGCAAGGGCATCAAATACCGCGGTGAGTACATCTTCCGCAAGGAAGGGAAGAAGAAGTAATGGCCAAGCTGTCCCTCTTTGCCCGCCGTCGTCGGCGGGTTCGCACCACGCTCAAGGCACGTGCCTTTGGTCGTCCGCGGCTGTCGGTGCATCGTTCCGGTCGGCATATCTATGCCCAGATCATCGATGATGCCGGAGGCCGCACTTTGGCGCAAGCTTCGACGTTGACCAAAGGTAGCAAAGGCCCTGGCGCTACGGTTGAAGCGGCGGCCAATGTCGGCAAGCTGCTTGCAGCAGCGGCCAAGAAGGCTGGCGTAACTGCCGTCGTGTTCGATCGCGGCGGTTTCCTGTTTCATGGCCGCGTCAAGGCGCTGGCCGACGCCGCGCGTGAAGGCGGGCTGGAGTTCTGATGATGCCAGAATCAACAAACACCGAAACCAACACCGCACCCGAAGTCGTAACTGGCGCACCTGCATCTGCCCCTGCGGCTGATGCCCCTGCGGGTGATCAGCGCGAAGCCCGCGCGCCTCGCGGCCCTGGCCGTGGCCGTGGCGGCAATGACCGTGGCGGCGGCGATCGTGGTGGCCGTGGCGGCCGCCGGGATGATCGCGGACGCGGCGGCAGCGACGATGGCGGTGAAGAGCTGATTGAAAAGCTGGTTCACATCAATCGCGTTTCCAAGACCGTCAAGGGCGGCAAGCGCTTCGGCTTTGCGGCGCTGGTCGTGGTTGGCGATGGCAAGGGCCGCGTTGGCTTTGGTCATGGCAAGGCGCGCGAAGTGCCTGAAGCGATCACCAAAGCAACCGCCTCGGCTAAAAAGAAGATGGTTCGCGTTCCGCTCAAGGAAGGCCGCACGCTTCACCATGATGGCAAGGGCCGGTTTGGGGCAGGTAAGGTCAATGTCCGTTCGGCCCCGGCCGGGACCGGGATCATTGCGGGAGGCCCGATGCGCGCCGTGTTCGAAAGCCTGGGGGTTGCCGATGTGGTGACCAAATCGGTCGGTTCGTCGAACCCCTACAACATGATCCGCGCCACTTTCGACGCGCTGACTGACCAGACTTCGCCGAAGTCGGTTGCACAGCGCCGGGGCAAGAAGGTTGCCGACTTGCTGGGGCGGGCCGGTGCGAATGTCGCGGAAGCTGAAGCTGCAGCCGAAGCGATCACGGAGTAAGAGATATGGCGAAGACTCCCAATAAGACTATCAGGATCAAGCAGATCGGTTCGCCGATCCGCCGTCCTGAAAGCCAGAAGAAGATCCTCATCGGTCTTGGCCTTGGCAAGATGAACCGGATTGTCGAACGCGAAGACACCGCCGAAGTGCGCGGTGCGATCGCCAAGCTGCCGCATATGGTGGCTGTGGTCGAATAATTTACGTCATCCCGGACTTGATCCGGGTCTGCTGGCCTCCGGGTACGACCATGAGGCCAGCGATTCCCGCTTTCGCGGGGATGACGATCCCAACAAGCGCGACTAAAGCGAAAGCGAGTGCAAACTATGAAACTCAATGACCTCCGTGATAACGCCGGTGCCCGCAAGGGTCGGATGCGAGTTGGACGTGGTATCGGTTCGGGCAAGGGCAAGACTGCCGGGCGCGGCCAGAAGGGCGCCAAGGCGCGCTCGGGCGTTTCCGTCAACGGCTTTGAAGGCGGGCAGATGCCGCTTCACATGCGGATCCCGAAGCGCGGTTTCAACAATATCTTTGCCAAGGATTTTTCCGAGGTAAACTTGGGGCTGGTCCAGAAGGCGATCGACAATGGCAAGCTTGATGCCAAGGCCGTGATCGATCACGCGGCACTGCAAGCAGCAGGTCTGGCGCGCGGCGGCAAGGACGGCGTCCGTCTGCTCGGCAAGGGCGTGATTACCGCCAAGGTCAAGTTCGCAGTCGCGGGTGTCTCCAAGGGCGCGCTTGAAGCTGTTGAAAAGGCTGGCGGTTCGGTTGAACTGCCTGCTGCGCAGCCGAGCGAGCACGAAAAGAAAACCGCCCGCCGCGAAGTCAACAAAGCCAGCAAGGCTGAGTTGATCAGCAAGGCCGGCAAGGCGAAGAAATAGGACAATCCGATCCCCGCAAGTTCGCTTGCGGGGATCGTTGGTTTCGGGGGGTTCGACATCGCGCCATCGTCCCTATATGGGGCTGTGACGCGATCCGCAGCGGATCCACAGCAAGGCTAAAAGTCCCGATGGCATCACGCGCCGATAATATTGCGAGCAATCTTAGCCTCGCCAATTTCTCCAAGGCGACCGAGCTCAAGAACCGGATCTGGTTCACTATCGGCGCCCTGGTGGTATTCCGCTTCCTCAGCTTTGTGCCGCTACCGGGGGTCAATCCGTTGATCCTGGGTGAGCTTTACAAGCGGACCCAGGGCGGCATCCTCGACATTTTCAACACCTTCTCGGGCGGAAGCCTTGAGCGGATGAGCCTGATCGCGCTGGGCGTGATGCCCTATATCACCGCCTCGATCGTGATCCAGCTCGCAGCCTCACTCCATCCCTCGCTCGCCGCCTTGAAGAAGGAAGGCGAAAGCGGGCGCAAAAAGCTTAATCAGTACACCCGTTATGGCGCGGTGCTGCTGACCGCGATCCAGGGCTGGTTCATTGCTTCGGGCCTTGAAGCCTATGGCGCGTCGAGCGGTCTCCAGGCGGTGGTCAACCCGGGCATGATGTTCCGGGTTGGCGCGGTCATCAGCCTGATCGGCGGCACGATGTTCCTGCTGTGGCTGGGTGAGCAGATCACCAGCCGCGGGATCGGCAACGGTACCTCGCTGATCATCATGGCCGGGATTGTCGCGCAGATGCCAACCTTTGTGGTCAATCTGTTCGAAGGCGGCCGGTCGGGATCGATCAGCGCCTTCACCATCATCGGGCTCATCGTGCTGCTGATCGCTGTTATCCTGTTCATCTGCTTCATGGAACGCGCGAGCCGGCGGCTGCTGATCCAGTATCCCAAGCGCGCCAGCCAGCACGGCATGATGCAGGCTGACCGCAGCCATCTGCCGCTCAAGATCAACACCGCCGGTGTGATCCCGCCGATCTTTGCCAGTTCGCTGCTGTTGCTGCCGCTGACAATCACCCAGTTTGCGGGCAATTCGATCTCACCGGATACCGCAGTGGGCGGCTTCATTGTCGGCCTCAATCAATATCTGGCGCACGGCAAGCCGCTGTATATGCTGCTCTATGCCGCCGGGATCATCTTCTTCTGTTTCTTCTACACTGCGGTTGTGTTCAACCCGGAGGAGACCTCGGAGAACCTCAAGAAGAACGGCGGCTTTATTCCCGGTATCCGTCCGGGCAAGAACACCGCGACCTATCTCGATTACGTGCTGACGCGGATCACCGTGATTGGCGCGATCTATATCACGGTCGTTTGCGTCATTCCTGAATGGGTTATCGCGCAAACCGGCCAGCGGCTGTTCTTCGCCGGTGGGACCTCATTGCTGATTGTCGTGAATGTGACGGTGGATACCATCACCCAGATCCAGTCGCATTTGCTGGCGCACCAGTATGGTGATCTGATCAAGAAGGCGAAGTTGAAGGGGCGTCTGCGCTAAGCAGGCAGGCCACGCAGCGGCATTCGGGGGAAGCGCGTCGTGAACATTATCCTGTTGGGACCGCCGGGCGCGGGCAAGGGCACCCAGGCACAGCGCCTGGTCGACAAGCACGGCATGCGCCAGCTCTCGACCGGAGACATGCTGCGCGCTGCGGTCAAGGCGGGAACGCCGGTCGGGCTTCAGGCCAAGGCGGTGATGGAAGCAGGCGAACTGGTCTCGGACGAGATCGTCTCGGCGCTGATCGGTAACGAGCTTGACGCGATGGGGCCGGGCGTGGGCGCAATCTTTGATGGCTATCCCCGCACGGCTGCCCAGGTCACCTCGCTCGATGCAATTCTGGATTCGCGCGGACGCACGCTTGATCACGTGATCGAGCTTGATGTTGACGAAGACGCGTTGGTCGAACGAATTACTGGGCGATACACCTGCGCCAATTGCGGCACGGGCTATCACGACAAGTTCGCGCAGCCCCGCCAGCTGGGGGTTTGCGACAAATGCGGCAGCACCGAATTCAAACGCCGCCCGGATGACAATGAAGCAACGGTCCGCACCCGCATGGCCGAATACCGGGCCAAGACCGCGCCGATCCTGCCGATCTATGATGCCCGCGGGATTGTAACCCGGGTTAACGGCATGGCTGAAATGGACGGCGTCAGCGCGGCAATCGAGAAGACTATCGCTGGCTGACAGCTTGATCATCACGGATACTCTAAGTGTTTAGTCCCGGCATTTGATGGTGTAATATTCAGCCATCAATGGAAGGACGCACTATGGGACAGATTCTACACGGGAGCGCCCGCACGACAGCGGCAGTCCGTCGAGCGATACAACATAGTCAAGAGAGC
>JANMKT010000064.1:0-22861 GCA_031372185.1 Novosphingobium sp.
AATGTTCTTGTCATGGGTGCGGCCCGAGAGAATTTCGTCGCCAACCACGATCAGCGCGGCGGTGTAGATTCGTGAGGGATCAGTCATAGCTGGATCGCTAACCGAATTGTCGCTGGCGCGCTACTCCGCCGCTTCGAGAATTTCGGCCCCGACCTTGGACTTGGTGAACGTTAGCAGGCCATCCTTGATCGGCGCGGTTTTCAGATCCGTACGGTCTTTGCGGTAGTCCTGATTGAGCCGCCACGGCAGCACCATCGCGCTTTTGGGCATGATATGCTTGCCGCGCTGGATATAGCCGGAGGAGAAATCGAACAGATCTTCCTCAACCAGCCCGTGATCTTCGGGAAGAGCCGGAGTCGCAATCTGGGCGCCGACCGAGTCCATCTGGTTCAATACCTTGCAGACGAATTCTGAATTGAGGTCTGCGCGCAGCGTCCAGCTGGCGTTGAGATAGCCGAACACTGCGGACAGGTTAGGGACGTTCGAGAACATCGCGCCCTTGTAGTAAAAGTGCTGCGACCAGTTGACCGGCTGGCCATCGAGGCTGATCGCAATCTTACCCGCAATCGCCAGTCTGAGGCCGGTGGCGGTGATGATGATATCGGCATCGAGGTGCTGGCCCGATTTGAGCTGGATCCCGGTGGCGTCGATCCGTTCGATATGATCGGTCACCACTTCGGCCTTGCCGGCCTTGATCGCCTCGAACATATCGCCATCGGGGACCAGGCACAGGCGCTGCTCCCATGGGTTGTACGGCGGGGTGAAGGCCACCGGATCGTATTTATCGCCCAGCGCTTTGCGGGTCCGCTTGGTCAGTTCGCGCTTGAGCTTTTCGGGCTTGTTGCGGGCCAGCTTGAACACATAATCCTGCATCCAGATGTTCTTCTTGCGGGTGAGCGCATAGGCCATAGTTTCGGGCAGGATCTTGCGCAACATGTTGGCAAACCAGTCTTTCGCCGGACGCGAGCCATACCAGGTCGGGGTCCGCTGCAGCATGGTGACATGCGCTGCATCCTCTGCCATCGCGGGCACCATGGTGACGGCGGTTGCGCCCGAACCGACGATCACCACGCGCTTGCCGCGATAGTCGAGATCTTTCGGCCAGAACTGGGGATGAATGATCTGGCCGGCAAAGTCCGCTCGTCCGGGGATCTGGGCATCATAGGGATCATCGTAATCGTAATAGCCCGAGCCAAGGTAAAGCCAGCCGGCCTGGACCGTGCTGCACGCGCCCGCCTTGTCTTCCAGGACCACCTGCCACTGGGCGCTGGCGCCGTGCCAATCGGCTGAGATCACCTTGCAGCCCATCCGCATGTGCGAGCGGATGCCGCGCTCATCGACGATGTGGTTCAGATAATCGAGGATCGCCGGACCGTCGGCGATGGATTTCTCATGGGTCCACGGCTCAAAAATAAAGCCGAGCGTGTGCATATCGCTGTCCGAGCGGATCCCGGGATAGCGGAACAAGTCCCACGTCCCACCCAGATCGGCGCGGCGATCGACCACCGCATAGCTCTTGCCGGGACACAGCATTTCCAGATGCGCCGCCATCCCGATGCCCGAGAGGCCCGCGCCGACAATCAGCACATCAACCGAGTCGCTCATCGCAGTGTGGGCATTCATGGGGTCTTCTCCGCTCGGTTATTAACAATAATGTAAGCTATCTCACTTTTGATTGCCAGCATCATTACCGTTTGGCACTGCGATGCAATGCCGATTATTGCCGCACACCGTTATTCCGCCGGGAACCGATCCGATCATGCGTTGACCGTCGATGGTAATGCGCGTGATCCGTTGCCCGCGCATCATTTTGATTGGATTGGCCTGGCTGATCCAGCCCCTGCGGAAATGGAGCTGGTCCGCAGCCAGTTCTGCTTGCATCCGCTGGCGGTCGAAGATGCGCTCAACCCCAACCAGATGCCTAAGGTTGAGGTTTATGGGCAGCAGCTGTTCATCGTCGCCCGGACTGCCGCAATCGCAGAGGGTGAGAATATCGCTTATGGCCAGACGGCGATCTTCCTGGGCAGGGATTTCATCGTCAGCGTCCGGTTCGGCTCAACCCGCGCGCACAATGCTTTGCGCCAGCGGCTGGAACTGAATGCCGAGCGCCTGGCCGAGGGACCGGATTATGTGGCCCATGCGATCCTCGATTTCATTGTCGATGGCTATCAGCCGATCATGGAGCAGCTGGAAACATCGGTGCAGGTAATGGAAGAGCGGGCGATCGATGTGTTCCCCGAGCAATCGACGATCCGCCGGATTTTCCGCCAACGCCGGCAGCTGCGCCGGTTTCACCGGATTATCGGTCCGATGGAAGAAGTTTGCGAACGGCTGGCAAGCACCGAACTGCCGGTGATCGATCCTGGCGCGCGGGTCTGGTTCCGCGATGTGCTCGATCATGTCCGCCGGACCATGGCGCGGATGGAGGGGCTCAAGGAAACGCTGGCCAGCATCGTTGAGACCGCCAGCCTGCTCGAAGTCCATCGCCAGGGGGAAATGACCCGGCAACTGGCCGCCTGGGCCGCAATCCTGGCCGTACCGACCGCGATTGCGGGGATATACGGGATGAACTTCCGCTTCATGCCCGAGCTGGAGTGGCGCTATGGCTATTTCATTGTGGTGGGCGGGATAGCTGTGATCTGCTTGGGGTTATGGCTGCGGTTCCGCAAAATCGGGTGGCTGTAGATGGCCAGCCAAGGCTCCAACCGGGTGATAATTACCGCATTGGCTGCCAATGTCGGGATTGCCATCGCCAAATTTATTGCTGCCGGGATCACCGGATCATCGGCCATGATCACCGAAGGGGTTCATTCGCTGGTCGATTCGACCAACCATGTGCTGCTGCTGTACGGCACCCGCCGCAGCCGCAAGCAGGCCGATGCGATCCACCCGTTGGGCTATGGCCGCGAGCTTTATTTCTGGAGTTTTGTCGTCGCGATGCTGGTCTTCTCGCTGGGGGCGGGGGTGTCGCTTTACGAAGGCGTGCTTCATATTCTTGATCCAGAGCCGGCCAGCGGAATCGGGGTCGCCTTTGTGGTGCTCGGCGTTGCCGCCGCGCTCGAAGCCTGGTCAACCTGGGAAGCGATGAAGGCGTTCAACCTCGCGCGCGGGGCCAAATCGATGTTCCGCGCGATCCGCGATACCAAGGATGCGCCAACGCTGATCGTGCTGCTGGAAAACGCCGGGGCCATGGCCGGTCTGGCGATTGCGGCGGGCGGGATCGCCTTGGCCCACTGGACCGGCGATCCGCGCTGGGACGGCGCCGCATCGGTGTTGATCGGGCTGGTGCTGGGCGGCACCGCGGTGGTGCTGCTGATCGAGGCCAAGGGATTGCTGATCGGTGAAAGCGCCGATCCCGCGCTGATCGAAGCGATCCGGCAGTGTGCGGCGAGCCATACCGGGGTGGTTGCGGTTCATGAAATCCTCACCGTTCATCAGGCCCCCGATATGGTGATCAGCGTCATCAGCGCCGATTTCGAGGACACGATCACCGCGCGCGAGGTGGAACAGACCGTCCGCGATATCGAACAGGCCGTGGCGCGGGCGTTTCCGGTGGTAACCCGGGTCTATGTGCGGCCCGTCGGCACCGGCTGCCCGGCTTACCTGAGCAGCCCCGGATTGTAGAGCGAACGACCCTCGGCGGCGCGCAAGCCACTGCGCCAGCTGTCCTTGGCGGCGAGCCAGGCTGACAGCGCCGCTGCTGCGCCATTCGGATCGCCGGGAAGCCGGCGCTCGATCGCTCCCAGCGCCAGCGAAGCTCGCCGCAATCCGGCAGTGCGCGCGTGCAGCGCGCGGGGCTGATAGCGCTCGTCGATCAATCCCAGTGCAGACCGGGCAGCGGCGATCATGACCCGCGCGGTTGCCGGATCGCCCTGGCTAAGCAGAGTGATCGCGCTCGCCAGCGCCTCGTCCGCGCGGGCCAGATCGCGGGCTAGCGTGATCGGCACCGGCGCTGTGCAATATTGCGGGGCGAGCGCCCGAACATACGAGGCCAGCCCATCGAGCGTGGCAGGGGTCGGCTCGGGCCCGTCAAACTCTTCCATGATCTGGCCGCGGATGAACGGTTCAAGCCGGTGGACCGCTGCAGTCTGATCGACTTTCAGTCCGGTTTTGAGTCCGCTCAGATCGGGGATCGGCCGAGGATTGAAGAGACCGTCGCCGCGGTGCGAGCTGAACAGCGAAGAGGTAACATCGGCGGTCCCCGGTTCTCCCGAAACACCCAGGAACACAAAGGCCGGGTTGCCGCGCCCGCTGCGGTGGCAACTGTTGCAGGACAGGCCGATCCGGGCGGCTTGCCCGCCCAGCAGCAGGGGAGAGCGGAAAGCTGTTCGACCGATCGAAACGCGCAAGTCCAGCACTGGATCGGCGACCGGGTGCAGGCATTCGGCGGGCTCGGTTGTCAGCACTTCTGCCACCCGGTCAGGTGCAGTCCAGCGCGATGCTCGCAAGCCCGGTTCTGGCGCAGCCGCACCGGTCGCAACCAGCAGGGCAGCGATGCTCAGGAAGCGCTTGATCGCCGGTCGATCCATCGGCGCAGCTCATCCGCTTCGGCACAGCCATAGGTGCATTGATTGTCAAGCCGCGCCAGCATCCGGCTGGCACCGGCGATGTCGCCCCGTTCCAGCATCATTTCGCCATAGTATTCGGTGGCTCCGCGATGTCCCGGCGCGACCGCCAGCGCCTCGCGGTAATAGGCTTCAGCCACAGCATAGCGCTGTAACTTACGGTTGGCGAAACCCAGGTAGGTCAGCACATCGGGATGCGGCCCGAGCGCCTGCCCGGCGGTTTCGAGCGAGACAATCGCTTCGCCATAACGATGCTCGTTGATCAGCGACACGGCCGACAGATAAGCGCTGTCGGCGATAGTGTCCGAGGCAAAGCGGTCAAGCCGGGGCAGGGCAACACTGGCCTGCTTGCCGGCTGTCAACGCAGCCTCGACGGTCTGGACTGCTGCGGCCAGCGCAGCATTATCGGCGCAGGTGCCGGCGCAGCTGGTGGCATGGGCCTGCAGCCAGTCAAGCTCTGCCTTGGCCTTGACCGGATCGCCAAGCTTCGCGAGGGTAACCCCAAGCTGCTGGTGCGCCGGGATCAGGTCGGGGCCATATCGAACTGCCTTATCGAGGAAGGATTTGGCACCCTTGTAGTCATTGCGGCCAAGCTTGCTCAGCGCCATCAAATAGTTGCTGTTCGCATCGCGCGGGGCGATTGAGAGCACATTGCGGAAGGCCTTTTCGGCATCTTTCCAGCGCTCGGCAGCCAAGGCTTCGACCCCGCTGCGATATTCCACAGCCGGATCGAACTGCGGCGCCGTCTGGCTGGGTGCCGAGCCACCTCCACCGCCGCCGCCCATGGCCCAGACGGGCAGGCTGGCTCCGGCCAGCGTAAAGGCTGCGATGGCAAGGATCCGTGACACGGCGGTTGATCGAGGCGTTGGGGCTGACATGGCTCTCTCCCATCGGATGACTGAACCATATCATGAGTGGGCTGCCCTTAGCCAGTACCATCGGCTAGGCCGCAGCTGTGGATTGTCGGCTTGCTGCTGAATGCTATTTTCGGCTGGTTCCAGCGGCTGCTGCCCAAATCGGGTGATTTCTTTTCGATGTTCAAGCGCCACACCGCAACAGCGACAGCATCGCAGCCGAGGCGCTGGTCAATCTGACCAATGGCGAAGGATCGCGCGCCGCCCGGATTTGTGCGATCCGCGACCGCGAACACGATGCAGACGAGGGGATCCGCGAAGTGCTCCATGCGATGCGGCGCACTTTCCTGACCCCGTTTGGTGCCTTGTTCCATGAGGTTACCCGGTTATTCTAGAGCATGATGCGATAAAACTGAATCGCCTCATGCTCTATAATTCTTTGTTGTCGCGTGATTTATTACGGAAAACGGTTCCCACTTTTTCGTATCACGCGCTAAGCGCTGCCCTGGCTCTGCAAGCTAGCGCGCGACGACCACTTGCATGAATTGCGGTTTGCTTTTTGTCCCATTAGGGCTCAGCTCGAGCGGGTAGCTCCCCGGCGGCAGTGCGGCCAGTGGCATCCCGGCTGCGGCCAGCGCATAGGGGGAAACCCGGTGGCGGGTGCACAGACCGCCCGCGCCGTCGCTGACCAGCGGGCTTTCGAACTCGATCGCGATGGTCGCATCCTGGCTGCGGGTTACCTCGCCTACGGCCAGTTGGCCCCCGCCCATATCGAGCACCAGCCCGGTTCCGTCGGGAACCCCGATCAGCCCTTCGACCCGCGCGCCGGTGGTGGATAGATCGCGCATCACCACCTCATAGCGGTGGTCTTCGTGGATCAGGCCAACCCGGCGGTACACCGAACGCCGTTCGTGGCGGTGCTTGTCCGGGCCATCCGGGATGATCTTGAAATCGCCCGAGCCCATCCGTGCTTCGATTTCTTCGAGCCGCAGGGCCTTGGAGTAGATCCAGCCCTGGATGAATTTTGCCCCCTTGGAGCAGACCAGATTGAACTGATCGAAGGCTTCGACCCCTTCGACTGTGGTTTCCATCCCCAGCGCATCGGACAGGCCGATGATGGCGGCGATGATTTTGGCGCTGTTCTGATCGGTCTGGGTGCAGGTATCGACGAAGCTCTTGTCGACCTTGAGCTTGTCGAACGGCGCAGAGCGCAGATAGCTGAGCGATGAATAGCCGGTCCCGAAATCATCCAGCGCCAGGCGGACCCCAAGCTGTTTCAGCGCTTTGAAAGTCTCGTCAGTGGCCTCGCTGTCGCCCATGAAGACGCTTTCGGTCAGCTCCAGCTCAAGCCGATCAGGTTCGATGCCGGAAGTGGCCAGCACGTCGGTGACAATATCGACAAAGCCGGGATTGGTGAATTGCTTGGCCGAGACATTGACCGCCACGCGCACCGATTTGGGCCAGTTCATCGCATCGCGGCAGGCGCGGTGCAGGGCCCACTCGCCGATCATGTTGATCAGGTTGGATTCTTCGGCAATCGAAATGAACAGGCCAGGGCTGACATTGCCGCGTTCCGGGTGTTCCCACCGCATCAGCCCTTCGAACCCGATGACCATATGGTCATCGACCCGGACTACTGGCTGATAATGCAGCTGCAGCTGCTCGCTGGCCAGGGCTTCGCGCATATCGTCTTCAAGCAGGCGGCGTTCTTCCGCCTCGTCCTTGAGATCGGCCGAATAGAACCGGAACTGACCGCGGCCGCCGTTCTTGGCAGCATAGAGCGCCAGATCCGAACTGTGGACCAGATCGTCCTTTTCGACGCCATCGTAAGGCGCGATTGCGATTCCTACAGAAGCGCCGATGATCGCCCGCTGATCCCCGATCGGATAGGGCTGCGAGACGATCTGGATGATTTTTGCGGCAAGTTCACCCAGCTTTCCGCGGTCATCCACATCGGGCAGGATCAGCTGGAACTCGTCGCCGCCCAGCCGGCCAATCTCGCCACGATCGCCGATGACCCGGGTAAGCCGATCGGCCACCTGCTTGAGCAATTCGTCGCCGGCCTGATGGCCCAGCGTATCGTTGACCTGCTTGAACCGATCGAGATCGATCATCATCAAGGCGCAGCTGCGCTTGGCCGCCCGGTAAGCGGTCAGGGTCGATTCGAGCCGCCGGTTAAGCCGATGACGATTGGCCAGACCGGTCAGCGAATCATATTCGGCCAGGTGGGAATCTTGCAGCTTGCGCTGATATTCGACCGTGATGTCTTTCGCGCTGCCGCGGTAGCCCTGAAACTTGCCGCCACTGTCGAATTTCGGATGGCCAGAGACCGACCACCAGGTTTGGCGGCCTTCCTGTTCAGCCTTGGCCAGCGTCAGCCGGACAGTCAGATCGGTGATCTTGTTGCGAGCGTTCAGCTGGAAATTGAGCGGGCGGCCAGAGCGGTTGTCCGGATCGTCTGGATCGGTTTCAAACAGCGATATCAGTGGTTTGGAAAGCAGGTCCTCGATCGAGCGGCCCAACTTTTCGGCGGCGTTCTCGGAAATATAGATCAACCGTGCTTCGGCGTCCGTCGCCCAGAGCCAACCAATCCCGGCGCGTTCAAAATCGTCCAGAACCGCCAGCCGACGCTTCGCATCAGTCGGTCGGATAACCGCCACAGCGCCATAATCCGCCGTTGCGGCAGCCGCCTCACCGGAATTTCCGGTCAATCCCCGAAGAAGTCTGCTGACTGCCATTGCCCCTAAGCTCTCTCCCCAGCTGACCAGAAAACGCGATCATGCAGGAGCAAAGCTAAACCACTATGGTTTACGTAATCCTAATTTTCGGGTCGTTTATCGTCTTCAGGCAGTGGCAATTACGCCGAACAGATCATGCGCATCGGCATCTTCGATCAGCACATGGGCGATATCGCCCGGGACGAGGGAATCGGGAACATTGCGCAGGAACACATTGCCGTCGATCTCTGGCGCATCGGCTTGTGAGCGGGCAGTGGCGCCGATATCGCCGTCTTCGTCAGCCTCGCCCACTTCATCGACGATCACCGGGATCACCCGGCCGATTTTGGCGGCGAGCTTGGCGGCGCTGATCGTGGCAGTTTTTTCCATCAGCCGCTGATAGCGTTCTTCCTTGAGCTCTTCGGGCACGGGGTTCGGCAGATCATTGGCGGCCGCGCCCGCCACCGGCTCAAAGCGGAATGCGCCGACCCGGTCGAGCTGGGCTTCATCGAGCCAATCGAGCAGATACTCGAAGTCGGCTTCGGTTTCCCCGGGGAAGCCAACCACGAAGCTTGAGCGGATCGCGATATCGGGACAGATTTCGCGCCATGATTTCAGCCGTTCCAGCACCTTGGCCTCGTTGGCCGGACGTTTCATCGCCCGCAGCACCGCTGGGCTGGCGTGCTGGAACGGAATATCGAGGTAGGGCGTGAGCAGTCCTTCAGCCATCAGCGGAATCACTGCATCGACATGGGGATAAGGATAGACATAGTGGAGCCGCACCCACGGCGCAGTGCCTTGGGGAGTGCGCAAGCCGCCCAGTTCACGGGCCAGATCGGTCATATGGGCGCGGACCGGATTGCCTTTCCAGGCGCGGCTTTCGTGGCGGGTATCGACGCCATAGGCCGAAGTATCCTGGCTGATCACCAGCAGTTCCTTCGTGCCTGCCGCGACTAGCTTTTCCGCCTCGCGCAAAACTGCATCAATCCGCCGGCTGGCGAGTTTGCCGCGCAATTGCGGGATGATGCAGAAGGCGCAGGAATGGTTGCAGCCCTCGGATATCTTGAGATAGCTGTAGTGGCGCGGGGTTAGTTTGATATCCGCCATATCCGCGTAATTCTGCGGGATCAGATCGACATACGGACCTTGGCCGGGCGGCGCGGCTTCGTGGACGGCCTCGACCACCGCTTCATACTGGTGCGCGCCGGTCACCGCGAGTACGGCGGGAAACTTTGCGCGGATCAGCTCGGCTTCGCTGCCCATGCAGCCGGTCACGATCACCCGGCCATTCTCGGCAATCGCCTCGCCAATCGCGGCCAGGCTTTCCTCCTTGGCCGAATCGAGGAAGCCGCAAGTGTTGACCAGCACCACATCGGCCCCGGCGTAATCGGCGGACATGGCATAGCCATCGGCGCGCAGCCGGGTGAGGATTCGTTCGCTATCGACCAGTGCTTTGGGGCAGCCGAGGCTGACCATGCCGATCTTGCGCTGTGCGGGTATCTCTAATGCCATGGGCGCGCCGCATAGAGCATTTTCCGGTCAGGTGTAATCACCTGATGACTCAGAAAATGCGAAACACCAAAATGCCGCAAATCTCGCCCGCGTCACCTGCGCCGTTCCAATGCGGTGGATTGCCGCATTACTAGGCCATGTCGCCGCATTCTGGTGCGGACAGCTTGGCAATTGCTGCTGCGCCGCTCTACATCCCGGCCAGAGGAGTGTTTTACGCGATGGGATCAGTAAATTGGTTGGGCGTTTTGCTGGCAGCCGCAGCTGCGCTGGCCCTGGAGCAGCTGTGGTATGGCCCGCTGTTCGGGCGGATCAAGACTGCCGCCACTGGCCCGCGGTCGCTGGCGCGCGGCATTCCGGTGGCGCAGATCACCATTACATTTGTGTTGCTGCTGATTTCGGCAATCATGCTGGGACATATGTTTGCGCGGGTCGGCAGAGAAACGCTGGCCATGAAGCCGTGGCTCTATTTCATGATGTCCGGCGGACTGGCGGTGACTTTCATTGTCCCGGCGCTGTGGATCACGCTTGGCCACCAGCGCAGCTTGCTTGAGGCAACGATCACCCATGCGACTTTCTGGATTTGCGCCTATCTGGTGATGGGCACGACCTTCTGGTTTATGGCGTGATCCGGCTTTTGGGTTGATCGTCCAGACGGGGCGGCAGTATCTTCTCCGGATCCAGCGCCTCGCGGTTGTGGCGCACTTCGAAGTGGAGCCCGTCGCCGCGGGCAATGCCGCTGTGGCCGATCAGGCCAATGCGCTCGCCGACCTTGACCCGCTCACCATGCTTGACCGTGATCCGGCTGAGCTGGGCATAGGTGGTGGTCCAGCGCTCGCCGTGGTGGATGATCACGGTGTTGCCATATTCGCTGGGGCCGGCCTCGGCATAGATCACCCGCCCTGCCGCGCTGGCGCGCACAGCGGTGCCTTCTTCGGCGGTGATATCGATCCCGTCATGGTAGTTACGCTTGCCGCGCGGGGCAAAGCTGCGGCGGATCGGGCCTTGCACCGGCCAGCTAAGCTGGGGTGGAGCGCTGAAAGGATCAGGCGATTCGCTGGCGGGTGCAGCAAGCGGGCCACCGGCTGGGGCCTTGCTCACCGTCGGAATCGCCAGCTTCTGCCCGGTCCGCAGCGGTGCCTTGGAATCGAACCCGTTGGCCACCGCGATCACGCCCCACGGTACGCCATACTCAAGCGCGATGCCAAAGCCGGTTTCGCCGGGCTTTACCACATGGCTGCGGCGGCGCGGGATAATCAGGCTTTGTCCGCTGCGCAGGGTGAACGGCGCTTTCAGGCCATTGGCCTCGATTATCAGGATCCGGGGCACTTCGGTGCGGGCGGCGATCCCGCCCAGTGTCTCGCCCGCTTTCACCAGATGTTCGACCTCGATCTTGGGCTCGGCGTCCTTGGCGGCCAGCGGCGCGGCGAGCAGCACCGCCAAACCCGACAGGACCAGCCAGCGCCTCATCCGAACCGTCCTGCCAGTTCCGCCAGTGAGGCGTTGTGGGTCAGATCAAGCTGGAGCGGGGTGACCGAGATGAAGCCATCCGCAATCGCTTCCAGATCGGTCGCATTGCCCGGCGTATGCTCGATCCCGTGCAAGCCGAACCAGAAATAGCGGTAGCCGCGCGGATCAAGTCCTTCAACAACCGAGCCGCGCGCATAATCGTGAAAGCCTTGGCGGACGACGCGGATGCCCTGGATCTCCTCGGGCAGCAGCGCCGGGAAATTGACATTGACCAAAGTGCGCGGCGGCAGCGGCACATCAAGCAGCGGGGCGAGCACTTTTGCGCCCCATTCCCGCGCTGCGGCGAAGGGCACGTTGTCGCCCATCCCTTCAGCGGCGTAGACCTGGCTCAGCGCAATCGAGCGGATCCCCGCCAGCGCGCCCTCGATCGCCGCCGAAACGGTGCCCGAATAGGTCACATCATCGCCCAGATTGGCCCCGCGATTGACGCCCGAGAGGATGACATCGGGCGGCGATGGCATTACCTCACGCAGCGCCATCATCACCGAATCGGTCGGCGTGCCCGATACCGAGAAGCGCCGCTCGCTATGCTGGCGCAGCCGCACCGGGCGCGACAGGGTCAGCGAATGGCCGGCGCCCGATTGCTCCTCGGCCGGGGCAACGATCCAGATATCGTCGCTGAACTGGCGGGCCAGCGCTTCCAGCACGTCGAGGCCGGGAGCGTGGATGCCATCGTCATTGGTCAGCAGGATCCGCATCAGCCGGGCACCTCAAGCCGGGTGATCCCGCCCATATAGGGATGGAGCGCGGCTGGCAGATCAATCGAGCCGTCCTCCTGCTGGCCATTTTCGAGCACCGCCACCAGCGTCCGCCCGACTGCCAGCCCCGAACCGTTGAGGGTATGGACGAATTCGTTGGTTTTTGCGCCTTCGGGCCGGAACCGCGTGTTCATCCGCCGCGCCTGAAAATCGCCGCAGTTCGAAATCGAGGAAATCTCGCGATAGGCATTCTGCCCCGGCAGCCAGACTTCCAGATCGAAAGTTTTGCGCGCAGTAAAGCCCATGTCGCCGGCACACAGCAGCAGCTTGCGATAGGGCAGCTCAAGCGCCTCGAGGATCGATTCAGCGGCCTGCACCATCCGCTCATGCTCGGCGGGCGAATCTTCCGGACGGCAGATTGAAACCAGCTCGACCTTCTCGAACTGGTGCTGGCGGATATAGCCGCGCGTATCCTTGCCCGCCGCCCCCGCCTCGGAGCGGAAGCAGGGGGTCAGCGCGGTGAGGCGGATCGGGAGGGTGGCGGTATCGAGAATCTGCTCGCGGACCGAATTGGTCAGCGAAACTTCGGCGGTGGGGATCAGCCAGCGGCCATCGGTGGTCTGGAAATTGTCCTCGGCGAACTTGGGGAGCTGGCCAGTGCCGAACAGGGCCTCTTCGCGGACAAGCAACGGCGTTGCACACTCGGTATAACCACGTTGCAAAGTCTGCGTATCGAGCATGAACTGGCCAAGCGCACGCTGCAACCGCGCCATTTGTCCGCGCAGGAATGTGAACCGCGAGCCCGAGAGCAGCGCGCCAGTTTCAAAGTCGAGGCCGAGTGCAGGGCCGAGGTCTGCGTGTTCCTTCGGCGTGAAATTAAACTGGCGCGGCGTTCCCCAGCGACTGACTTCAACGTTTTGTGATTCATCAGTGCCGTCGGGAACGCCGGGGTCGGGGAGGTTGGGATAGACTGATAATGTGTCGTGAAGTTGTTTTGTGAGATTTTTCTCAATGCCGGAATTAATTTCGATTAGTTCCTTGATTGTAGAAATCTCATTTTTCAAAACAGCGATATTTAGGCTCGGATCTACTGTTTTTGATTGCCCAATGAGCTTTGAAATTTCATTTCTCTTGCTCTGTAGAATTTGTAATTCCGTGGCCACACTGCGCCGCCACTCATCTAACTTAAGGATGTGAATAGAGGGCAGACAGTCTGGACCGACACCGGGCAACGGGTCGGCGTCATCAATGATGATCGCAAAATTGACTCCCCGCCGCGCCAGCGCGGCGTCGAAGTCTTGCGGATTTTCTCGGATATATCGGATGTCATGCATGGTGTGGGGGCTATGCCGCCTCACCGCGTCACACGCAACACTCCCCCCATCGTCATCCTGAACTTGTTTCAGGACCCATTTCTCCCCACGAGCGAAAGGTGCCCAAGGCGCGATGGGTCCTGAAACAAGTTCAGGATGACGGGCTGTGGTGGGTAGGGCGGGTGAGGTGCCATCGCACCGATGGGCGGCGCCAATGGTGGGCGCGGCAGGGATTGAACCTGCGACCCCACCCGTGTGAAGGGTGTGCTCTACCACTGAGCTACGCGCCCGCTCATGTGCGGAGCGCGCGCCATTAGCCAAACTCTGCCGAATTGACAAGCGGCCTGCGATGCCTAGATGCCCACATCATGAGTGAAGAAACCACAGCAGGCCCTGACGTGCCCCCCGATCATCTGGCGATCAATCCGCGCAGCCCGTTCTTCAACGAGGAGGTGCTGATGCGCGGCATCGGGATCCGCTTCAAGGGCGTGGTCCGCACCAATATCGAGGAATATTCGATTTCCGAGGGCTGGGTGCGGGTGCAGGCCGGCAAGTCGATGGACCGCAAGGGCCAGCCGCTGACGCTCAAGCTGAGCGGTCCGGTCGAAGCCTGGTTCGAGGATCTGGGCGAAGACGCGCCAGTGGCGAAAGCCTGAATCCGTCGTCCCGGACTTGATCCGGGACCGCTGGCCTCCTCGATGCCAGCTGTGAATGATGCGGCCAGCGATCCCCGCTTTTGCGGGGATGAATTTATCGCAATCGCGCAGCGATAATGTCGCCGATCGGGTCGCTGCCTCTTTCCGGGCTTTTCTCTGCTGCGGCCAGAACTGTCTCGCCGCGCACGGGCTTGTCGTTGTAGATGAAGCCCTGGACCGGCCAGGCGGTGCCGCCCAGTGCCTGGATCGGGGCAAACCACACGCGCACTTCGCTCCAGTCATTGTTCGGCGAAACGTCCACCACGCGGACATCGTCCTCGATCTGGCCGCGGCGGCCGTTGATCGGTGACCAGTTGGCATGGCGGATCAGCACGGTTCGAGAATCGATGATCCGGCTGATCGCGGCGACATGGCCCAGCTGCGAGTTGCCATGCGGCTTGAAGGCCATCACCGCGCCAACTTTGGGAACATAGCCGCGGGCATAGCGCCCTTCGGCCTGATTCCACCAAGTATGGGCATCGCCATAAATATGGATGCCCGAAACATCGCGCGCATAGGGAACGCATTGCAGATAGGGCGGGAGTGCTGCCGCGCCACCGCCCGATACGATGTCGAGAGCAACCGCAGGATCGGCGGTTGCCGGGGCGGATAAGGCCATTAGCGCCAGCGCCGGGCCTGCAAGATGGTGCCATTTCATTTGACGGAACCTTGCAGGAGAGAGTTAGCACCGGATTGCCAGTTATGGTTAACAGCAGGTCAAGGATGTGCCGTTTCGCTTGCCAAGCGCGACCAGAGCGGTCAGTTGGCGCACGAATGCTCCCGCAAGTCATCATCATCGGCCGGCCAAATGTTGGCAAATCGACGCTGTTCAACCGGCTGGTCGGCAAGAAGCTCGCGCTGGTCGATGATCAGCCCGGCGTCACGCGCGATCGCCGGTTTGGCGAGGCGCATTTGCTCGGGCTGGATTTCACCATCGTCGATACGGCCGGCTGGGAGGATACCGATCCCACCACGCTGCCCGGCCGGATGCGCCAGCAGACCGAGGTTTCGCTGGTTGGTGCCACCGTCGCGCTGTTCGTGATCGACGCGCGGGCCGGGCTGACCCCGCTCGACGCGGAAATCGCCCGCTGGCTGCGCAGCGCCAAGGTGCCGGTGATCCCGGTGGCCAACAAGGCCGAGGGGAACGCAGGAGATGGCGGACTATACGAGATGTTTTCGCTCGGGTTCGGCGATCCGGTCGCCTTTTCGGCCGAACATGGCCAGGGGCTGGGCGATCTGTTCGAAGCGCTGTTGCCGCATCTGGCCGACAAGCAGCGCGATCCTGACGAGGCTGAGGATGAGGACGAGCTGTCCGGCCCGTTGAAGCTCGCCATCGTCGGGCGTCCTAATGCGGGCAAATCAACCCTGATCAACCGTTTTCTGGGCGAAGACCGGCTGCTGACCGGGCCAGAGGCCGGGATTACCCGCGATTCGATTGCGGTCGACTGGGTGTGGCACGATCCCAAGCTGCGCGAGGACCGCGCGGTGCGGCTGATCGACACGGCTGGTATGCGCAAGAAAGCGCGGATTACCGAGAAGCTGGAAAAGATGGCGGTCGCCGATGCGCGCCACGCGGTTGATTTTGCCGAAGTGGTGGTGCTGCTGCTTGATGCCACCCAAGGTCTCGAGCATCAGGATCTCAAGATCGCCAGCCATGTCCTCGAAGAAGGCCGGGCGCTGCTGATCGCGGTCAATAAATGGGACATTGCCGAGGATCCCTCGGGCCTGTTCAACGGCATTCGCGCCGCGCTGGAGGATGGGCTGGCGCAGGTTCGCGGCGTGCCGCTGATTGCGGTTTCGGCGCGGACCGGCAAGGGGCTGGACCAGATGCTGGGCGCGGCGTTCGATCTGCGCGAGACCTGGTCAAAGCGCGTCGCCACCGGCGCGCTCAACCGCTGGTTCGATGATGCACTGGCTGCCAACCCGCCGCCGGCGCCGGGCGGCAAGCGGATCAAGCTGCGCTATATCACCCAGGCCAAGACCCGGCCGCCCGGCTTTGTCATTTTCGGCACAAGGCTGGATATGCTGCCCGAAAGCTATCGCCGCTACCTCGTCAACGGCATCCGCCGCGAACTGGGCTTCGATGCGGTTCCGATCCGGCTGACGCTGCGTAGCGCGAAGAACCCGTTCGCCCCGGATTAACGCCGAAACGCCAGCCGCCGTCCTTCGGTTAGCGAGCGCCACAGCCATTCGAGCGGGCCTTGCCTGAACTGACCGAGCCACGGCTTGCTCCACGCCAGCATCAGTGCCCAGCCCAGCGCCACGAACAGCAGCTGTCCTGCCGCGCCGACCGTGCCGATCAGGCCCAGTCCCCAGCCATAGAAGATCCCGGTCATCACCAGTGTGGTGCCAAGGTAATTGCTGAATGCCATCCGCCCCGCCGCCTCGATCCGCTGGCCCAGCCGGGTTTGCAGCAGGCGCGGCGCGGCCAGCATCAGCAGCGCGGCATAGCCCAGCGCCATGGTCAAATGGGGCAGCGCGGTCCAATAATTGATGCCCGCGCTCATCGCTTGCACTGGGAAGTGGCGCGGCCAGACCCAGCCGAGCACCGCGAGTGTCGGGACCAGGCCCAGCGCCAGTCCGCCGCCGGCCAGTTGCCACAAGCGGCGGCGGGGCCAGGCTCCGCTGAAAAAGCCGCTGCGATACAACGCCATCCCGATCAGCATCAGCGGAAAGGTCTCGCCAAAATTGAACAGTGTCATCCTCAATTGCCAGAACGGGCGGTGCAGGATCTTGTCCTTGATCTGGGCGAGGAACGGCGCGCGGTATCGCGCCAGTTCGCGCTCGCTTGCGACTTGCGCGTCTGCGGCCTCTTTGTTGTGCTGCGCGACCAGCGCCGGACGCGCTGCACCCGTGCGGACCTGCTCCTCGATCGTGACGCCCGGTTGGGCCGAGATGGCCCCCAAGCCATGCCAGCCCGCGAACAGCAGGAGCGCGGCCGCCGCCAATGCATGGGGATCGGCGCGGCGAAAGCGCAACGCAAGCAGCCCGATTGCGGCATAGAGGAACAGAATGTCACCCCACCACAGCAGCAGGTAATGGAGCAGGCCGAACAGCAGCAGCCAGCCAAGGCGGCGGTATTGCAGCGCTGCGCCATTGCGGCCTGCGGCCTCGGCCCGCTCGACAAACAGCAGCATGCTCGCCCCAAACAGCAGGGTGAACAGCGCCCGCATCTTGCCTTCGAACACCACGAAGATCAGGGCGAAGGCGGCTTCATCGACAGGGGAACCGGGCAGAGGCGTATGCGGGCTTAGCGTTGCCCCGGTCGGTCCGGCGAAACCGGCCAGATTGACGGCAAGGATGCCCAGCACGGCGATCCCGCGGACCAGATCGAGTGCCGCGATCCGGCCATGGGGGTCAGCGCACGGCGAGACAGCTCACTCCGGCAGAGGCCAGCCGCGCACAGGCGGCCCTGGCTGCATCCTGCGAGGCAAAGCCGCCAGCCTGCAATTTGATGACGCCGCCGGCTGCGGCATTGATCCGGGGATGACCTGCCAGTTCAGGCCGGGCACGGAGCTTGCTCCACAGCGCATCGGCGTTCGCTGCCACCCCGAAGGCACCCAGCTGGATCCGCCATACGCCGCTGGCCGCTGCTGAGCGCGCGGCGGTGGCAGGGCGCGCGAGCGGGCGCGGGACAGGCTCCGGCGGATCGGCAAGCGTTACCGCAGGCCGGGCATAATCGGCTCCGGCAGTGTGCGGACTGTCTCCGCGCGGGCTGGGGCTAGCGGGAATGGCGGCAGGGACGGCGTTACGCAGCTCGGCAGCGGCCAGCTGGCGCGCCAGGGTTGCGTCGGCCCGGCTCGCCAGCCCGACTGACAGCGCAGCGGCCTGCTGGCGCTGCGCAAGCGGGATATACTTGTCCATTTGCGCCAGCGCAGGCGTTGCCCGGGGGAGGCCCGCCTGCTGCGCCAGGCTGACCAGGGCATAGGCGCGGACCCAGTCCTTCGCCGCCAGATCGCCGTTGAAATGGGCCAGGCCCAGCAGATACTGTGCGCGCGGCTCGCCCCGTTCGGCGGCGGCGCGGACATAGGGCATAGCCTGGGTCCGCTGGCCGCGATCGAACAGCAGCAGTCCATAAACATCGGATGCCTGCTTATGGCCTTGGCTGGCCGCCTTGCCATAAAGCGCCTCGGCCTTGGCCAGATCCTGGGTAACCCCGCGACCCTGCTTGTAAGCTTCGGCCATCAGGAACTGCGCGTCGGCATCACCCGCTGCTGCCGGACCTTGCCATTGGCGGGTCGCGCCGGAATAGTCGCCCAGCGCCCAGGCACTGAGTCCGGCCTGCACGCTGGCATTAAGATCGCTTTGGGCATCTGCACGTACTGCGGCCGGGGCGGACAGCGCGATTGCTGCGGCCAGATTGAACATTGCACAAAAAACCCTGCCGCCCATGGTATTTCTCCGTCCCCGCGAAGGCCCGGTTAATCGGATCTTCGTTGCTGCCCATGGCGAGACCGGTCAATTCGCTCACCGGCCCTTATCCCACGCTTAACTGGCATGATAAATGCCCGGTTAGCAAAGGCTTTATGCGGCAGGATCAGCCCCAACCTCTTGAATGATGCAAGCCTCAGCTTCTTGAATGATGCAAGAATGAGCCGGGCACAATTAACCTAAAATTAGGAACGATCTGCGATCCATCCATCCAATCGCATTCTTTGTATTCGGATTTCGGGGGGACTTGCATTGCGCGTTTTGGCATTGGCATCGCAAAAGGGGGGATCGGGCAAGACCACGTTGTCTGGCCATCTCGCCGTGCAGGCCCAGCGCGCTGGCGCCGGGCCGGTTGTGCTTATCGATATTGATCCGCAGGGCTCGACCGCCGACTGGTGGAATGAGCGAGAGGAGGAATTTCCCGCCTTTGCCCAGACCACCGTGGCGCGTCTGGCGAGCGATCTGGCGGTTTTGCGCCAGCAAGGGTTCCGTCTGGCGGTCATCGATACGCCGCCGGCGATCACCATGGCGATCCAGAGCGTCATCTCGGTGGCCGAGCTGATCGTGGTGCCAACCCGGCCAAGTCCACATGATCTGCGCGCAGTGGGGGCTACGGTTGATCTATGCGAGCGCGCCGGAAAGCCGCTGATCTTCGTGATCAATGGAGCCACTCCCAAGGCCAAGATCACTTCGGAAGCCGCTGTCGCGCTGTCGCAGCACGGCACCGTCGCCCCGATTACCTTGCACCACCGCACCGATTTTGCCGCCTCGATGATTGATGGCCGCACGGTCATGGAAGTCGATCCCAATGGCCGTTCAGCGGCCGAAGTGGTCGCCTTGTGGAATTATATCTCCGACCGCCTCGAAAAGAACTTCCGCCGGACCGTTTTCGCTGCTCCGGGCAGCGTCTCGGTCATGCCAGGGGTGCAACGTCCCGCTGGCGGCTTCGGCCGCCGCGTGGCTGGTTCGTGAGGGGAGTGGAGAGCATGTCAGAACCCAAGCATTTCGCCTCGCTCTCGCCGACATTGCTGGCCCGCAAGGGTGGCGCCCGTCCGGCGATGCGTCCGCAGATGCAGCACCTCAGCCTCGATGATTACGAGGAGGATCACGCGCGGCACGAGGATCTTGGCTGGAACGACATGGGCCATGAGCCTTCGGACGAATCGTCTGGCGCTGAAGTGATCTCGATCGTGCCTGAAGTGTTGCGACAGCAAGAAGCAATTGCCCAGCGCCTTGCCGCCAAAGCCCGCTATGATCGGCCGCGCCGCTCGGCACTGGCCGATGGCCGCCGCGCAGCTTTTACCCTGCGAGTCGATTCCGACCGTCATCTCAAGCTCCGCATGGCCTGCGCGATTGGTAACCGCAGCGCCCAGCAGCTGGTCACCGAAGCGCTCGACCTGCTGCTTGATGGTTTGCCCGATGTGACTTCGCTCGCGGCGCAAGTTGCGAAGAAGCGTTGAAATGATATTTGAAAGAGGGGAAAGTCCGATGACCGCCACTCGTATCCGTCGTGCCATCTTGCCGCTCGGCCTTGCCGGCGTGGCGGTTGCTGCGCTGATGTCCGCAGGCACTGTCGCCACCGCTAAGCCAGGCACCGACACAACCGCCAGCGAGGCCCAGAACGCGCTTAACAAGGGCAAGATCGACAAGGCAATCTCGTTGGCCGAGGCTGTGGTTGCAGCTTCCCCGCGTGAGCCTGCCTATCGGGCTCTGCTTGGAAATGCCTATCTGCGGGCCGGTCGATTTGATTCGGCTGCAACGACTTTCAATGATGCCATGGAACTGGGTGACAACAGCGCGCGTACTGCGCTGGCGCTGGCGCTGGCCAATGTCGCGGCCGGCCGCAACCAGGATGCAGTCGCGATCCTCAATGATTGGCGCGATGCCATTCCGGCCAGCGATCTCGGTCTGGCTTTGGCCCTGGCGGGCGAAACCTCACGCGGGGTTGCCGTGCTGAGCGATGCAGTGCGCACCAGTGAGCCTTCCGCGAAGATTCGCCAGAACCTGGCCTATGCCTTTGCCCTCGACGGGCGCTGGCGTGAAGCGCGGCTGATGGTCGCGCAGGATCTTCCGGCCGACAAGGTCGATGCGCGGATCAGCGAATGGGCAATGCAGGCCCGGCCCGAGGATTACCACAAGCGGATTGCCACTTTGCTGACCGTGCCGGTGCGGAGCGATCCGGGCCAGCCGCAAGCGCTGGCGTTGAATGCCTCGCCCACCACACAGCAGCTGGCCGTCGAAGCAGCAGCGCCGGTTGCGGTTGCCGCCAGTGCCGATCAGCCGCCGGCCGAACTGGCAGCAGTTACGCCGGTCGTGGCATCAGCCGCTCCTGCAGAGAACTTCGACCAGGCGTTTGTTGCCGCTCCCTTAGTCCAGTCAGTACCCAGCATTGAAGTCCGTACCGTTTCGGCGGAGCCAGTTCGTGTGGCTCCAGCCCGGGTGACCTATAACGCGCCAACCGCCACAGCAGCCAAGCCGCGCGCGGCGCGGGCCAAGGGTTCGCATCTGGTTCAACTGGGTAGCTTTTCGAGCCCCCAGGGTGCCCGCCGGGCCTGGGGAATCTTTGCCAAGCGCAATCCCGGTCTGCGCAGCTATCGCATGGCGATTACCCCTGCGGTGGTGCACGGCAAGAACTTCTGGCGTGTTGCAGCGGCAGGGTTTGACGCCAGATCGGCGTCGGGCATGTGCTCCAGCGTCAAGGCGCGGGGCGGTGTTTGCTTTGCCTATTCGGCACTTCCGGCCCGAGCAACCGTAGCGGGCAAGCCGTCACTGGCGCGCAGCAGCATGGCCACGAAACTGGCGCGCCGCTAAACTTTCAGTCTCCTGACAACGATTGACCCCCTTCGTGCAGACGGAGGGGGTTTTTCTATGATTCAACCGGTGCGCCGCCCTTGAACAGCGCAGTGGCGCGGCCTTGCACAGGCTGCCGGTCAAATGGTGTATTGCCAGCGCTGGCGGCCATCTTGTCGGCATCGACGATCCATGGCCGGTCGGGCTCGATCAAGGCGAGATCGGCCTCTGCGCCCACTTCCAGCCGCCCGGCATTGACCCCCAGCAGCGCTGCCGGATTGGTGGCCAGCAGGACAAAGGCATGGGCCAGATCGATCACCCCATCGCGGACCAGTCCCAGCGTCAGCGGCAGCAGAACTTCGGCTCCGGCCATCCCCGGTTCGGCATCGGCAAACGGCAGGCGCTTGTCTTCGGGTCCGCGCGGATCATGCCCGGATGAAATGACGTCGATCGTCCCGTCGGCCAGCGCGGCCAGTACAGCTTGCCGGTCTGCCTCGGCGCGGAGCGGCGGGGACAGGCGGGCGAAGGTGCGGAAATCCGAAGTCGCGATATCCGACAGCATGAAATGCGCCGGGGTTACCCCGGCGGTTACCGGCAGCCCCCGCGCTTTGGCTGCGCGAACCAGCGCCAGTCCTGCCGCAGTGGTCACCTGGCGGATATGGAGCCGTGCCCCGGCCAGCTCAGCCAGTGCAATGTCGCGGGCGATCGCCAGTGCCTCAGCCTCGGCCGGGGCCGCAGGCAGCCCGAGCCTCGTGGCCGTCTCTCCGGCTGTGGCGACCGCCGAGCCGGTCAACCCGCCATCCTCGGCATGGGCGACGACCACCAGCCCAAGCATCGCCGCATAGCGCAGCAGCCGCAGCATCGTGCCCGAATCGGCGATCCAGTGCCGCCCGGTGCTGACCGCCCGGGCGCCGGCCTCGCGCATCAGCGCCAGCTCGGTCAGTTCTGCGCCCTCAAGGCCCCGGGTCGCGGCAGCAAGCGGATGGACCCACAGATCCGGCTTGCCCGATTGGGCGGCAAACCGCACCCGCGCCGGATGATCGAGCGGCGGGCTTTGATCGGGCATCAGGCCCGCGCGGGTAATTCCGCCAAAATGAAAGGCTGGCTTGTCGATCGCGAAAACGCCCAGATCGACCAGGCCCGGCGCGATCAGCGCACCCTTGGCATCCACCACCCGGTCGCCGTCCTGAGGGGCAACTTTGCCCAGCGCGGTGATCAGTCCGCCGTGGCAGCGGATCGCTCCTGTGGCGGGTTCGCCAGAGGCCAGGACCAGACGGCCATTGGTTATGGTCAGGGGCGTCGCCATGCTCATCGTGCGCCCTCCGGGAGAGACCAGCCCTCCACGCGCCGCGCTTTGCGGGTCAGCACATCGAGGCAGGCCATGCGGATCGCGACACCCATTTCGACCTGACGGGTAATTGCTGAACGACCAACCAGATCAGCGACATTGCTATCAATTTCCACGCCCCGGTTCATCGGGCCGGGATGCATGACCAGCGCAGTGGGCTTCGCCTTGGCCAGCCGCTCCATCGTCAGGCCGTAAAGGTGGCGATATTCGCGAGCGGAGGCAATGAATTGCCCCTGCATCCGTTCCTGCTGAAGGCGCAGCATCATCACCACATCGGCGCCATCAAGCGCGGCATCGAAATCATAAAACGGCGTGACTTTAAGCTGCTCGATCCCGGCTGGCATCAATGCCGGCGGAGCGCAAACGCGCACCTCGGCCCCCAGCGTGGTCAGGCAATGGATGTTCGAGCGG
>JANMKT010000104.1:0-13381 GCA_031372185.1 Novosphingobium sp.
ACGCTGCGATGGGCCATTTTGGTCAAATCCGCTTGGACGGCAAAATGGCTTCCATCTCGAACAGAAATACGCTTGCAAAGACGTCCAGTCTTAACAGCGCGCATTTCCGCCCGATATGTTCGCCATTTTGCCGCCTCGAAGATGCGGTTAACAGGTCCTGAGCCTAATGCGTTAAAAGACAGCGACGGATCAACGCCGCAACACATTTGGTCGGATCCGGTCAGGCCTTCGTCGAAGCCGATGGTTGCATTTGTGCTGGCTTTGGGGTGAGTGCGCGAACTTGATCCGTTTGTTTACACCGGGAAACCCAAATGCGCGCTGCCTTGCTAGCCACTACGATCCTGTCACTCGCTTTGACCAGGCCTGCCCTGGCTGACTCTGCGGCTGTGGCAGTGCCGGCATCAGTGCCATCGTCGGTATCAGCGCCAGTGCCTTTGGGCCAACTGACCGATGCGGTGAGGCCCATTGCCTACCGCCTCGATCTTACGGTCAATCCCGACAATGAGCGCTTTTCCGGCCATGTGGAGATCGCGGCAACACTCAAGGCATCGTCCAGTTTCGTCGATCTCCACGGCCGCGCTCTGGCGATCAACAAGGCGGCAGCCATCATCGGCGGCAAGGTGTTTGCCGGTAGCTGGGCCACACTCGATCAGACTGGCGTTGCCCGGCTGACCTTTGCGGTGCCGCTTCCCGCCGGCCCCGTCACTTTCACCTTCGATTATGACGCCCCGTTCGAAAACAGTCCCGTCGGGATGTTCCGGGTCAAGGTGGGGGATGACTGGTACAGCTGGACACAATTTGAATCGATCGACGGACGTGCAGCCTTTCCCGCTTTTGATGAGCCGGGTTTCAAGACGCCTTTCACCGTCACTCTGCGGACCAAGCCCGGGCAAGTCGCCGTAAGCAACGCACCCGAGGTTTCAAAATCTCTGGAAAATGGTCTCGAAGTTCACCGCTTTGCGCCCACCTTGCCGCTGCCAACCTATCTGGTAGCGCTGATGGTCGGGCCGTTTGCGGTGGTCGAGGGCGTGGTGCCACCCACCCCGCAGCGCGCCGCGCCGCTGCCGCTGCGGATTGTCTCGACCAGGCAGAATGCTGACAGACTGACCTTTGCGCTGGAAGGATCGAAGGGCATTGTTGCCCATCTTGAAGATTATTTCGGCCAGCCGTTTCCATATCCCAAACTGGACCAGATCACCTCGCCGATCATGCCCGGTGCGATGGAAAATGCCGGGGCGGATCTCTATAATGATGCTATCCTGATAATGGATGAGAAGGCCTCGACCGACCAGAAGCGCACCTTCGGCATGGTCGTGGCGCATGAGCTGGCGCATCAATGGTTCGGCGATCTGGTCACCCCGGCATGGTGGGATGATATCTGGCTCAATGAGAGCTTTGCCAACTGGATGGGCTACCGGATCGGCAATCAATGGCGTCCCGATCTCAACATCAAGGCTGGCGCACTGGCTGAGGGGTTTAACGCGATGAGCACCGACGCACTGCTCGCCGGGCGCCCGATCCACCAGCCGATCACGACCAATGCCCAGATCGATGAAGCGTTCGATTCGATCACCTATGGCAAGGGCGGCCATGTCGTGGCGATGATCGCTGCCTATATGGGCGATACCAAATTCCGCGATGGGGTGCGGCGTTATATGGCGGCGCACAAATACGGCAACGCCACCAGCACCGATTTTTTCAAGGCGATGGCCGAAGCCGCTGGCGATCCGCGGATTATCCCGGCGATGCAAAGCTTCACCGATCAACAGGGTGTACCGCTGGTCACTTTTTCTGGCGGCAAGGGCGGCAAATATTCTGTTTCGCAAAGCCGTTACGTCCGGCTTGGAACCAGTGCACCTGTTACCCGCTGGAGCATCCCGCTCTGCGTCCGCCGCAGCACCCAAACCCGCTGCGAGCTGATGACTGAAGCCGCCATGCCGATGCTGTTCAAGGGCAAGGGGCAGCTGATGCCCAATGCCAATGGCACGGGCTATTATCGTTTCGAACTGCCGGAAAAGGATTGGGATGCCCTGATCGCCAGGGCTGACAAGCTGTCTGGCGGCGAGGCACTTGCGCTTGCCGATTCGCTTTCGGCCAGTTTCCGTGCCGGACGGGCCAGTGCCAGCCAGCTTGCCGCATTAGCCCGCAAGCTGGGGAACAACCCCGATAGCTATGCCAGTGAAGCCGGGGTTGAGGGGCTGGACGCACTGTATAGTTCGGGCATGATGGATGATCCGGCCAAACTTGCTTACCGCAAATTCATCGGCCAGCTCTACCGCCCGCGCCTTGCCACGATGGGGTTCACGCCCAAAGCCGATGCCTATGCCGGGGAAGACCCCGAAAAGTCGCAGAAGCGCCTGCAAATTGTCGGCCGGTTGGCTGGGGCCGCACGGGATGCTTCGGTGCGCAGCCAGCTGGCGGCGGCGGCAGGAGCTTTTCTGGGCGGCGACAAGACTGCGCTCGATCCGGCGCTTTACGATCCGGCATTAGAGGCCTGGCTGGCCGCCGGAGGGATCGATGCAGCCAAGCAGCTCGCCGATCGGGCGCTCGCCTCGCAGGATCCGCTGCTGCGTCCCGCAGCGCTGGCGGCGGTCGCCGGGAGTGGTGACGCTGCGGTAGCGAAATGGCTGCTCGATGAGTTCAAGGACGATCGCTTGCGCCGCAGCGAGCGGGTCGGTCTGGTCCGCGGCGTGATCCAGACCAGCGCCACCCGCGATCTGGGCTTTGAGTGGCTGGGGCGCAATTTTGACACGCTGATGAGCAGCGGCGGCGGGATCTTCTTCGCCTCGCGCCTGCCGGCCATGCTGGGCGGCTATTGCTCGGCCGGGCGGGCTGACGAGATCGCCAGCCTGTTGCGTCCGCGGATGAGCGGAATGACCGGTGCGCTTGAACTGGAACGGACGATCGAACGGGTTCGCAGCTGCGGCGTGCTCAAGGATGCACGCAGCGCAGAGGTGTCACGCGACATTGCGAAGCTGAAGTAACGCTCAATCGATCGGCAGCCGCAAGGTCGCGGTCAGCCCGGTGATCGCGCTGCTGGTATCGCGCCGATTGGACAGCTCAAGCGTCCCGCCATGCTGTTCGGCGATGGCCCGGGCCAGGGTCAGGCCAAGCCCGGCGCCGCCGGTCGCGCTGTTGCGCGATGGCTCGCCGCGGGTAAACGGTTCAAGCATCCGGGCGATATCGTCCGCAGCGATGCCCGGCCCGTCATCTTCAATGCGCACCACTGCCGCGCCGCCTTCGCGCCGCAGGGAAACCCGCGCGACCTGGCCATAACGCAGCGCATTGCCGATCAGATTGCGCAAGGCCCGGCGCAGCCAGGTGGCGCGCAGGGACAGAACCAGCCGTTCGCTCTGCTCCAGCGTCACCGGATCGCCGGTATCCTCGAATTCTTCGACGATCGCGCCGACCAGCGCGGCTAGTTCGGTCGGCTCGCGCGGGTCGCTTGGCCTGCCGACCCGGGCGAGTGAGAGGATATCGTCGAGCGAACGGGCGAGCTCGTCGATGGTTCCGGCCATCTTGGCGCGCTCACCTGCATCTTCGACGGTTTCGATCCGCACCCGCAGTGCCGCAAGCGGGGTCTTGAGGTCATGCCCAATCGCGCCGAGCATCACATCCTTTTCGTCGATCAGCGCCGCGATCCGGGCTTCAAGCGCATTGTGGGCAATGATCAGCTGGCGGACATCGTCCGGCCCTTGCGGCTCGAGCTGGCCGGCGGCATCGCGGGTTTCGGCAAAACGCTCAACTCGCCGGGTAAGCGCGGCCAGCGGGCGGGTCATCCGGCCAAGGATCAGCGCAATCACCCCAACTAGCAGGCCGTAAAGCAGTAAGGTCTGAACAATCACCGTGGCGATCAGTGCCCGTTCGACGCGCGGAGCCGGAACGCGGACCATCAGCCAGCCGCCACCACCCGGTTGCTCGATCGCGGCGACCAGCAGATGATCGGGGGTCGGCAGGTTGCGGCGGCCCAGGATCGCCGCGCGCCGCGCGACGCGGCGCAGCGTTCGGGGATCATTGACGGAGCTGCGCTGGATAACCACCACTTCTCTAATCGCGATGCCCTGGGCGGTCAGGATATCGTGCAGCTCGGCTTCGGCTTCGGCCAGACGCACCTCTCCGCTGCGCAGCGGACTGGCGCCGATTCGTTCAATCCGCAGATGACGGTCCATGCCCATCGGCTCAGGGGAATGATTATGGCCTTGCATGAACGGGTCACCGTCAGTGCGGCGTGCAGTAACCAGCCGCATTGCAGCGGTGTGGAGGAGCGCCGCTTCGCGCCGCTCGGTCTGGGCGCGATAGAGCAGCGCAGCGCTCAGCGTCTGGGCGAGTAGCAAGATCAGTGCGATCGCCAGCAGTAGCTGTCCCTGGAGGCTTCTGGGCCATAATTTGCTTAGCCCCCGTGGCTTGGTCATGGCGTGGCCGGGCGCAGCCGGCGAACATCGGCAGCAAGCATGTATCCGCCGCCCCAGACGGTCTGGATCAGGGTGGGGGTGCGGTGATCAGGCTCGATCTTGCGGCGCAGACGGCTAACCTGGTTGTCCACCGCCCGATCAAACAGATGGGCCTCGCGGCCTTGAACCATATCGAGTAAGCGATCGCGGTCCAGCACTTGGCGGGGATGTTCGACAAAGGCCAGTAGCAGCCTGAATTCAAGGCTGGAGATGCTGACTAGCGCACCCTCGGGATCGATCAGGCGGCGCTTGAGCGGGTCAAGTTGCCAGCCTTCAAACTCAAACAGCTCGTCTTCGACCGGGACGGTTCCGCCCTTGGCCGAACGGCGCAGGACCGAGCGGATCCGGGCGACCAGTTCGCGCGGTTCAAACGGTTTGACGACATAGTCATCCGCGCCAATTTCAAGGCCCACGATCCGATCCGTCGCCTCGCCGCGGGCGGTCAGTAGAATGGTGGGGATGGCGCGGGTTTCTGCAAGGTGGCGGCACAGCGAAAGTCCGTCCTCGCCCGGCATCATGATGTCGAGCAGGATCAGATCGGGTGCTTCACCCCGCAGCACGCTGCGCGCTTCGGCTGCGCTGGCGGCCTGCATAACGGCGAACCCCTGGCGGACAAGATAGTTCGCCAGGGGTTCACGCAAAGCGCGCTCATCATCGACGAGCAGCAGGCGGGTGGGCGCGGTTTCGTTCATTGGCAGGCGATGGCCAACCCTGCCGCTCAGTTGGCCGGTGGCGGTGGAGGCATGTCATGCTCGCGCATCTCACCACCCATCTTGCCGCGCATTTGCGCATGCATCTTGGTGCGGGCCACGCGGCGCTCCTGGGGAGTCAGCCGACCGTCCTTGTTGGTATCACTCATGTCGAAGCGCTTGAGGTGCGCAGCAGCAAATTCGTCCTTGCTGATGGCCTGATCCTTGTTGGAATCGGCCATCTGCATCATCATCGGACCGCGGTTGCCTCCACCATAGCCACCACCACCGCCCATCATCGCGCCGCCCATGCCCTCATGCCCCATATCGGGGCCGCCGGAATGGGCTGCATCGAATTCCTGACGCGAAATCGAACCGTCCTTGTTGGCATCCAGCTTGGCAAAGTGCTCGTCCCGCATGGCGCTTTCGTGCGCAGTGCGATCGGCCTGATCGAGTCGGCCATCCTTGTTGGCATCCATCCTGGCGAACATTTCGGCCGAATGGGCCTGTGCCTCGGCGCGGGTAACAGTGCGATCGCCATCGGCATCGGGACCGTCATGTTGGGCAGCATTGGCAGCATAAGCAACACTGCCAATCGAAAGGGCAGCAATCGAGAGACCAAGGGCAAACTTCTTCATTATGAACTCTCCAGAATATGAAACGGATCATGCCGCCGCCACAGGGCGCTTACGGCTTCTTGCTGCGGTCCTATTCCGAACTTGTCGCATCCTTATGCCGGGCGCGGGCCAATTTGTCGCCAATTGTCGCAAAAGACCGGGCTAATTCATTCAGGGGCAAGCTTTCACCCCATGATGAACGCGGCCAACTTGTTGCCATCGGGATCGCGGAAATAACCGGCGTAGAAGCCGCCATCGCCGCGCGGACCGGGCGCGCCTTCATCGCGGCCGCCATTGGCCAGCGCGATGGCATGGAGCCGGTGGACCTGATCTTTGTCGCTTGCTTCAAGCGCAACCATTACCCCGTTGCCAACGGTGGCCGGATTGCCATCAAACGGCTTGGTCAGGCCAATTCCTGCGGCGCTACCGGGCGTGCCCCAGGCGATGAATTCGCCGTATTCCATCATCCGCCCCGTACCCATCTCGGCGGCAATCGCATCATAGAACCGGGCCGCGCGCGGCAGATCATTGGTGCCAAGGGTCACATAGCCGATCATCACGTTTCTCCCATTTGAAGCTCACAAAGGCGCGCATTGCGCCTTGAGCCAGTCCAGCGCCGCGCCGTCCAGCTGCGGCGCAAGGATCACTTCGACCTGGGCATGATAGGCGTTCCACCATACCAGCTCTTCCGGGGTCAGCAGCGCAAGATCGACCAAATTGCGGTCAATCGGCGCGAAGGTCAGCGTTTCAAAGCCAAGGAACTTGCCCTCGGCTCCGGCAATTTCGCGGGCCTCGACCAGCACGAGGTTTTCGATCCTGATGCCGTATGCCCCGGCCTTGTAATAGCCCGGCTCGTTGGACAGGATCATCCCGGCAAGCAGTTCCTGTTCGCTGCCGGCCTGCCCGCCCGCTGCCTTGGCGATCCGTTGCGGCCCCTCGTGGACCGACAAAAAGCTGCCGACGCCGTGGCCGGTGCCGTGGGCATAATCAAGTCCTGCCGCCCACAAATGCTGGCGGGCAAAGCTATCAAGCTGGCTGCCGGTTGTGCCTTGCGGGAAAGTGGCCCGGGCGAGTGCGATATGGCCCTTGAGCACGCGGGTGAAGCGGTCCTTTTGTTCGGCTGGAGCCACCTTCGGCCCGATCCACACGGTGCGGGTGATGTCAGTCGTCCCATCGGAGTATTGCCCGCCCGAATCGACCAGATAAACGCTATTTGGGGCGATCGTGAGGCTCGATTCTTCGCAGACCCGGTAATGCGGGATCGCCGCATTTGGCCCCGCGCCCGAAATGGTATCAAACGACAAGTCACGCAAGCAGCCGGTCGCATCGCGACAGGCTTGAAGCTGCGCTGCGGCAGACAGTTCTGTCTCGTTGCCCTTCGGTGCTGCGCGGCTGAGCCAGTAGAGGAAGTTGGCGATTGCCGCACCGTCCCGCGCTTGCGCAGCACGGTGGCCAGCCTGTTCGACCGGGTTCTTGACCGCTTTGGGCAGCACGGTCGGATCGCGCAGTTCGGTCACATTCGCGCCCGCCGCTTCGAGCGCGGCGAAGATCGCCTGCACTGATCGCTCGGGATCAACCGCAACCTTCTTGCCTTTGAGGGCAGCAAGCGCCGGAATAAAGGCTTCGCGCGGGGATATCTGCACTGAATTGCCCAGATGCGCGCGCAGTTCGGGCGTCACTTTCTCCTCGGCGATGAACAATTCCGCCGTGCCATCGGCGTGGGCGATCACGAAGGACAGGGCAACCGGGGTGCAATCTACATCCGCCCCCCGGATATTGAGCAACCAGGCGACCCCGTCGAGTGCCGAGATAACAGCGGCATCGAGCTTCCTCTCGGCCAGCCATTCGGCCACCATGGCGCGCTTCTCCTCGCCCGCCATGCCGGAAAATTCAGTCGGATGAACAACCGCCGGGGCAAGCGAAGGTTCGGGCCGATCGGCCCAGACGGCATCGATCGGATTGCTCGGGGTTGCAACCAAGCTGCCGTCTTTTGCGCCAAGCGCTTTAGTTGCCGCGGTCACCCAGCCCTTGCCGTGGAGCCAGGCATCATAGCCAATCTTGGCACCTGCTGGGGCGTGCTCGCCAAGCCAGCTGGCGACGCTGGATTGCGGCACCGAAACATAGCTGTAGAGCTTGCCATCCACCTGTTCGCGCACTTGCAACGTGTAGCGGCCATCAATAAAAATCGCGGCCTCATTGGCCAGCACGACTACGGTCCCAGCCGAGCCGCCAAAGCCGGTCAGCCAGGCCAGCCGCTGGGCATAAGCGCCGACATATTCGCTCATATGTTCATCGGAAATGGGCACGACAAAGCCATCGAGATCACGGCGCTTCAGTTCTTTGCGCAGGGCATTGAGGCGGGCTTCATGAGTTTGCATCAACATGGGTCTGTCTATCCGGCTTGCAGGGACTATGCAGCCAACATAGAGGCCGCGCATGACACTTACTACTCCCCCAGTTACTACTCCCCCTGTCGCCGCGAAGAAACCGCATAACGCAACCCATCACGGGATCACTCTGAGCGATGATTACGCGTGGCTGCGCGATCCCGGCTATCCTGAGGTGACTGACCCGCAAATCCTCGCCCATCTTGAAGTCGAGAACACCTGGTTCGAGACGCGAATGGCCGGGCAGCAAGGTCAGATTGATACGCTGTTCAAGGAAATGCGCGCCCGGATCAAGGAGGCGGACAAGTCTGTGCCCCAGAAGGATGGCAACTTTCTTTACTGGATCGAATTCGAGGAAGGGGCCGAATACAAGAAATGGTGGCGCAGACCCGTTTCTGCCAAAGACGACAAAACTGCGGATGAGTTGATCCTCGACGAGACCCAGTTGGCGCAGGGCAAGGAATACTTCCGCCTTGGCGCGATTGCGGTGAGCATGGACGGCAAGCTGCTGGCCTATTCGGTTGATGACAATGGCTCCGAGCGCTTCACCGTGCGGATCAAGGTCCTGTCGAGCGGAGAATTGCTGCCCGATGAAATCCCGGGAACGCTATCCAGTCTGGTCTGGGTCGCTGGAGACAAGGCGCTGGTCTACAGTCTCGCCAACGAGCAATGGCGCACCGACAATGCCCGGCTGCACTGGCTGGGCCAGCCGCTTGAATCCGACGTTGAGCTCTACCACGAAGACGACGAAGGTTTCCGCGTCGGTTCGTCGATGTCGGCCAATGAGCAATGGCTGATCATCGGCACCAGCGATCATGAAACCAGCGAAGTGCGGCTGATCCCGGCCAATGATCCATTGACGCCGCCGATCCTCGTCCGGCCCCGCCAAAAGGGGGTCGAATATGACGCCGATGTGCGGGACGGCGTGCTCTACATCCACGCCAATGACAGCCACGAAAACTTTCGCCTCGCCACCGCTCTGCTGGCAGAGCCGGGGACGTGGACCACGCTGATCGAAGGCTCGGATGCATTCTACCTCACCGGGTTCGAGCTGTTCCGCGATTTCTGGGTGGTCGAAGGGCGTCGCGCCGGTCTGGATCAGATCGAGGTCCGTTACTATGATGATCCCACTCGGATTGAGCCAATCGCTTTTCCCGAAGCGAGCTATGACGCCGGGCTTGGCGACAATCCCGAATGGGCGATGAGCAAGCTGCGGCTGTCCTACGAAAGCATGGTCAGCCCGGCCAGCGTATTTGACTATGATGTCGCGGGCCGCAGCCTTGAACTGCTCAAGGTGCAGGAGATCCCCTCGGGCTATGATCCCTCGCTTTATGTGACCGAGCGGTTGGAGGTTCCGGCGCGCGATGGCACGCTGGTTCCGGTCAGCGTGGTGATGCGCAAGGACCGAGAGCCCGGTGGCCCGCTCCACCTTTATGGCTACGGTGCCTATGGCATCGCGATCGAGCCGGGCTTTTCGACTACGCGGCTTTCGCTGGTCAATCGCGGCTTTGCCTATGCCATCGCCCATATTCGTGGCGGTGATGATCTGGGCCGGGCCTGGTACAAGGCGGGCAAGCTGGGGCGCAGGACCAATACGTTCACGGACTTTGTCGATGTCGCCAGGGGTCTGATCGAGCGCGGCCTGACGGAAGCTGGGCGGATCAGCATTTCCGGCGGTTCGGCCGGCGGTGAACTGATGGGCGCAGTGATCAATTCCGATCCTGACCTGTGGGGCGCGGTGGTGGCGCAGGTGCCATTTGTCGATGTGCTGGCAACGATGCTTGACGATAGCCTGCCGCTGACCCCGGGCGAGTGGCCCGAATGGGGCAATCCGATCGAAGACCGTGCAGCCTTCGAGCTGATCCGCAGCTATTCGCCCTATGATCAGGTCAAGGCCCAAGCCTATCCGCCGCTGCTGGTGACGGCCGGCCTCAACGATCCGCGGGTGACCTATTGGGAACCGGCCAAATGGGTCGCCCGGCTGCGTGAGTTCAAGACCGATCACAATGAGTTGCTGCTTAAGACCAACATGGGTGCAGGCCATGGCGGCAAATCGGGGCGGTTCGAAAGCCTCAAGGAAACCGCCGAAGAGTTTGCGTTTATCCTGTGGCAACTTCGGGTGTCAGAGTGAGCAACCGCCACACGCTCAGCTTCACCGCCGGGCCGGAGCACATCGACGAGCTTGGCCATGTCAACAATGCGGTATGGGTCCAGTGGGTCCAGGATATCGCCACCGCGCATTGGTCGGCCGTGGCCGCGCCAGAGCATCAGGCCGCCTATGTCTGGGTCGTGACCCGGCACGAGATTGACTATCGCGGCAACATCGGCCTTGGGCAAAGCGTGCAGGCTGAAACCTTCATCCCCGAGCCGCCGACCGGCGCCCGGTTAGATAGGCGGGTTGATTTCACCAATGCGGGCGGCAGACTGATCGTCTCAGCCTGCACCAGCTGGGCGATCATCGATCGCGCTTCAGGCCGGATATTGCGCGTTCCAAGGGACGTCGCTGCGCCGTTCCTTCCCTACCCCAGCAATTGAGCGACCGGCACGTAGGCATAGCCAAGCTCGTTCGCTACAGCCTCATACGTCACATGGCCGGCATGGACGTTCAGGCCCTCAGCCAGGTGCGGGTTGGCCTTCAGCGCCGCCTTCCAGCCCAGATCGGCGATCCGCAGCGCGTGCGGCAGGGTTACATTGTTGAGCGCATAGGTGCTGGTCCGCGCCACCGCGCCGGGCATATTGGCCACGCAGTAATGCACCACCCCGTCGACGATATAAGTCGGATCGGCATGGGTGGTCGCATGGCTGGTCTCGAAGCAGCCGCCCTGATCAATCGCGACATCGACCAGCACCGCGCCCGGCTGCATCGTGCCGAGCATTTCGCGGGTGACCAGCTTGGGCGCCGCAGCTCCCGGCACCAACACCGCGCCGATCACCAGATCGGCCTCGGCGACTTGAGTCGCCAGGCTGGCCTTGCCTGAATAGAGCGTCCGCGCCCGGCCCTCGAAGTGATTGTCGAGCCGCTCCAGCACATCGGGATCGCGGTCGAGGATGGTGACGTCTGCCCCCATGCCGACCGCCATCTGCGCCGCATTGAACCCGACCACACCGCCGCCGATCACCACCACCTTGGCCGGCAAGACGCCCGGAACGCCGCCGAGCAACACCCCGCGGCCGCCGTTGGCCTTTTCCAGCGCGCTTGCGCCTGCCTGGATCGACATCCGGCCCGCCACCTGGCTCATCGGCTTGAGCAGCGGCAGCGAACCCTGCGCACCGGTTACTGTCTCGTAAGCAATCGCGGTGACGCCCGATCTGATCAAATCTGCCGTCTGTTCGGGATCGGGTGCCAGATGGAGGTAGGTATAGAGAATCTGCCCCTCGCGCAGCATGGCGCGTTCACCGGCCTGGGGTTCCTTGACCTTGACCACCATTTCGCAGGCATCAAACACCGATTTCGCATCGGATTTGATCGTGCCGCCCGCCGCGACATAATCCTTGTCGGTAGCGCCGATGCCATTGCCCGCGCCGGTTTCGACCCACACTTCATGGCCATGCGCGGCTAGTTCGCGGACGCTCTCGGGGGTCAGACCGACCCGATATTCGTGGTTCTTGATTTCACGGACCGTACCGACGCGCATAGTAATTCTCCTGTTTCCGGGCGATTTGATGATAGCGGCTTCGTGTGCGAATATCTCACCAAAGTTTTGCTTCCCAGCGGGCGCAAACGGCGATATTTCCCAAGTATATCCGGGAATGTGAGAAAATTTTGCATGGACAGGGCCGACACCGCCATTATTGTTGCGTTGCAGCAAGATTCGTCGCGTTCGATCGCACAGCTGGCCGAACTCGCCGGGGTTTCTGCCTCGGCCTGCCACCGCCGGATCCGTACGCTGGAAGAAAGCGGCGTGATTACCGGCTACCGGGCGCAGGTCGATGCGCGGCGGCTGGGGCTCAAGCTCCAAGCCTTTGTCGAGATCACCCTGACCGGCCAGAACCGCGAGGCGATGGACCGGTTCGAGGCTGCGGTGGCCGATTTCGACGACATCCTTGAATGCCATCTGATGTCGGGCAACGCCGATTATCTGCTCCGGGTGGCGGCGGCAGACCTTGACCAGTTCGATCACATCCACCGCGAATGCCTCTCGCGCCTGCCGGGCGTATCCTCGATGCGTTCCAGCTTTTCGATCCGCCCGATCAAGCGCTGGACCGGCTATCCGGTGCCCAAGGGCTGAAAGCCCGGACCTGCCAGACCGGACTTTGCAAACTTCACTAATTTTGCGCCAATAAAGCATTGAATGGTTTTCCTGACAGCGCCCCAAACGCACAAAAGCCGCGCTGGCGGGCGCGGCTTTCGGGGGTGGGGGATTGAGCGGGGAGGATGGCAGGCGGGGCGAGTGTAGGAAAATGGTTTTGTCGTGCTAGGCTGAAGCGAACCGCCATGCCGCAAACCCGCACCCCTGACCCCGCGCTGATCGAAGCGCTTGTCGCCGCAATCCATCGCTGGCGGGGTGCGGGCTTGCTCACCGTGGGGATCAGCGGCGCGCAAGGATCGGGCAAATCGACGCTGGCGTCGGCGCTGGCGGCGCGGCTGGCGCAAGATGGAGTAGCAGCGGCCACCCTGTCGCTCGACGATCTCTACCTTGGCCGCGAAGCGCGCTGCGCGCTTGCCGCCAAAGTCCACCCGCTGTTCGTCACCCGGGGACCGCCCGGCACCCACGATATCGCGCTCGGTCTGACGGTGCTGGACGCGCTGGCGAAGGGCGAGCCTGCGCGGCTCCCCCGGTTCGACAAGGCGGCGGACGCGCCGGTGCCGCGCAGCCAATGGCCCAAGGCCCCGCGCGATTGCCAGCTGCTGCTGCTCGAAGGCTGGTGCCTCGGCGCGCGGCCCCAGAGCGAGGAGGCGCTGATCCACCCGGTCAATGAGCTTGAGGCAGAAGAGGACGCGCAAAGCCACTGGCGCCGCCACGCCAACACGGCGCTGGCGGGCGAATATCAGCAATTATGGGCCCGGATAAACCACCTGATCTTTCTCGCCGCGCCGGGCTGGGACGTGGTCCAAGGTTGGCGTGAGGAACAGGAAACGGAGCTCCGCGCGAGGGCCGGAGCCGACGCGCCCGGGTGATGGATACGGGCGAGGTGACGCGGTTCATCCAGCACTACGAGCGACTGACCCGGCATATGTTGGCGGAGCTGCCGGGACGGGCGGATGTGGTGGTTAGGCTGGGGGAGGGGAGAGAGGT
>JANMKT010000107.1:0-11062 GCA_031372185.1 Novosphingobium sp.
CTTGACGAGCACGTTGAAGCTTTCGGGAATACCGGCCTCGAAAGTATCGTCACCCTTGACGATCGCTTCATAGACCTTGGTCCGCCCGACGACATCGTCCGACTTGACCGTGAGCATTTCCTGCAACGTATAGGCCGCGCCATAGGCCTGGAGCGCCCAGACCTCCATTTCCCCGAAACGCTGACCACCAAACTGGGCCTTGCCGCCCAGCGGCTGCTGGGTGACGAGGCTGTAAGGCCCGATCGAGCGCGCGTGGATCTTGTCATCCACAAGGTGATGCAGCTTCAGCATATAGATGTAGCCAACGGTGACCTTGCGATCGAACGCTTCGCCAGTCCGCCCATCATACAGCACGACCTGACCCGAAGTATCGAGCCCGGCCTTGGCCAGCATCGCCGAAACATCCGGCTCCCGCGCGCCATCGAACACCGGAGTTCCCATCGGCACGCCGTTTTTCAGATGTTCGGCCAGTTCCACCACTTCGGGAACCGTGCGTTCATCGATCTCGGCGTGATACCGCTCGCCATAGATATCCTTCAGCTTGTCGACCAGCGCGGTCGGCGGAGCTGCGGCTTCGGGGTTGGGGTTGGCATGGCGCCATTCCTCAAGCGCAGCGGTGATCTGCTGCCCTAGGCCGCGCGCGGCCCAGCCAAGGTGGGTTTCGAAAATCTGCCCGACGTTCATGCGGCTTGGCACGCCCAGAGGGTTGAGCACGATATCGACATGGGTGCCGTCTTCCAGGAACGGCATGTCTTCGCACGGCAGGATGCGGCTGATCACACCCTTGTTGCCGTGGCGTCCGGCCATCTTGTCGCCCGGCTGCAGCTTGCGCTTCACCGCAACGAACACCTTGACCATCTTGAGCACGCCAGGCGCCAACTCGTCGCCGCGCTCCAGCTTTTCCTTGCGATCCTCAAACTTCTCCTGGATCAGTTTGACGGTCTCGTCATACTGGGCCTTGACCGCTTCGAGCTGGGTCTGGCGCGCATCATCGGCAACCGCAAACTTCCACCATTCGTGCTTCTCAACCTCGTCGAGCAGCGCGGCATCGATGGTCGCGCCCTTCTTGATGCCTTTGGGCCCGGCAGCAACCACCTGGCCGTCGAGCATTTCGCGCAGACGATTATAGGTGGCACGGTTGAGAATGCCGCGTTCGTCCTCACGGTCCTTGGCGAGGCGTTCGATTTCCTCGTTCTGAATCGCGCGGGTACGGTCATCAATCTCGATCCCGTGACGGTTGAACACACGCACTTCGACGACCGTGCCCGAAACGCCAGGCGGCAGTTTGAGCGAGGTATCTCGCACGTCGCTGGCCTTTTCGCCAAAGATCGCGCGGAGCAGCTTTTCTTCCGGAGTCATCGGCGATTCGCCCTTGGGGGTGATCTTGCCGACCAGAATATCGCCCGGATGCACTTCGGCACCGATATAGACGATACCCGCCTCATCCAGGCTGCGCAGCGCTTCCTCGCCGACGTTGGGGATGTCGCGAGTGATGTCTTCGGGCCCAAGCTTGGTATCGCGGGCCATGACTTCGAATTCCTCGATGTGGATCGAGGTGAACACGTCATCCTTGACGATCCGCTCCGAGATCAGGATCGAATCTTCGTAGTTGTAGCCATTCCACGGCATGAAGGCGACCAGGCTGTTGCGGCCCAGCGCGAGTTCTCCCAACTCAGTGCTGGGACCATCGGCGATGATATCGCCCTCCTCGATCACTTCACCCACCTTCACCAGCGGACGCTGGTTGATGCAGGTGTTCTGGTTCGAACGCTGGAACTTCTGCAGTGTGTAGATATCCACGCCCGATTTGCCGGCTTCGACATCGCCCGATGCGCGGATCACGATGCGGGTCGCATCAACCTGATCGACCACGCCGCCGCGCAGCGCAGAGATGGCCGCACCCGAATCACGCGCCACGGTTTCTTCCATGCCAGTGCCGACAAACGGTGCCTCGGCCTGAACCAGCGGCACCGCCTGACGCTGCATGTTCGAACCCATCAGCGCGCGGTTGGCGTCATCGTTTTCGAGGAACGGAATGAGCGAGGCAGCCACCGAAACCAGCTGCTTGGGGCTGACATCCATCAGCGTCACGGTATCGCGCGGTGCCATGACGAACTCGCCGCTGTCGCGCGCCGAGATCAGTTCCTCGACAAAGCTGCCGTCCTGGTTGGTTTCAGCCGAAGCCTGCGCCACCACGTGCTTCTGTTCTTCCATCGCGGAAAGATAGACCACGTCCGATGTCACCTTGCCGTTCGCAACCTTGCGATACGGCGTTTCGATAAAGCCATATTTGTTGACGCGGGCGAAGGTCGAGAGCGAGTTGATCAGGCCGATGTTCGGGCCTTCGGGCGTCTCAATCGGACAGATCCGGCCATAGTGGGTCGGGTGAACGTCGCGGACTTCGAAGCCGGCCCGTTCGCGGGTCAAACCGCCTGGCCCCAGGGCCGAAACGCGGCGCTTGTGGGTGACTTCCGACAGCGGATTGGTCTGATCCATGAACTGCGACAGCTGCGATGAACCGAAGAACTCGCGCACTGCGGCTACCGCAGGCTTGGCGTTGATCAGATCATTGGGCATCACGGTCGAGACATCGACCGAGCTCATCCGCTCCTTCACGGCGCGCTCCATGCGGAGCAGCCCGACACGGTACTGGTTTTCCAGCAACTCGCCCACCGAACGAACGCGGCGATTGCCGAGGTTGTCGTTATCGTCAACCTCGCCCTTGCCGTCCTTGTGGTTGACCAGCTCCTTGACCACGGCGAGGATATCCTCAGTGCGCTGCGTGGTAACGGTATCCTCGGCATCGAGCGCGAGGCGCATGTTGAGCTTGACCCGGCCAACCGCCGACAGGTCGTAGCGATCGGCATCGAAGAACAGGCCTTCGAACAGCGATTCAGCGGTTTCGCGCGTCGGCGGCTCACCCGGGCGCATGACGCGGTAGATATCTGCCAGGGCATGATCGCGGTCTTCAGCCTTGTCGGCCTTGAGCGTGTTGCGGATCCACGGGCCGACCGAGACATGATCGACGTCAAGCAGCTCAAGCGTTTCGATTCCGGCCTTGTCCAGCGCCTCAAGATTTTCCGGAGTCACTTCGTCGCCGGCTTCGATATAGATGCGGCCCGTGGCTTCGTTGATCACGTCGCACGACGAATAGCGGCCGAAGATTTCCTCGGTCGGAATCAACAGCTCGGTCAGCCCGTCCTTGTCGGCCTTGTTGGCAGCGCGCGGGCTGATCTTGGTGCCCGCAGCAAAGACCACTTCGCCGGTCTTGGCATCGACAATGTCAAAAGTCGGCTTGGAACCGCGCCATTGCTCAACCTGAAAGGGCACGGACCAGCCATCCCCGACCGCCGCATGGGTGCCGCGCTTCCAAGCGACAGTTGCGTAGAAATGACTGAGGATTTCCTCATTACCCAGGCCCAGCGCGTGAAGCAGCGCGGTAACCGGCAGCTTGCGCTTGCGATCGATCCGGACGTTGACGATATCCTTGGCGTCGAATTCGAAATCGAGCCACGAACCGCGATAGGGAATGACCCGGGCGGCGAACAGAAACTTGCCCGAAGAATGCGTCTTGCCGCGATCATGATCGAACAGCACACCCGGCGAACGGTGCATCTGCGAAACGATCACGCGCTCGGTACCGTTGATGAAGAAGGTGCCGTTCTCGGTCATGAGCGGCATATCGCCCATGTAAACGTCCTGCTCCTTGATATCGAGGACCGAGCGGGTTTCGGTTTCGGTATCCACTTCGAACACGATCAGGCGCAGCGTCACTTTCATCGGTGCGGCATAGGTAATCCCGCGCTGACGGCACTCGGTCACATCATACTTGGGGTCTTCCAGCACGTAATGGACAAAATCCAGCTCGCTGGTGCCGGCGAAATCGCGGATCGGGAACACCGAGCGCAGGGTCTTTTCCAGGCCCGAGACATAGCCGATCGACGCATCGGAGCGCAGGAACTGCTCATAGCTTTCGCGCTGAACCTCGATCAGATTCGGCATCTTGATCACTTCGTGGATATCGCCGAAGATCTTGCGGATCCGCTTCTTCGCAGCCGAACGGGCCGCCGGGAGAGCTTTGGTCGCCATGGGAGGGGTCTTGCCTCTTCGCTAAATGTGCCGGAAAAAACCGACGGAAATTCGTGTCTTGCGGGAACCGGACACCAGAAAACGCGAAAAGGCCGCACGGCGGATGCCTCCCCCTTGGGGAACCACAGCCAGCAGCCTTCGCGTCAGATGATAACCCGTTCGCTTCCTTCCGTGGAAGATCCCCGCGCATGGACCCACCTTGCTCGAAGCGTCGAGCGAAAGTGTATGTAGGAGAGGATGGGGAAGGAGTCAAACGGGAGCGAACCGGGCTATCGCATATGACCCAAAACTAACTTCTTCGTCACCCTGAACTTGTTTCAGGACCCATCAAGCCTCTCGTCCAGTGCCAGTATGCTTGGCGGAATTACGCCAGCAACCTCGAAAATTCGAGCGGCAGAGCGGGGTGTGAAATGGGCCCTGAAACGAGTTCAGGGTGACGAAGAAGGGCTGGTTGTCCAAATGCGATTGTCATCCGGGAGCGAATGCCAATCGCCTGCCCTCAAAACACCCCTGGCACCAGCCGCCAGCGGACCTTTGCCTTGAACTCCCGGTAGGCGGGATCCTCGCTCAGCAGCCGCTCTTCGGCCTTCAGGCGCAGAATCTGGGCCGACCAGGCGATGGTATAGACCACCAGATTGAACAGCGACGGCATTAGGATCATGATCCCGATATTGACCGCCAGATAGCCGGCATACATCGGATGGCGGACAAAGCGGTAGGGGCCTTCGACCTTGACCCCGCGATTGGCTGGCGCAATCCCGAAACTTCGGCGCAAAAATAGCTTGGCCGAGAGCTGGAAAGCGTTGCCCAGCAACACCAGCGCAATACCGATCATCGCGAACTGCGGAATTGGATTGGCCACCGGCATGATCAGCAGCGGCGCGGCAGTGGCCGTCACCGCCAGCATCCAATCCCCCGAATCGCGCGAAATATCACTGGTTGGCCGGCGGATCAGCACGAAGATCAGCACGGCGGTTTCGGCCAGCAGCAACAGCGGCGCGAACGGATTTTCTGAAAAATAGACCCGGCGGACCAGGAACGCCCACAGCACCACGATCAAGCCCTGTTCGATCCGGTCAAGCACGGCGGGCTGCAGTACCTTGCGCCAGCCGGCTTGTTTAGCCGCGAGCGTTGCTGAACTTTCCATTGTGGTCCCCTGACTTGCCTTACTTTTGGGACTTCGCAGAACAGGGTTAAGATTGCCTTACGCAGCGCAATCCGTGGTTCAGGGCGCAATCCTTGACTCAGCGCACGATGCTGCTAGTGACCCGCGCAGACCGAAAGGGTTCTGCCCCGAAGGTCATCCGTCCGAGACCGTCGGTGCGTATCATTCGGATGCGCTTAATTTCCGGCCTAGACGGGGAAAAGAGATTTCCCGCCTTCATGTCCGCATGAAGTGCGACTGGCGTGATTTCACGTCCCTCCTTCCCCCCTCAACGGACTCGCCCGTGTTGCTGTAGCGGCACGGTCAACGCAGCCCGGTCGCTTGCCCCTCATATTCCGTGGGCCAGGCATTCGATCACAAGTGAAGGAGTAAGCATGGATCGTTCGCAGAAAGCCGACGCCGTCGCCGCGCTCAACGCAAATTTCAACGAGGTCGGCGTGGTGGTGATCACCCGCAACCTTGGCATGACCGTGGCCCAGACCACGGCCCTGCGCGTGAAGATGCGTGATGCCGGAGCGTCGTTCAAGGTTTCCAAGAACAGTCTTGCCAAGCTGGCCATCCAAGACACGAATTATGCCGGGATTGGTGACATGCTCACCGGTCCGGTGGCGCTGGCGACTTCGGTCGATCCGGTTGCTGCGGCCAAGATCGCTGTCGAATTCGCCAAGACCAACGACAAGTTGGAAATCCTTGGTGGCGCGATGGGTACGCTGGTTCTGAACGCGGATGGGATCAGGGCACTCGCCACGATGCCGTCGCTCGACGAACTGCGCGCCAAGCTTATTGGCCTCGTCCAGGCACCGGCGACGAAAATCGCTCAGATTGTCACGGCACCAGCCAGCAAGCTCGCCCGCGTCTTTGGGGCCTATGCCACCAAGGAAGCCGCCTGAAGCGATTTCGAGCCGGTTGGCACAACCGGCGGCTCGGAAATCGCGACCAACAGGTAAAAGACTGATCGTTCGAATTTCCCGGCGCGCTGCGCTGGACCCAGACACACCAGGAGTGAAATACCATGGCCGATATCGCCAATCTCGTTGCAGAACTTTCGAAGCTGACCGTCCTTGAGGCGGCTGACCTTGCCAAGGCCCTTGAAGAAGCATGGGGCGTTTCCGCCGCTGCTGCTGTGGCCGTTGCCGGCCCCGCCGCTGCGGTTGCCGAAGCGGTTGAAGAAAAGACCGAATTCGACGTCATCCTGACCGGCTTCGGCGACAAGAAGATCCAGATCATCAAGGAAGTCCGTGCGATCACCGCGCTCGGCCTGACCGAAGCCAAGACCCTGGTTGAAGCGGCTCCCAAGGCGATCAAGGAAGGCGTCAACAAGGCTGAAGCCGAAGAGATCAAGAAGAAGATCGAAGAAGCCGGCGGCACCGTCGAAATCAAGTGACGCAAGCCTTGGCGCGCGAGCATCGCGCGCCTTTAGGCCTTGCGTCATCCCCGCGAAGGCGGGGTTCCATCTCGGCGATAACAAGTTTTGCGGGTGTCTTGAAGCATTCGCAGATGGAAGGGCGGCCCGGCAACGGGTCGCCCTTTTCGTTAGGGTGTCTTTGGCTAAGGGAGCGGTCTGTCCGTGTCCCGCTAGGTCGCCTTGGACATCACAATCTGGGTCCGTGCGAGCACGACCATTCCGGCCGGCGGGGTCGCATCTCTGAAGCCCATTCGCGCATAGAGGCCCAGCGCTATCTCAAGCGCACTGAACGATTGGAGGTAAAGGGCAGGTCCGCCGTTCACTGCCGAAAAATCGAGACAATGCTGCACCAGCGCGCGACCCGCACCATGACCCCGCGCCGCTTCGGTCACCACGAGTTTGCAAAACTCAAACCCGTTGCTGCCCAGCCCCTTTACCGCAACCGCGCCAACCGTGACGCCGCCGAGCTTTGCAAGGAATGCGTCGCCACCGGTAGCCCGGTAATATGCCGCCGGATCACGCATGATGAGTGCATCCTCAGCTTCGGGGACACGGCCCATGCTGTCCAGCCATGGCACCCAGATGGAAGCGAACTCGCCGATCTGGCGAGGCGCCATCGCGCCAATTTCGAGCATCGCCATTCCCTACCTATTTCAACGTCTTCAAATACGCGATCAGTTCCTTGCGCTTGGCTGGATCGGGCTGGCCGGCATAGACCATCTTGGTGCCGGGGACCTTCTTGGAGGGCAAGGTCAGCCATTCATCCAGCGTCTGCTCGTCCCAGATCAGTCCTGAGGCTTTCAACGCGCCGGAATATTGATAGGCATCGCCCAGATGGCCCGCCTTGGCCCCGAATACTCCGGCCAGGCTTGGCCCGATGCCGTTCGATCCGCCTTGCACCGCATGGCAGGCAGAGCACATCGCAAAACTGGCCGGACGGGCATCGGCAGCCACGGCGCTTTCCTCGTCCGCAGGAGTATTTTTGGTACCGCTACAGGCCGCAAGGCCGCCTGCCAGCATGATCGCCAACGCTATTCCAGTCCAGCTACGCATCAGTAAGTCTCCGTCAAAGGGTTTGGCGAAGCTTATGCGCGCGCGGCGCTAGGCGTCAATGCAGCGCATAGCCAAGCCGCACCCCGATCATATCGATTCCGGGATTCTGCGCTGAATTGAACAGCCGGGCGTGGCTGATGTGGACCCAGCTCGCCTCAATCGCGAACCGGTCTGTCAGCCGGGTGCCCAGCGCGATCTCGGGCTCGAATAACACCCGGCTGCCCAGATCAGTGCGCAGATCACCGACGGCATTGACCCGCAAGGATGGCCCGTCATGGATTACCAGGCCGACGCCGGGCCGCAGATAGACCGGCCCTTTCCCGATCTTCCAGGCCAGGCCCACGCCGGCAAAGCTGGTGTCACCCCGGCTGTTGAGCGAGGCGATCAGATAGGGTGCGGGCTTGCCGATGAAGGCCAGCCCCGCGATCGGGGCAAAGCGGTAGCCCGCCTCGAAATCCGCCCCGCGCTCGCCGGTTTCCAGCGTAAAGGGCGTGTTTACGCCGTGAATATAACTGCCGACAAACACCTCCTGCGCAGCGGCAGGTGACGCAAATGCAGCCAAAGCCAGGAACCAGACAACGCGCATCAGCTTCTCCAATGGCGAATCACCATGCCGCCGCGCCCCGTTTGTCTGTGGCTGCCTTGCCGCAAGCTGAAGGAAAAGCGTGCAGCGCGCTCGCCCGGCCCTTTGCAGCGCCATCGCCTGCGCCTATCCGAACCGGCTTTATGGCTGACCCTGCCGCTCCTTCCCTTTGGCGCCTTGAGCTGGCTGCCATGCTGCGTCTTTCGGCGCCGCTGGCGGCTGCCAATCTGCTGCAGATGATGGTCCATACAATCGATGTGATGTTCGTGGCCCGGTTGGGTGCCATTCCGCTCGCCGCTTCAAGCCTGTCGATCTCGATCTTCGGGTTGGCGATGTGGTGCTTCTCTGGCCTGACCGGCGCGGTTGCCCCTTTGATCGCCGCAGAACTCGGCCGCCGCAAACATGCAGTGCGCGAAGTGCGGCGCAGCGTCCGGATGGCACTGTGGCTGGCGGTGCTGAGCGGGCTGCTGGGCATGGCAATCTGCGCCTTTGGCGAGGCGATCATGCTGGCGGCCGGGCAGGATCCGATAGTCGCCGAAGCTGCCGGCGGGTTCATGTCAGTCCTGCTCTGGGCGATGATCCCGATGATCGCCAGCAATGTGCTGCGCACCTTCGTTTCCGCGCTTGGCCGCCCGATCTTCGCGACTGCGATCACAGCGCTGGCGATCGGGGTCAATGCGCTCGGCAACTACGCCTTCGTATTTGGTCATTTCGGTGCGCCGCCACTGGGGCTGGAAGGCTCGGCCTTGTCGAGCATCCTGACCTCGCTGGCGATTCTAGCGGCCTATGTGATTGCCATCCAGTCTGATCGGCGGCTGCGGCGCTACTGCATTTTTGGGCGATGGTGGCGGCCCGAATGGTCGCGAATGGTCGAGATTGCCCGGATTGGCATCCCGATCTTCCTCACAATTCTGGCAGAGGCGGGGTTATTCAGCGGCGCCGCCTTCCTGATGGGTCGGATCGGGCCAACCGAACTTGCCGCGCATACCGTGGCGCTGCAAGTGGCCGCACTGGCCTTTCAGGTGCCATTCGGCATCGGGCAGGCCGTGACGATCCGGGTCGGCTATTACTTTGGGGCCGGCGACCGGGCAGGGATCGCCCGGGCGGGATGGTCGGGGCTGGCCATGACGGTGGGCTTCATGATGCTGCCTGCCGCCGCGATGCTGCTGATGCCGCAGCTGATCCTGATGCTCTATGTTGATCCCTCAGCCCCCGCCAATGCAGCAATGGTCAAGCTGGCGGTGCAATATATGCTGATCGCCGCCGCCTTTCAGCTGTTCGACGGGATCCAGGCCGTTGCGATGGGGGCGTTGCGCGGACTTCAGGATGCCAGCGTACCGATGGCAATCGCGATCTTTGGCTATTGGCTACCGGGCATGGGTACCGCGGTGTGGCTCGGCTTCCGCACCCCGCTGGAAGGCACTGGCGTGTGGATCGGCCTCGCGGTCGGGCTGGTGGTGGTGGCGGGCCTGCTGCTGCGGCGCTGGCACCGGCGCGAACGACTGGGCCTGCTGCCCGGCTGAATTGGCGGCTACCCACAAAAAATTTAACCGCGACTCTCCTTGACGTAGGATGAACCCCCTCCCATATGCGCCTCGCTGGCACTCACACCATGAGAGTGCCAAGCCATATTCAACTACACAAGAGAGGTAGCATCCCATGAAATTCCGTCCGCTGCATGACCGCGTGCTGGTCCGCCGCATCGAAGCCGAGGAAAAGACCGCCGGCGGCATCATCATCCCCGATAGCGCCAAGGAAAAGCCCAGCGAAGGCGAAATCGTCGCGGTTGGCACTGGCACCCGCGCCGAAGATGGCAAGATCACCCCGCTCGACGTCAAGGCTGGCGACCGGATTTTGTTCGGCAAATGGTCGGGCACCGAAGTCAAGGTCGATGGCGAAGAGCTGCTGATCATGAAGGAAAGCGATGTTCTCGGCATTGTTGGCTGAGAATCTCCGTCGTCCCCGTGAAAGCGGGGACCGCTGGCCTCCGGGCCGAACATCTCCAGGGCGCACCAAGCCGCCCGCGATCCCCGCTTTCGCGGGGATGACGATCAAAGAAGGAAACTGAACAATGGCAGCTAAGGAAGTACGCTTTTCGCGCGATGCGCGTGAACGCATTCTCGCCGGCGTGGATATTCTCGCCAACGCAGTAAAGGTCACTCTGGGTCCCAAGGGCCGCAATGTCGTGATCGACAAGAGCTTTGGCGCACCGCGCATCACCAAGGACGGCGTGACCGTCGCCAAGGAAATCGAGCTCAAGGACAAGTTCGAGAACATGGGCGCCCAAATGCTGCGCGAAGTGGCCTCGAAGACCAACGACCAGGCCGGTGACGGCACCACCACCGCCACCGTTCTGGCTCAGGCGATCGTCCGCGAAGGCATGACTTCGGTTGCCGCCGGCATGAACCCGATGGATCTGAAGCGCGGCATCGATATTGCCGTGACTGCAGTGGTGGCTGATCTGGTCAAGCGTTCCAAGCCGGTTTCCGGTTCCCAGGAAATCGCCCAGGTCGGGATCATCTCGGCCAATGGCGACAAGGAAGTCGGCGAGAAGATCGCTGAAGCCATGGAAAAGGTTGGCAAGGAAGGCGTAATCACCGTCGAGGAAGCCAAGGGCCTCGAATTCGAACTCGATGTCGTTGAAGGCATGCAGTTCGATCGCGGTTATCTGTCGCCCTACTTCATCACCAACCCTGACAAGATGACCGTGGAACTGGAAAATCCCTACATCCTGATCCACGAGAAGAAGCTGTCGAACCTGCAGGCA
>JANMKT010000011.1:0-42007 GCA_031372185.1 Novosphingobium sp.
TCCAAGCGGATTTGACCAAAATGGCCCATCGCAGCGTTGGATAGGCTTGAAATAGAATAACTATTCCCGCACCTATCCGCCTCGCGCTGGACCATTTTGCTTCAAACCTCGATGGCGCGGTTAACAGGTCCTGACCCTAGCTTCCCAGTCCGACAGGGGGGCGCGCATGGAATTCGGCTGACTTACGATGGAGGCAGCGCTCGTGGTCAAAAGCCTCGGCGGTGGAAATAGCCACCCTGCGCTGGGTAGACTGGGTCAACAATCACCGCATCTTCGGCCCATCGGACACATCCCGCCCGCCGAGGCCGAAGCCAATTACCATGCAACCCTCGAGAACCTCGATATGGTCGTATGACTCAAATAAAACCGCCTCCGGAAAACCCAGGACACTTCATTCCTCGCGCAGCCGCGGCATCAATTCCACAAAATTGCAGGGCCGGTTGCGGCTGTCGAGCTGTTCTTTCAGGATCCCGTCCCAGCCGTCCTTCACCGCGCCGTTGGAGCCGGGCAGGGCGAACACATAGGTTCCCCGCGCCACCACCGCGCAGGCACGCGACTGGATGGTTGAAGTGCCGATGGTTTGAAAGCTGAGCCAGCGGAACAGCTCGCCAAAGCCGGGGATGTCGCGTCCACCGCCAACTTCCTTGATCCGCTCCAGCGCCTCAGGGGTAACGTCACGGCCAGTCAGGCCGGTGCCGCCGGTAATGATGATGCAATCGACGTTCCGGTCATCGATCCAGTTGTTGAGCCGGTTAGTGATGCGCGGAACTTCATCTTTTTCGATCGCGCGACTGGCAAGATTATGTCCCGCCGCAGTGACCCGCTGGGCCAGAATGTCGCCCGAGGTATCATCCTCTGGCCCGCGCGTGTCGGACACGGTCAGGATGGCGATGTTGATCGGCTTGAAAGTCCGCGACTTGTCAACGGCCACGCAGGATCATCCCGTTGCTGCCCATCCGCACGGCGTTTGAACCGGTCAGGCCGGGGAAGGTCGGCCACATGCCCTGGACCAGGGCGAGGCGGCTTTCCGATGGGCCGCCGGCCTGCCGCTCATACATCCAGTAATTGCGCAGCACGATATTCACATATCCGCGAGTCTCCCAGTAGGGGACCGATTCCATCCACAGCAGCGGATCGCCCTTGTCGTGGATTTCGCCGTTCCAGCGGGTTACGGGCGTAAGCCCGGCGTTGTAGGCCGCCATCACTTTGGGCAGCAGGCCTTGGGTTCCAGGCGAATTGCGCAGCAGTTCAAGGTGCTGCTGGCCGAATGCGAGATTAACCTCGGGTCTGGCGAGGTCAGCGGCGCTGCCGGACACGCCGATCACCGGAGCGTTGTCTTTCGCCGCCGATGGCATGATCTGCATCAGTCCGCGCGCACCAGCCGGGCTGACGGCAGAGGTGCGGAACACCGATTCCTGCAACGCATGGGCATAAACCAGCGCCGGATCTACTTTCCAGCCGTTCACCGGGGTCCATTTGGGCGTCGGGAAGCGGGTCGCCGGTTCGGGCTTGCCGCCGTAGGGCGCATTGAAAGCCATCCACAGCTGGGTCGAAGGCAAACCCAGATCGCGGGCGAGGCGGGTGAGCGGCTGGTAGAACGCTGCCGAGCCGATCCGCGCCTGATGGCGCAGCACTTCGTCCGCGAGGCCATCCTTGCCGATCTCGGCCAGCTCGACGGCAATCCGCACGTTGGCCACATCGCGCAGGCCTTGCCAATCGCCCTGGGTAAAATCGGGAGCGGCATGGCTTTCGGGCAGCTTCATCCCCAGTTGGTCGGCAGCGAGCATCCCATACAGCGTTTCATCGCGCGCGGCTGCAGCGCGCAACGGCGCAGCGGCCAGTTCCGGCTTGCGGCAACGGACCAGCGCGCGGGCTTGCCAATAGTTCGCAGCGGCGATCAGTTCGGCATTTTCGGCCCCGGTAGCGGTCTTGGCAAAGGCTTCTGCCGCCCCCTCGCAATCGTCGGTTCGCCAAGCGGCAAGGCCAGCCGTCCACCAGCCTTCGGCAACCCACGGCCCGGCCCCATCGCCCGAAGTCTGGGCCAAGGCATAGGCAGCAACGTCATCATTCTCGATGTAAAAGCTCCACGCTACCTTTTGTCGCCATTCGGCCCGGGCATAGGGGCTGAGCGCGGCATCGATGCCATCCAGCAGCAGCTTGGCCCCGGTCGGATCGTCATTCTTGATCCGATTGAGGATCCCCGCAGCAACGCCGCCCGGCATGGTGCCGTCCTGCGTTTCACGGGGGCGGATGCGCTTGGGCGTGGTTGGCAGACTGACCAGCGCCTGCGCACTTGGCAGATAGGGCAGATTGCTGGCTCCGCGCTTCAGCGCCAGCTGGTTGATCTGTTCGGCCTGGGGCAGCTGGGTGCCGGAAGCGAGCCATCCGGTCAGCGCATCGAGTTCAATTTTGGGCGAAGTGGGGGCGAGGAAATATTCGGCGCGGGCAATTGTATGCAGCGGGCCATCGGGCTTTTGTGCAAACATCGCCTGAACTCGGGTCCAGTCAGCCTTGTCGATCGCAGCGAACAACTCGCGGTAATAGGCGCGTTCGTCCTGGCTGAGCAGGGCCGGTACCGAAGTGCGATCGGCGCGGTTGCGGAAGTATTCAACCGCAGCGCTGTTGGCCTGCGCAGCCACAGGCAGCGCCGAAGCCGCCCCGGCCAGCAGATAAGCCAAAAATCGCATTCCCGGCGCGCCTGTCACGTCGCTTTTGTTCCCGTCCATTCAAGCCAGCGGCCCCAGAATCTGGCTTTCCCTTGCGGCTTTGACAGCAGCATATCCAGGCCCATCGCCGCCAAAAGAGGCATGCTGGTGCCCTCATGGTTAAGTTGGGGTGAAGTTTCAGCGCTATTCGGCGGATCGTGGCAGATAGGCGATGAAATGAGCGCAGCGACGTTCCGGCCAAAGGTAATCAGCCGTTTGGGGACGACCAGATCGATGTGATGGACCAGCACGCCGCCCAATCCGCCGCGCTGGAGGGCAGCCCAATCGGGCATCTGGGTGTGGCGCGGCAGCGCGCTGGCAAAGTAGACCGCCTCCTCGTCAATTCCCATCGCTGTGAGCATGGCGGACAGCAACTTCCCCTGCGGGCCGGACAACAGCTGATCGCGGTCCTGCGCTTCGGGATGTTCGACCAGCAGCATCAATTCGGCCCCAGCCGGGCCGCGCGGGGCAAGGCGGGAAGTGATCTGCCCGTGATCGAGCGCGGGTTCGGTCAGCCACCAGGTGCTGAATTCAGCCAGAGTAGCCGGCCACTCCGCGCGCTCTGCCCCGATCTGCGGTTCTGGCGGGAGCGGTGGGGCCAAGAATTTCGGGGCTGCCACTGCCCCTTGGGGTGCAGCTTCTTCAAGCGTAGCGATCCAGCCGCACGGTTCGTCGGCAAAATCATGCTCGACCCCGGCCTCGCGCCACCACTCGATCGCAGCGGCCAGCTGGGTCGCAAAATCCGGTTCGGTTGGCATCACTATCACTTCAACCCTCTTGACCTGTCGCAGTGCAGCAATCAAGGCTCAACCAAGCGATTAATGAAACTGGTCAGAAAACGGGAACGGCCATGAGTGAACGTGAATCGATGCCTTATGATGTGGTGATCGTTGGTGGCGGGCCTGCGGGTCTGGCTGCGGCGATCCGGCTCAAACAGGTCAATCCCGATTTGACTGTCTGCATCCTTGAAAAGGGTTCGGAAGTGGGTGCGCATATCCTTTCGGGCGCGGTGGTCGATCCCAAGGCGCTGGACGAGTTGCTGCCCGATTGGCGGATGAGTGACTGCCCGATGGCCGAAACTCCGGTGACGGATAATCAGCACTGGGTGCTGGGTGCCACCAAGAAGATGGCCGTGCCGCATTGGCCGATGCCGCCGTTCATGTCGAACGATGACAATTACACCGGCAGCCTCGGCAATCTGTGCCGCTGGCTGGCGGGCAAAGCCGAAGAGCTGGGTGTGGAAATCTTCCCAGGCTTCCCGGCATCCGAAGTGCTTTATCACGAAAACGGCGCGGTCAAAGGCGTTGCGACACAGGACATGGGCGTGGCCAAGGATGGCAGCCATAAGGGCGATTACCAGCCCGGCATGGAACTCCACGCCAAATATACCCTGTTCGCAGAGGGCGCGCGCGGCCATCTGACCAAGCGCCTGAAAGTCCAGTTCGATCTGGAACGCGATTGCCAGCCGCAGGTCTATGGCCTCGGCATCAAGGAATTGTGGGATATCGATCCTGGCAAGCACTTCCCCGGGCGAGTGATCCACACTCAGGGCTGGCCACTTACCGAAACCAACAGCTGGGGCGGTGGATTCCTGTACCATCAGGCAAACAACCAGGTCGCGCTCGGCTTCGTCACCGCGCTCGATTACAAGAACCCATATGTCTATCCTTACGAAGAGTTCCAGCGCTGGAAGCAGCACCCGGCAATCCGCGCTATTCTGGAAGGCGGCCGCCGCGTGTCCTATGGCGCACGGGCGATTAACGAGGGCGGCTGGCAATCGGTGCCGCAGCTGGCTTTCCCCGGCGGCGCGCTGATCGGCTGCTCGGCCGGCTTCGTCAATGTTCCCCGGATCAAGGGCAGCCACACCGCGATGAAAAGCGGGATGCTGGCGGCAGATTCGATCGTTGCGGCGATTGCTGCGGGCCGCGAGCATGACGCACTCGGCGAGTATGATGCCGCCGTGCGCGCCAGCTGGATCGCCAAGGAGCTGAAGCTGGTCCAGAATGCAGAACCGCTGGTGGCCAAATTCGGCGGCGACGTCGGCACGGTGCTGGCGGGGATCGACATGTGGATGCGCACTCTCAAGATCGGCCTGCCGATCGCGATGAAGCACCATACCGACGCGTCGGAAACCATGCGCGCCGATTTGTTTAAGCCGATCAATTATCCCAAGCCCGATGGGGTAATCAGCTTTGATCGGCTGTCCAGTGTGGCGCTGTCGTTTACCAACCACGAGGAAGATCAGCCCTGCCACTTGCAACTTAAGAATCCGGCGGTTCCAGTTGAGATCAATCTGGCGCTCTATGCCGGACCGGAAGCGCGGTTTTGCCCCGCCGGGGTTTATGAGTTCCTCGGCATCGAGGAAGGCACACCGCGCCTGCAGATCAACGCCCAGAACTGCGTCCACTGCAAGACCTGCGACATCAAGGATGCGACCCAGAACATCGAATGGGTCACCCCTGAGGGCGGCGGCGGCCCGAATTATCCGAATATGTGACCGCTTCCTTGGCGTTCGTCGAAACCGCATACGCCAAGATCAACCTCGCGCTGCATGTTCGCGGGCGGCGCGATGACGGCTATCATGAACTGGAAACGCTGTTCGCCTTTGTTGACGATGGCGACCGGCTGAGCGTTGCTTCGGCCCCGCAGGATGAGCTGCGAACGATTGGTGAGTTTGCCGCTGGGCTTGATGATCCGTTTGGAAATATCGTCGCAAAAACGCTCGCTGCCCTGCCTCGGACCAATGGCTGGGCGGTGACCCTCGAAAAGCGTTTGCCGGTAGCCGCCGGGCTGGGCGGGGGCTCGGCCGATGCCGGGGCCATCTTCCGGATGGTCGAGGCGGCCCAGGGTCTGCCGGCGGACTGGCCTGCCCGCGCAGCCAAGCTCGGCGCAGATGTGCCCGCCTGTGTGCGCTCCGCCACCTGCATCGGGCGGGGGACTGGGATTGCACTCGAACCGATCGAAAACGATCTGGCGGGTATGGCCGTGCTGCTGGTCAATCCGCGCTTGCCGCTGGCAACGGGTCCGGTGTTTAAGCGCTGGGACGGGGTCGACCGTGGCCCGCTGCCGCAGGGCAACGTCCGCGCGCTGACGCTGGCTGGCCGCCATGACCTTGAATCGCCGGCGATTGCGCTGTGCCCGCCGATCGCTGATGTCCTTGCCGCATTGGCCGAAACAGAGCCGCTGGTGGCGCGGATGTCTGGCTCGGGCGCGACCTGTTTTGCTCTCTATGAACGCCATGACGTCATGCGTGAGGCCGCGGCGAAGCTGAGTTTTGACCGTCCTGGCTGGTGGCAGTTGGCAGGTAGCTTGCGATGAACGGCGAAGCCTTCCGCCTGATCGGAGAGCCGCGGTTTGGCGGTGTTCTGATCGTCGCGGATCATGCCTCAAACCTTGTGCCGGGTGACATCGACCTCGGGATCGATCCGGCACTGCTTACCCAGCACATTGCCGTGGATCTTGGTGTGGCCGAAGTCGCCAGCTTGATGGCGCAGCGTCCCGGCACCGCAGCGTTCCTTGGCAATGTCAGCCGCCTGGTCTGTGATTTCAACCGGGATGAGCATCTGCCCACCGTGGTGCCGATCGCCAGCGATGGCCATGCGATCCCCGGCAATGCGCTGGATCATGCCGAACACGAAGCGCGACTGGCGGAATTTTTCCGTCCTTATCACAATGGCTTGGCGGCGCTGCTTGAGGATGTTCCGCAGGCGCTGATCCTCTCTCTCCACAGCTTTACCCCCAGACTTGTCAGCCATCCGGATCAGGCGCGGCCGTGGCAAGTGGGGGTGCTGTATAATCAGGATGATCGCGCGGCCCGGCTGGCGATCCCGCTGCTGGAGGCGGACGGGCTGATGGTCGGCGATCAGCAGCCCTATTCGGGCAAGCTGCTCAACGCGACGATGAACCGCCATGCTGAGAACGAGGGGCGGCCCTATCTTGGTATCGAGATCCGCCAGGATCAGATCGAAACACCCGCGCAAGCGGCTGAATGGGCTGAGCGACTGGCGCGGATTTGCAACAGGGTTGCGCTTATCCTCTCCTGAAGGCAGGGGTTGTTGCGCAGGATCGCTACGAAGGACAAGAAAATGACCGCGCGTTTTGACAAGTCGCGACTGCCCAGCCGCCATGTTTCGGTTGGGCCGGAGCGCGCCCCCCAGCGCAGCTATTACTATGCGATGGGCATGACCGAGGAAGAGATCGCGCGGCCCTTTGTTGCCGTTGTCTCGGCCGGAAATGACAGCGCGCCGTGCAACACGATGCTCGATTTCCAAGCGAATATCTGCCGTGAGGGGGTGATCCAGGGTGGTGGCACCCCGCGCCGGTTCAACACGATCACCGTCACCGACGGGATCGCGATGGGCCATCAGGGCATGAAAAGCTCGCTGGTCAGCCGCGAGGTGATCGCGGATTCGGTCGAGCTTTCGGTGCGCGGGCATTGTTACGACGCGATTGTCGGCTTTGCCGGCTGCGACAAGAGCCTGCCCGGCATGATGATGGCGATGCTGCGGCTCAACGTGCCGTCGATCTTCGTCTATGGCGGCTCGATCCTGCCCGGACGTTATCAGGAGCGCGATCTGACGGTGCAAGACGTGTTTGAAGCGGTTGGACGGTTTTCGGCTGGCTCCTGCCCGCTGAGCGAGTTGACCGCGATCGAAAAAGCGGCCTGTCCCGGCCACGGGGCCTGCGGCGGGCAATATACCGCCAACACCATGGCCTGTGTCGCGGAAGCTATCGGACTTTCCATTCCAAACAGTAATATGGCCCCAGCTCCCTATAAATCACGTGAGGAAGTTGCAATTGCAGCAGGGATCCAGGTGATGGATTTGATTGAGCACAACCTTTGCCCGCGCGACATCTGCACCCGCGCCGCCTTCGAGAATGCCGCGCGGGTTGTTGCGGCAACCGGCGGCTCGACCAACGCCGCGCTCCATTTGCCGGCCATGGCCCATGAATGCGGGATCGATTTCGATCTGTTCGACGTAGCGGAGATATTCAAATCAACACCTTACATCGCTGACTTGAAGCCGGGAGGAAACTACGTCGCCAAGGATATGTATGATGCCGGCGGGGTCTATATGGTGATGAAGACGCTGCTCGATGGCGGTTTCCTTGATCCCAGCCCGATTACCGTAACCGGCAAGACGCTGGGTGAGAATATCGAACAGATCACCTGGAACCCCGACCAGAAGGTGATCTACGATGTGAAGACGCCGCTGACCGCGACCGGCGGTGTGGTCGGCCTGCGCGGCTCGCTCGCGCCCGAAGGCGCGATCGTCAAGGTGGCGGGGATGCACCGGTTGCAGTTCCGCGGGCCTGCGCAGGTATTTGAATGCGAGGAAGACGCCTATGCTGCGGTTGAAGAACGCCGGATCAAGGAAGGCAGCGTCATCGTGATCCGCAACGAAGGCCCCAAGGGCGGCCCTGGGATGCGCGAAATGCTGGCGACCACGGCGGCACTTTACGGGCAGGGCATGGGCGAAAGCGTTGCGCTGATTACCGACGGGCGCTTTTCAGGCGCAACACGGGGCTTCTGCATCGGCCATGTCGGCCCGGAAGCCGCCGAATGCGGGCCGATCGCGCTGGTTCTTGAAGGCGACATGATTGCGATCGACGCTGAGGCTGGAACCATCGAGCTCGAAGTGGATGAAGCTATACTGGCGGAGCGCCGCAAGCTGTGGAAGCCGCGCGGCCATGATTACAACTCCGGCGCGCTATGGCGCTATGCGCAGAACGTCGGCCCGGCCTATCAGGGCGCGGTAACCCATCCTGGCGGCAAGGCTGAGACCCATGTATTCGCGGATATCTAGCACCGCGCTGGTCATTCTGGCGCTGGCTGGCTGTTCCGGTCCTGCGCCGGAAGTGGCCGAAGGGGCTGAGAAAATCGCTTGCGCCCTCAATCGCGCGGCTGAGTTTTCCCCGACCTGTGCGGTCGAGAGCCAGATCGTGCCGGGCGGCACGATCCTCGTGATCCGGCATCCCGGCGGCGGGTTTCGCCGATTCGAGGTCGAAGGTGACTGGGTTCGAACCGCCGACGGAGTTGATCTGGCGGTGGTGACGGTGCTGCCGCACGCAACCGAAGTCACCGTCGGAACCGATCGCTATCGCCTCCCGCCCCCAGCGCCGCCCGTCCCAGCCTCACCCGTCCCAGCCTCACCCGTCAATGCGCCGCGCCCCTGACCCGATCCTCTCGGTCGCGCAGATGCGCGCCGCTGAAGCGGGGCTGATTGCGGCTGGAATTTCGGTTGATGAACTGATGCAAATTGCCGGGCGCGGGGCGGCGGAATGGGTCTGGCGGATCGCCGCGCACCGCGCTGTCACCGTGCTGTGCGGGCCGGGCAACAATGGCGGCGATGGCTATGTGATTGCGCAGGCCTTGCGGGAGCGCGGCGGCAAGGTGCTGGTGGTGGCCGGGGCCGAGCCGAAAACAGACGCGGCCCGCAAGGCCCGCGCGCTCTATCAGGGTGAAGTTCTCCCCTCCGATCATTTGCCGCAGGGTGATATTCTGGTCGATTGCCTGTTCGGCAGCGGACTGACCCGGCCGTTGTCCGCCGATCACGCTGCGCTGCTCACCCGGTTCGCCGCCAGCCATCCACAGCGCGTGGCGATTGATGTGCCGAGCGGGATCGAATGTAACAGCGGGACGCTGCTGGGCGGCAGTCTGCCCGTTTTCGATCTGACGATTGCGCTTGGAGCATGGAAATTAGCCCATTTCCTGATGCCTGCCAGTGCCACCATGGGGGCGTTGCGGTTGGTGCCGATCGGGGCTGAACCGGTGGCTGGAGCGGCTGAGCTTCTCGCCCGGCCTAATCTGGCTGCGCCCGCTGCCGATGCGCATAAATACCGGCGCGGGCTTTTGGCGGTGATCGGCGGCACGATGCCGGGGGCGGCGCTGCTGGCGGCGCAGGCGGCGCAGGGCGCAGGTGCTGGCTATGTGAAGCTGTTCACGCCAATGGACCTCGCCGGGCCGCCGGATCTTGTCACAGGCGCTGCGCCACTGTCTGAAGCGCTGTCAGACACCCGGATCAACGCGCTGCTGATTGGCCCCGGCCTTGGCCGCGATGGCCATGCGCGCGAGCGGCTGGCCGAGACGCTGGCCGCGGGCAAACCAACAGTGATCGATGCTGATGTGCTGGTTCTGCTCGGCAGCCGCCAATTGGCAGCATGCACCGCACCGCTGATCGCAACCCCGCATGACGGCGAGCTGACGGCGCTCGAACGCGCGTTTGAGCTTGATGGCAGCGGCACCAAGCCGCAGCGCGCCCTCGCGCTGGCCCGGGCGGGCAGGATAATCGTCGTCGCCAAGGGCCCCGATACGGTGATCGCCGCGCCCGACGGCCGGCTGACCTGCGCGCCGCGCGCTTCAAGCTGGCTGTCGGTGGCCGGCACTGGCGATGTTCTGGCCGGAGCGATTGCCAGCCGGCTTGCCTCGGGCGCCGATCCCTATGCCGCTGCCTGTCAGGGTGTGTGGCTGCACGGCGAGGCAGCGCGGCTCGCTCCGCCAGCTTTCTCCGCCGCGATGCTTGCCGCAACCATCCGCAGCGCCTACGCGGCGGCCTGTGAGCCAGACTGAAGAAATTATTCGTATCGCAGCCAAAGGCGACGGGGTTACCGCCTCGGGCCGGTTTGCGATCCATGCCGCGCCGGGCGATCTGCTGCAGGAAGATGGCAAATTGCAGCCCGGCCCGCATCATGCAACCCCACCGTGCCGCCATTTCGGCACTTGCGGCGGCTGCCAGCTGCAACAGCTGGACGAGGAATCGCTCGCCGATTTTGTCGAAGCGCGGGTTGCCAATGCCTCGGCCAGCCATTCGCTGGGCGCAGAGATTATCGCTCCGCCCTATCTCTCTCCGCCCCACACCCGCCGCCGCGCCTCGCTTCGGGCAGAGACCACTGGCGGGCGGATCGAGCTCGGTTATCGTGAAGCCAAGTCGCACCGGCTGGTCGATCTGGGCGAATGCCCGGTGCTGGCGCCCGAACTGGTCGCGATCATTGCGCCGCTGCGCAAGATGCTGGCGAGGGCGAGCCAGAGCCAGAGTAAAGGACAATCGGGCGGAAAGGGCAAATCCAAAGCCATATCGCGCATCGCGGTCGACGTTGAAATGGCGCTCGCCGAACAGGGGCTTGATCTCTCGCTCAAGGGATTGACCGTTGAGGGCCTGGCCGCGACCGAGGCGATGCTCGATTTTGCACGTGACAATGCGCTGGCGCGGCTCACCCTCGATCAGGGCTATGGCCCCGAAACGCTGTGGGAGCCTGAACCGGTGACGGTGCTGCTCTCTGGTGTCAGCGTGCCGCTGCCGCCCGGCGCGTTCCTGCAAGCGACGCTTGATGGAGAGGCGGCGCTGGTAGCTGCGGCGAGCGAATGGCTGGAAGGCAGCGCCACCGTGGCGGATCTGTTCTCAGGCCTTGGCACGTTCGCTTTTGCGCTGGCCAAGGGCCCGACCAAGGTTCTGGCGGTAGAGGCAGCGCGCGATGCCCATCTGGCCTGCAAGGGCGCAGCGGCACGGGCTGGCAAGCAAGTCCACGCGCTGCATCGTGATCTGTTCCGCAATCCGCTGCAAGTGGATGAGCTGAACCGCTTTGCTGCCGTGCTGCTCGATCCGCCCCGCGCTGGCGCGCGCGATTCGATCGAACATCTGGCGCACAGCACTGTCGCGAAGATTGTCTATATCAGCTGCAATCCGTCAAGCTGGGCGCGCGATGCCATGACCTTGATCGAGGGAGGCTACAGGCTGGCGGAGCTGCGGCCGGTCGGCCAGTTCCGCTGGTCGACCCATGTCGAGCTGGCGAGTTTGTTTGTAAAGACGTCGTCCCGGACTTGACCGGGGCCGCTGGCCTCATCGACGTAAGGTCGCTTCGACGAGGCCAGCGGTCCCCGCTTTCGCGGGGACGACGGGTTATTGGAACAGCGCCAGCGCGGCGTGAGCGATCAGCATCATCAGCGCGATGCTCGACAAAACGAACAAGCCGAACCGCACGATCACCCGGTTTGAAATCACCTGCACCAGCGAATGAACGATCCGCAGGCCGACATAGGCCCAGGCGATACTGGCATTAAAACCATCGCCCTCGCCGATGATCGCCAGCACCAGCGCCACCGCATAGAACACCGTCGGCGCTTCATGCAGATGATTGTAATTATGGGCGATCCACTGCGTTTTAGCCGGTAGCACCGCGTCAAGGGTCTGGCCGGTTCCGCCGACCAGGTTCTTGCTGTCGATCTTGGCTGCACTCATTGCGGGGAGGCGGGTGAAATACATCCACAGCCACATCACCATGGTCCATCCCGCCAGAACGATGACGGGTTTCAGGATTTCCATACCGATCATGCGACTACTCCGGGATTAGCGAGCAAAGTGATCATGACGGCGCGGACCGCCAGCACCAGCAGGAACACTGTTGCCACCAGAAACAGGGTGAAACGAACCGGCACGGTGTTGACCAGCGCTTGCCACAGCGAATGGGCGATCCGAAACGCCACATAGGCCCAGGCCAGTGTCACATCGAGCTCACTTGCGCCCATGATCGCGATGATCAGGGTCGCCGCATAAAAAATCGTCGGCTGTTCCATCAAATGCGCGTAATTGTGGGATTTCCACTGCACACTGTCGGGCAGCACACCCTCCAGATCCGCGCCGCGCCCGCCCCGTTTGGTTGCGCCCAGCCCGCCGGGTTGTTTGAGTAATGGCGGCAGTCTGCCTAATGCCAGCCAGTTCAGCATGATCAGTGACCACAGCACCAGCACAGCGGCTGGCGCGAGCATTTGTGCCTGCATGATGTTTCCCCCTTTTTCTTAAGCCCCAAGACTGCGGCGGGTTGGCAAGATTGTCAAATCCGGGTTAATCGCTGTTCGCCAGCACCTGCGCGAAGCTGGCCGGATCGGTGTTGCTGCCGGTCAGCATGATCGCTGTTCGCCCGTCCACCGGCACCTTGCCAGCCAGTGCCGCCGCCAGCGCCGCTGCGCCGCCCGGCTCCAGCACCAGATGAAGCTTGGTGAAGGCAAACCGCTGGGCGCGGCGAACTTCGGCCGGGCTGACCCAGACGCCATAGGCGCAGCGCTCCTTCAGGATCGCGAAGTTGATCGGCGCGGTGGCGGGGGTTTGCAGGGCATCGCAGGCGGTCGTTGGCGCATCGGCGCTGGCGCGCTGGATTTCTCCCGCTGCCAGGCTGCGGCAGACGTCATCCCAGCCTTCGGGCTCGACCGGCACGATCTCCGCATCCGGGCAAGCCAGCGCGAGCCCCGCGCTCAGCCCGCCGCCGCCGCAGCAGGCGATGATCCGGGTCGGGGCTTCCAATCCGCGCGCCTGCATCTGGGCGATGATCTCCAGACCCGCGCTGCCTTGTCCTTCGATCACCCACGGATCGGCGAAAGCATGGACCAGTGTCGCGCCTTGCTCGGCGCAGAGCCGGGCTGCCAAAGCATCGCGGTCTTCGCCGCCGGGCCGGTCATAGGGGACCACCTTGGCGCCCATCGCACGGGTGGCATTGAGCTTCACCTGCGGGGCGTCGATCGGCATGACGATCGTCGCGCTGATGCCCAGCCGCCGGGCTGCCCAGGCGACGCCTTGCGCATGATTGCCGCTGGAGACGCCAACTACGCCGGCTGCGCGTTCCGCTTGGGAAAGCTCGGTCAGCCGGTGCCAGGCCCCGCGGATCTTGAACGCGCCGATCGGCTGGAGGCTCTCGGCCTTGCACCAGACTGTCACCCCGCCGATTTCTGTTTCGAGCAGTGGTGTTTGCGGCAGAAGTTCTGCTATCTTGGCGGCAGCGCGGGCCACGCCTTCGGGGGTGGGGGTGCGCATCGGTTGTGAAGTCATGCCAGCAGCCTATATGCGCGGGCGCGGTGCAGCCAAAGGAGATTCGGGTGAGCAAGGTTCTGGTGATCGGTGCAGGCGGAGTCAGCTCTGTCGCGGTCCATAAAATGGCCCAATTGCAGGCTGCGAATACGGGGATATTCAGCCACATCAGCCTCGCCAGCAGAACCCGGGCCAAGTGCGATGCCATCGCCGCTTCGGTCAAGACCCGCACCGGCGTTGCCATCGATACCTATGAAATCGACGCCGAAGAGATTCAGGCGATGATCCGCCTGATCGAAAAAGTGCAGCCCAAGCTGGTCGTCAACCTCGCGCTGCCTTATCAGGATCTGGCGATCATGGACGCGTGTCTCGCCACCGGCGTCGATTATATGGATACCGCCAATTACGAACCGCGCGATCAGGCCAAGTTCGAATATCACTGGCAGTGGGCCTATCAGGAACGCTTTCGCGAAAAGGGCATCATGGCGCTGCTCGGCTCGGGCTTCGATCCGGGCGTCACCAGCGTTTTCGCCACCTGGCTGGGGAAGCACAGATTGAAGACCATCCGCACGCTCGACATTCTCGATTGCAACGGCGGCGATCACGGACAGGCATTTGCGACCAATTTCAACCCGGAAATCAACATCCGCGAAGTGACCGCGCCGGCACGCCATTGGCTAAACGGCGAATGGGTTGAAACCCCGGGGCTGACGATCCGCCAGCAGTTCGATTTCGAGGGCGTCGGCCCCAAGAACATGTATCTGATGTATCACGAGGAAATCGAAAGCCTGAAAACCCATCTGCCCGAGATCGAGCGGATCCGGTTCTGGATGACCTTCGGCGATGCCTATATCACGCATCTGACGGTGCTGCAGAATGTCGGCATGACCCGGATCGATCCGGTGATGTATCAGGGGCGCGAGATCGTGCCGCTGCAGTTCCTCAAAGCCGTGCTGCCCGAGCCGTCCTCGCTTGGCTCGACCACCAAGGGCAAGACCAACATCGGCGATATCGCCACCGGACAGGCACTCGACGGGAGCGGCGAGAAGACCTTCTACATCTCCAATATCTGCGACCATGAGGATGCTTATGCCGAAACCGGCAATCAGGCGATCAGCTACACCACCGGGGTTCCCGCCATGATCGGCGCGGCGATGATGCTGACGGGGGCGTGGAAAGGTAAGGGCGTGTTCAACATGGAGCAGTTCGATCCCGATCCCTTCATGGACATGCTGAACGAGCATGGCCTGCCGTGGACGGTCAAGGAACTGGCCGGGCCGCTGGAGTTTTGATCCAGACTGGATGTTGCGAGCGTCCCCGCGAAGGCGGGGACCTCGGGCATGAGGTCCCCGCCTTCGCGGGGAAGCAGGAGTTTTAATGGAAACCAGAGCCGGAGATCCCGGGGCGTTTGCCCACTTCGACCTTTCCCGCGTCGATAGCCCTGCCTTCGTGGTCGATGCCGCGAAACTACGCGCGAATCTGGCGGTGCTGGCAGACATCCGCGACCGCGCTGGGATCAAGGTGCTGGCGGCGCTCAAGGCTTTTTCGATGTGGCGTGTGGCGCCGATCGTGAGCGAATACCTCGACGGGGTCTGCACCTCGGGCCTGTGGGAAGCGCGGCTGGCGGATGAGTTCTATTCGGGTGAGCTCGCAACTTACTGCGCGGCCTATAAGGCGGAGGATCTGCCCGAAATCTGTCGATTGTCCGATCATGTGATTTTTAACTCCCCGGCGCAGATCGCGCGGTTCGTGCCGCAGATCGCGCTGGCGCGTGCCGGAGGCGCGGAGTTCGATATCGGGTTACGTATCAATCCCTTGCACGCGACAGGTGAAGTGCCGCGCTATGATCCTTGCGCACCCCATTCGCGGCTGGGTTTCCCGCTCGATCAGCTGACCGATGAAATGATGGAAGGGGTGGACGGCTTGCATTTCCACACGCTGTGCGAACAGGATTTAGCGCCCCTCCAGCGCACTTGGGAAGCGCTCAAACCCCGTATTGCGCGCTTTTTCCCGCAGCTCAAATGGCTCAACTTCGGCGGCGGGCACCATATCACTCGCTCCGACTACCAGCGCGACGAGCTGGTGGAATTCCTGAAAGCAGTGAAGGCCGAAACCTGCTGCGAGCTCTATCTCGAACCGGGTGAGGCGGTGGCGCTGGATGCGGGCATTCTGGTCGGCACGATCCTCGACACCCAGTGGAACGGCATGCCGCTCGCGATCACCGATATTTCGGCCACCTGCCACATGCCCGATGTGATCGAGGCACCCTATCGCCCAGCCATGCTGGGCGAGTTGCCACATGATCTCGATGCGGTGGATGAGGGCCAGGACGGCGCAGTGCGGCTGGGCGGGCCATCTTGTCTTGCTGGCGATGTGATCGGTGACTACCAATTCCCTGCCCTGGTCGAGATTGGACAGCGCTTCGCTTTCCTCGATCAGGCGCATTATTCGATGGTCAAAACCACCACGTTCAACGGGGTGCCGTTGCCGTCGATCTGGTTGTGGGACAGCGCCAGCGACACCCTCGAATGCGTCCGTAAGTTTGGTTACGAAGACTTCCGCAACCGTCTGAGCTAAAAGGGAAACTATGGCCGTGGATCGTGAAATACTCGACGCTGTCACCAGCGACCCGGTTGCGCTGGGCTGGATGCAGGGCTTCCCGCCGCTGCCGGAACACCGCGTTCTGGCAGCGCGCGCCGATCATATGCGCTTCCCGACCACGCGGTTTGCCTTTTCGCATATGCGCGAATTTTCGCCCACCGCGCGGGTCGGACGGGGGCCAGACGCACCCTCGATACTCCCGCTGGCGCACCGCAATGATCTCGATAGCGTAGCCTTCATGCTGATCGGCAGCACCCAGCCGATGCGTTGGGACGAGGCGCACCTCGCAAATTTCACCGATGCGATCATCGTCCTGCACCGGGGCGCGGTGGTCTATGAGCGCTACTTCGGCGTGACCCGGCCCGACAGTCGCCACATCGTTTTCTCGGTGACCAAAAGCTTTGTCGGAACGCTGGCCGAAATGCTGATCGCCGAAGGCCGGCTTGATCCGGCCAGCCCGATCGCAGAACTGCTGCCCGAACTCAGCGGTAGCGGATTTGGCGATGCCACGGTGCGCCAAGTGCTCGATATGACCACCGCGCTCGATTTCTCGGAGGAATATACCGATCCGAAATCGGGCATCGGCGCGTTCAGCATGGCGCTGGGGCTGACTCCGCGCCCGGCGGGCTATGCCGGGCCGACTGACCTGTATGAATTCCTGCCGACCATCGCCAAGGCCGGGGAGCATGGCGCGAAATTCACCTACCGGACCTGCAACACCGAAGTACTGGGCTGGATCATCGCGCGGCTCGAAGGCAAGCGGCTGTCCGAAGTGCTGTCAGAGCGAATCTGGCAACCGCTGGGGATGGAGGGCGATGCCGATTTCCTGATCGATTCGACCGGGATGGCCTTTGCCGGCGGCGGGCTCAATCCCTGCTTGCGCGATCTGGCCCGCTTTGGCGAGGCGATGCGGCTGGACGGGGCCGGCAATGGCCGTCAGGTAATTCCCGCCAGCGTGGTCGAAACGGTCCGTCGCGGCGGCCGCCCGGAGCACTTCTCGGCCAGCGAATTCCCTTTGCTGCCGGGCTGGAGCTATGGCAGCCAATGGTGGGTAAGTAACGATAATCACGGCACTTTCACTGCGCGCGGAATCCACGGCCAGACAGTGTGGATCGATCCGGTGGCAGAGACGGTGATTGCGCGGTTTGCCTCGCACCCGATCGCCGCCAATTCCGCGCTCGATCCCACTTCACTCCCGGCCTACCGCGCGATTGCCGAACACCTGATGAAATGATTCATTTTCACTTGCAGTTAAGGCGCGAACTTTTATAGCGCACCTCCGCAGCCCCATGGGGACTTCCAAACCGCAAGGCTGCTTTTGTGAACTATCCGTTTGGGGGTCCCTTGAGTTGCACCATCATCACGACGCACCGGCTGTAGTTCGCGCGCTCGCGCCGGACGAACCTGTTATCCTTAACCGCCCGCATGCAGCGGCGCGTGCTGCGCGTTTCTTTGCCGATAAGTTCATGGGCAAATCGCTTTATGCGGTGAAGGCCAATCCTTCGCCCGAACTTCTGCGGGTGCTTTGGGACGCCGGTATCACGCATTACGATGTCGCCTCGATCGCCGAGGTGCGGCTGGTGCGCAGCGCGCTGCCAGAGGCAGTGCTGTGCTTCATGCACCCGGTAAAAACCGCCAGCGCAATTGCCGAGGCTTACACCGCCCACGGCGTGCGCGTATTCAGCCTCGATACGCTGGAAGAGCTGGAAAAGATCGTTGCGGCGACGGGTCAGGCCGAGGATCTTTCGCTGTGCGTGCGCCTGCGCGTTTCGTCCGACTATTCAGAGCTGAGCCTTGCCGCTAAGTTCGGGATTGATCTGGCCGATGCCGCGCCGCTGCTGCAGGCGACCCGCCAGGTGGCGGACAGCCTTGGCGTCTGCTTCCATGTCGGCAGCCAGGCGATGACGCCGTTTGCCTTTGTGCAGGCGATGGAGCGGGTCCGCGCGGCGATCGTCGATGCGGCGGTCACGGTCGATATCATCGATGTCGGCGGGGGCTTCCCCTCGATCTATCCGGGGATGGAGCCGCCGCCGCTGGAGGATTACTTCGATGTGATCCACCGCGCGGCCGAATCGCTGCCAATCTCCTATTCGTCGGAGCTGTGGTGCGAGCCGGGCCGGGCGCTCAGCGCGGAATACAACTCGCTGATCGTCCGCGTTGAAAAGCGCCGCGGGGATGAGCTGTATATCAACGATGGGGCCTATGGCGCGCTGTACGATGCGGCCCATGTCGGCTGGCGTTTCCCGGTGAACTGCCTCAGCGAAGGGCGCAGCGAAACCCAGGAGGGCTTCTCGTTCTACGGCCCGACCTGCGACGATGCCGATTTCATGAAGGGCCCCTTCATGCTGCCCGCAGACATCCAGGCCGGTGACTATATCGAAATCGGCATGCTCGGCGCCTACGGCGCCGCGATGAAAACCGCCTTCAACGGCTTTGGCGAAGCGGTGGCGATCACGGTGAGCGACGAGCCGATGGCGAGCCTTTACAGAGGCGACCGCCGCGATCCGCGGACGAGCGATAATGTGGTGTCGCTGCGCTGAGGGGGTTGGGGGACTTTACCAATTAGCATTGTGTCGCTAGAATTCCCTAGTGTCCCTAGAATTCCCTATACTAAAGCAGTTTGTCGAGCGGACACTTCCTAGCTGTTAGTGAGCCAGCACGGCCCGAAATAAGCTGGATATGCTAGATGACAGATCGCATTTCAGAAGGCACCGACACTAAGTCACCCACTCAGCGGGCCGCGGAGCGGCTGCACCCACACTTTTTGTTCATAGCTCGCAGTCGGATCATCGAGCCGCTTCTCAAAGCATCAAGCACCAGCAAACTTTCCGCGCAAGGCGAAGTGCTCGCAAAGAATCTTGAAGCCGTCATCACAACAACGATGCTGCCCGCCACTTTCGCAATGAACGAGGTGTGGAATTTACGACTGCAACGCATCTTGCTGGCCGAGCAAATTGAAGCGGGCGCGTATCGCAGCGACTTGCACAAGGTGGCCTACGAAGCGGCTGCTCAAAGAGCCGCCGACAGGTGCCATCAAGAATTTGACACGGAGGAAGGGCTTGATCGGTGGTTAGATGAGGCCGCAACGCGATTGCTGAACCAATTTGGTTCATCTGAAATAAAACAGGCAAGTGAAGAGTTGTTGCGGCAATCAGTCGTTTCTGTGTGGGGAAGTTTTGAGGTATTTTCTGGTGATTGTGCGACTAGTTTAATTAACTCATCGCCAAAACTCGGAATTGCTTTGATAAAATCAGAGAAAACAAGGAAATTATTTGGACAAATTTCTTCTATTTCTCTTGAAGATCTTGCCAATTTTGACTTCAATTTGACGGGAAAGCTAGGAGATTTAATATTAGCTTCACGTCGAATTGACGCCCTTGCGGCGATCCGAGAGGTGTTTACCGTTTTAGCACCACAAAACGAATCTTTAAACAGGGGCCTTAAAAGTCCTCTTCTTTGGATGTTGAACCAGAGGAGACACCTCATTGTGCACAGAAGGGGCGTTGTTGACGGAGATTACTTATCTCAGACAAGTGATAGTCTTGAAATCGGAGAGCAACTCCAAATTCGTAGCAACGATATTGTTGAGTATTTAGGATGTGTTCGCGACATTTCTATTGAATTGTTGCAAGCCTTTCCCATCGCGGAGGATGTGGTCCTCTAGACGGCTGCGAGTTCCGGGGACACCATCGCGGAGGAGTTCCGGGGAGAGGAGTTCCGGGGACACAAAACTCTCGCCCCTCCGCTTCAGGGGAGGGATTGGGATGGGGTTTGGCCTATCGCTCGGCGTCGCGTGGGAGGAGAGACCCCACCCCGCCGCGACTAGGCAGCAGAGCTGCCAAGTCTCACTGCCCCTCCCCTAAAGGGGACGGGGCTATCGCATATCCACCTCAACTCTCAATTTCCGTCATCCTGAACTTGTTTCAGGACCCATTTTTCGGCACACCCGGAGCTTGGTATCCGGGTGAAATCCTTACAGCTTGCGCCTTTTTGGTCAGCTCCGGGCTTGCGGCATGATGGGCCCTGAAACGAGTTTAGGGTGACGAGATTGCAGACAATTGGAAATACGCGAATGCCCTCCCCTGAAGGGAGGCAAGTTGAATTCTCAAGCCGCCCTGACGCTCGCCAACTCCAGCCGATCCGATATCTCGACCAGCGCCCCGGTCAGCATTCGCATCACCGCCTTGGTATACGCGGGGCCGGGGTGAGTCGTAGGCGCTCAGTGCCGCGCGGTCTGCCTCGGTTCACCGCAGGATTGGCTCGAATGGCCCGCAAAACCGAGGCACTTGCCGGGGCTGTTCATCTGCCAGCAAGGTTAACCTGAAAAGGGACGGCCAACGGGCGCAGTTTGTAGGAGTAGTTTAATGCGTGTCATTACCACAAGGTCAGGATCTCTTGTCCTGCTCGCCATGCTGATCGTGCCTGCTTCGGGCAGCTTGTCCGCGCAGCAGCAGGAACCATCCAATACCAACATCGTCGTGACTGGCGAGCTGGCCCCTGATATGAGTGCGATGACCGCAGGGCCCGAGCTCAAGGGTGTTATCACCGCGCGCAGCGGCGACAAGATGAAGGTCACCGCCGCCGACGGCACCAGCACTATCGTGTTCATCAACGATACCACCAAGATCAAGACGGGCGGAGGCTTTTTGGGCGGCGGGAAAAGCAAGCTGAGCGCTGCCTCGTTGCTCAACGGCCTGCCGGTTACGGTCAAGACGATGCAAGCGGGCGCGGTTCTGCTGGCAAGCCAGATCACTTTCAAGAATAACGATTTCAAGACCGCGACAATGATCCGGAACGGCACTGCCCAAGGCTTCGCCGACCAGACTGCGGCGACACAGGCGCTGCGCGGCCGCATGGCCGATATCGACAAGTATAATATCAAGAGCACGGCGAATGCGTACTTCGATACTGGCAAGTGGGCGCTGTCCGCTCAGGCCAGAACCGATCTCTGCGCCACGGCTACCCAAGCCGAGGCGACGGATAATGCCCTGATGCTGGTCGTAGGCTACACGGATTCGGTCGGCAGCGAGGAATATAACCAGACGCTGAGCGAGAAGCGGGCCAGCAGCGTGATCAATTATCTTCAGCAGGCCTGCCGCTGGAAACCCTATCGCATGCTTACCCCCACCGGGATGGCCGAATCGGACCCGTTGGCGAGCAATGACACCGAGGAAGGCAAGGCCCAGAACCGCCGCGTTTCGGTGAATGTCCTGGTCAGCAAGGGCCTCGACGGCCTGTAGGACGCGCGGGGTGGGCTGTGCCCACCCCGCCCTACGCCGCCTTTACGCTCGCCAGCTCCAGCCGATCCCAGATTTCCACCAGCGCGCCCGTTAGCATCTGCATCATCGCTTCGGTATGCGCGGGGCCGGGGGTGAAGCGCAGGCGTTCGGTGCCTCTGGGCACGGTTGGGTAGTTGATCGGCTGGACGTAGACCCCGTATTCGGCGAGCAGAATGTCGCTGATCTGCTTGGCGCGGATCGGGTCGCCGACCATCAGCGGCACAATATGGGTGGTGGATGGCATCACCGGCAGCCCGGCATCACGGAATAGCTGCTTGAGCAGCGCGGCAGAGGCCTGCTGGCCCTCGCGTTCTGCGCTCGAACCCTTGAGGTGGCGCACGGCGGCCAGCACGCCGGCGACCAGCACGGGCGAGAGCGAGGTGGTGAAGATGAACCCCGGCGCATAGCTGCGGATCACATCGATGATCCGGCTGTCGGCTGCAATATAGCCGCCCATCACGCCGAATGCCTTGCCCAGCGTGCCTTCGATCACGGTGATCCGGTGGGCTGCCTCGTCCCGTTCGGAAATGCCGCCGCCGCGCGGGCCGTACATGCCGACAGCGTGAACCTCGTCGATATAGGTCAGCGCGTTATATTTATCGGCCAGGTCACAGATGGCGTGGATCGGGGCGACATCGCCTTCCATCGAATAGACGCTTTCGAACGCGATCAGCTTGGGCACATCGGGATCGGTTTCAGCGAGCAGTTCTTCGAGGTGCGCCAGATCATTGTGGCGGAACACCTTCTTTTCCGCGCCCGAATTGCGGATCCCCGCGATCATGCTGGCGTGGTTCATCTCGTCCGAAAAGATCACGCAGCCGGGCAGCACCTTGGCCAGTGTGGACAGCGTCGCGTCGTTCGAGACATAGCCGCTGGTGAACAGCAGCGCGCCGTCTTTGCCGTGGAGATCGGCCAGCTCGCCTTCCAGATCGACGTGGTAATGGGTATTGCCGCCGATGTTGCGGGTGCCGCCGCTGCCGGCGCCGACATCGTGCAGCGCCGCTTCCATCGCGGCGATCACCTTGGGGTGCTGGCCCATCGCCAGGTAGTCGTTGGAACACCACACGGTGATATCCTTGGGGCCGTTATGCCCCGCAAAGCAGCGCGCGTTGGGATAGGCCCCCTTGTTGCGCAGGATATCAATGAATACGCGGTAGCGGCCCTCCGAATGGAGCCGATCAATCGCCTGATCAAAAATCTGGTCGTAATTCACGCGGGACCTGCTCCCCAAAGACCAAGCCGAGTTGGCCAGCTCCAATCACTGCGCGGGCTTTAGCCCAGCATCGGGGCAATTTCCAGCGTCTAATTGCGGCTTATTCGCCAATCGGCTTGCCGCCGAAATGTTCGTGGATACCGTGCAATTTCTTGTCTTGCAGCAGCCATTCAAAGTCATGTCCGGCCAGCACAGTCAGGGCCGGGGCTGTGGCTTTGAGCGCGCGGATAGTCCTGAGCCAGGCGTAGACTTCGCCGCGGTTTTCCGGCGCGATATAGTCTCCCACCAGCCGCGAGCGGGCGCGCAGCTGCTGCCAGCTTTGCGCGAATGTCGCGATATCGCCGGTGAACAGATATTCGTGCCCGTCGGCCAACCGGACATAGATCATCTGCGAGCCCGGCGTATGGCTGGGGGCGGGGATCACCACCACGCCCGGCGCAACCGCTTGGAGGCCGGATGCGGCCAGCCTTGCCCGTAACACCACGCCTGCAGGCCAAGGCACCATCTTCGCCGCCAATGGGGCAGACGGCAGTTGCTGCGGATTAAGCCGGGCGGCAGCGGTCAACGGTGCGCCGCCGAGCGCCACCAGACCGCCGATGTGGTCGGGGTGCTCATGAGTAATCAGGATCAGTCCGGCCGCGCGCAAGCTGGCATCAACCCGGGCCTGGGCTGCCGGATGGTACTGCTCCATCCCCATTTCCTGGGCGGAGGCAGCGGTCATTCCGCTATCGATCACAATCGGTTTGCCGCCGGGAACCAGCAGCTGCCAGGCCATCACTGCCACCAGCTTGCGCTTGATCCCCGATCCTGCGACGAACAGATCGCCCGGCATCCGGCGCGAGGCGACCAGTTCGACCTCAAGAGCAGACGGCGCCGCGCCCGGGATGCTGGCGGCAAGGGTGCGGAGCGCTTCTATCCCGACCGGCTTGGCCGCGCTGTCGCCCGGCCGGTTATCCACCATCAGCCAGTAAAACGGCGCGGCGAGCACCACCACCACCACGAGCAGAAACCAGTTGAGCCGCTTGGTCATCACAGGATCTCTCTCCGCTTCAATCCATAGTCTGCCAGTGCCGGGGCCAGCGCGGCAAGGCTTTCATCATCGCGGGTGAACAAGGCCAGATCCGTAGCACTGCGCAGGAATGGCTGGCCCTGGGTCAAAACCGCGATCCGCCGGGCGATCCCTGCCGCGCCATCGACGAAGCAAACGTCAGCCCCAAAAGCTGCCGCCAGCTCATCGCAAATCAGCGGGAAATGGGTGCAGGCGAGCACAACCGTATCGATATCGGCACCGCCCGGCTGACCGCGCAGCCCTTGCGCGGCGCGGGTGAAGATCGTCGGATCGATGGTTTGACCCCGCAGCCTTGCCTCGGCTGCCCCGACCAGTTCGGGCGCAGCGTGGCGGAGCAGGGTTTTGCCATGGGCAAACTCTGCCTCCAGCCGATCAACATAGCCCTGCCGGATCGTCGCCGCCGTGCCGAGCAGACCGATCGTGCCGGTTCGCGTCAGCTGCGCCGCCGGTTTGATCGCGGGGACCGTGCCGACCACCGGGATCGCCAGCACATCGCGGACCATGCCCAGTGCGATGGTCGAGGCGGTGTTGCAGGCGATGCAGGCGAGGCGCGGGCGGAACCGTTCGGTGATCCGGCCCAGCAGCCCTGAAACCCGCGCGGCAATCTCCGCCTCGCTCTTGGTGCCATAGGGCAGCCCAGCGTTGTCGATCGCGTAAATCACCGGGGCATCGGGCAGGGCTTTGCGCAATTCAGCCAGCACCGAGAGTCCGCCGACGCCCGAATCGAACAGCAAAATCGGCGCATCAGCATCCATTGTCGTGCAACTTTTCCATCCTGCCCTTGTCGAAGTCCGGTCCTTGTAGCTACCACTGCGCCGGATTGGGAAGTGCAGCGGAGCAACAAATGGCGATGAACTGGCTTTATGCGCTCGCGCTGGGATATGCCCTGGGCTCGGTCCCGTTCGGATTGCTGCTGACCCGGGCGTTCGGTGCGGGCGATCTGCGCAGCATCGGCTCGGGCAATATCGGCGCGACCAACGTGCTGCGGACCGGGCGCAAGGGGCTGGCGGCGGCCACGCTGCTGCTCGATGCGCTCAAGGGTCTGGCGGCAGTGCTGCTGGCCGATCAATTGTTCCCGGATGCGGCGGGCGTCGCCGCGCTGGGCGCGATCCTGGGGCATTGTTTCCCGGTCTGGCTGGGCTTCAAGGGCGGCAAGGGCGTGGCGACGATGATGGGCATTGCGCTGGGCCTCGCCTGGCCGATTGGCCTCGCCTATGCTGCTATCTGGCTGGCTGTGCTGGGGCTGACCCGGACCTCCTCGCTGGCGGGGATGAGCGCGGTGGTTGTCGCGCCGATTGCCGCCTGGGGTTCCGGAAACAGTCAATTTGTCCCGATACTGGCCGTAATCGCGGTGCTGGTCCTGTGGCTCCACCGCGCCAACATCGCGCGGCTACAGGCGGGAACCGAGCCCAGGCTGGGAGGCGGCAAGTCAGCCTCATGACCGAACTTTCGCAGGATGAGGCTTTTTCCCGGATCCGCCTGCTGCGCTCGCCCAATATCGGCCCGATCAGCTACGCCCAACTGCTGCGCCGGTTTGGTAACGCGCAGGCCGCGCTGGCAGCTCTGCCCGATCTCGCCGCGCGGGGCGGCAAACCCTATCGCGCTGCGGCTGAGGGGCGAATTGCGGATGAGGTGGCGGCGCTGCGCAAGGCTGGCGGGCGCTATCTGTTCCACGATTCGGCTGAATATCCCGGATTGTTGGCGGAACTCGAAAGCGCGCCGCCGATCCTCACCATGCGCGGCGATCCGGCCCTTGCACAGCGACCCTGCGTAGCGATCGTCGGTGCGCGCAATGCCTCTGCTGCAGCGATCAAGCTGGCGCGGCAGTTTGCCGGAGCCTTGGCCGAGGCGGGGTTTGTCGTGGTTTCAGGACTGGCGCGCGGGATTGATGGCGCGGCGCACGCAGCCAGTCTGGCGCGCGGCACCATCGGCGTCATCGCCAGCGGGATCGAGATTGCCTATCCGCCCGAACACCGCGATCTGCAGGAAGCGATTGCGGTGGGCGGATTGCTGCTGGCCGAATATCCACCGGGGACCGAGCCACTGGCCCGCCACTTCCCCTCGCGTAACCGGATCATCGCCGGGCTGGCGCTGGGCACGCTGGTGGTCGAAGCCGCGCCCAAATCCGGCTCGCTGATCACTGCCCGGCTGGCCGGAGAATCCGGGCGTGAGGTTATGGCGATCCCCGGCTCCCCGCTCGATGCCCGGGCGCAAGGCTGCAACCAGCTGATCCGCGAGGGGGCGGTGCTGGTCCAGTCAGCCGATGATGTGATCGAGCTGCTGTCTGGCTTCGACGGCAACCCGCGCCGGGCTTTCCGCGAAGTTGGCGCAGCTTACAACCCGACTGACGAACTCGCGGATGAACCAGCCGACATCGCCGGCTTGCTCACCACCGCGCCGATCGCGGTTGATGAGCTGATCCGGCAAAGCAGCGAACCGGCCGCAGCTGTGCAGCTCGCGCTGCTTGAACTGGAACTGGCTGGACAACTGGTGCGCCACGCGGGTGGGCGGGTGAGCCTGGCGGGATAGGCTCTCCAAGCCCCTTGACCTTTGCCTGCCAACCCCGCCACCCTCGCGCGTACGTATACACGTGAGGATTGCAACACCCGCCATGCAGCTAGTCATCGTAGAATCCCCGGCCAAGGCCAAGACCATCGAGAAGTATCTGGGCAAGGATTACAAGGTCCTCGCCTCATACGGTCATATCCGCGATCTGCCGCCAAAGGACGGCTCGGTCCGGCCCGATGATGATTTCGCGATGGACTGGGAAGTCTATGGCGACAAGGCGAGCCGGGTGAAAGCGATTGCCGATGCCGCCAAAACCGCTGACCGTCTGATCCTGGCGACTGACCCTGACCGCGAGGGGGAGGCGATCAGCTGGCATGTGCGGGAATATCTCGCCAAGAAAAAGGCGCTGCCCGCAGACGTTCAGCGCGTTACCTTCAACGCGATCACCAAACAAGCGGTGACCGATGCGATGAAGGCCCCGCGCGAACTCGATCAGGATCTGATCGATGCCTATATGGCCCGCCGCGCGCTCGATTATCTGTTCGGCTTTACCCTCTCGCCGGTGCTGTGGCGCAAGCTGCCCGGCGCGAAGAGCGCAGGCCGGGTGCAATCGGTGGCGCTGCGGCTGATCGTCCAGCGCGACCGCGAGATCGAGGCGTTCAAGGCCCAGGAATACTGGTCGGTCGTCGCCAGACTGGAGCAGGGCGGGACCGAATTTGCCGTGCGGCTGGTGCGGTTCGATGGCGAAAAGCTCGACAAGCTGAGCCTGGGGGAGGCCGGTATCGCGGGCCGCGCCAAGGCGCTGGTCGAAGCCGCAACCTTCCGGGTTGAGGAGGTTGAGACCAAGCCGACCCGCCGCAATCCCTATCCGCCGTTCACCACCTCGACCTTGCAGCAGGAAGCCGCGCGCAAGCTGGGCTTTTCGGCCAGCCACACGATGCGCGTGGCGCAGGGCCTGTATGAGGCGGGCGCGATAACCTATATGCGGACCGATGGCGTCCAGATGGATCACAGCGCGATCAGCGCCGCCCGGGTAGAGATTTCCAACCGCTACAATGGCCATTATCTGCCTGAAAAGCCACGCCATTATGAAACCAAGGCCAAGAACGCGCAGGAAGCGCATGAGGCAATCCGGCCGACCGAGTTTACCCGTAACAGCTTTGGCAGCGGCGACGAGGCCCGGCTGTACGAGCTGATCTGGAAGCGCGCGCTGGCCAGCCAGATGGCCTCCGCCAATATCGAACGGACCACCGTTACGCTGCGCGAAGGCACCGGCAAGCACGAGCTGCGCGCCACCGGCCAGGTGATCAAATTCCCTGGGTTTCTCGCGGTTTATGAGGAAGACCGTGATAATAAGGTTGAGGGTGAGGACGACGAAAGCGCGATGCTCCCGGCGATGGCCAGCGGCGATACCCCGGCCAAGAAGGGCGTCGATGCGACGCAGCACTTCACCCAGCCACCGCCGCGTTTTTCTGAGGCCAGTCTGGTCAAGCGGCTGGAGGAGCTCGGCATCGGGCGGCCTTCGACCTATGCCTCGACCTTGCAGGTGCTGAAGGATCGCAATTACGTCAGAACCGAGAAAAACCGTTTCTTTGCAGAGGAAAGCGGCAGGCTTCTCACCGCATTTCTCGAACGGTTCTTCGGCAATTACGTCGCCTTCGAGTTTACCGCCGGGATGGAGGATGAGCTCGATGAAGTCTCCGGCGGGCGCGCCGCGTGGAAGGCCGTGCTCGAGGCTTTCTGGAAGGACTTCAAACCCAAGAGCGATGAGGTGATGGAGAAGAAGCCAAGCGAAGTGACGGAAGCGCTTGATGAGTTCCTGTCCGACTATCTGTTCCCGCCCACCGACGATGGCAGCGACCCGCGGCTCTGCCCCAAGTGTCAGGCCGGGCGGCTCTCGCTGCGCGGGGGCCGCTACGGCGCGTTCATCGCCTGCTCGAACTATCCCGAATGCAAGTTCACCCGCAAGTTTGCCCAACCCGGTGGCAGCGCCGAGGGTGGCGAGGATGGCGAGCTTGGTAAGCATCCCGAAACCGGCGAGCCGATCACCCGCCGCGCCGGGCGCTTTGGCCCCTATATCCAGCTGGGTGAGGGCAAGGAGGCCAAGCGTTCGTCCATTCCCAAGGATATTCTGGAGTTATTGGGGGGCGAACTGGACCTGGATTGGGCGGTCAAGCTGCTCAGCCTGCCGCGCACCGTCGGCGATCATCCCGAAAGCGGCAATCCGATCACCGCCAGCCTGGGCCGGTACGGACCGTATCTGGCGCATGACGGCAAATACGCCAAGCTGCGTTCAACTGCGGAAATCTTCGAAACCGGCATGAACAGCGCTGTTACCAAGCTGGCCGAGGCAGCCAACGGCGGGGGCAGGGGCGCGCGCGCTGCGGCCGAACCGCTCAACAACTTTGGGCCGCATCCTACCTCGGGCGGCGAGATGAAGCTGATGGCGGGCCGCTATGGGCCCTACGTCACCGACGGCAGCACCAACGCCACGCTGCCGCGCGATAAACAGCCCGAGGACCTGACGCTGGAAGAAGCAATCGTCCTGATCGATGAGCGCGCTGCAAAGGGCCCGGCGAAGGGCAAGAAGAAAGCTCCAGCGAAGAAGAAGGCCGCTCCGAAAAAGAAGCCGGCGGTGAAGAAGGCGGCGGTGAAGTAGACCACCTATGCCCCTCCCCTTCAGGGGAGGGGCAGTGAGACTTGGCAGCTCTGCTGCCTAGTCGTAGCGGGGTGGGGCCTCTCCTCCCGCGAGAGTTTTGAGCCCGGAGGAGAGGCCCCACCCCCAACCCCCTCCCCTGAAGAGGAGGGGGCTACAAGGAAGCACCCATGGCCGAAATATTCACCCGTCACCGCCAGCCCTGGAAGTCAGAGGAAGTCGCGAAACTGCGCACGCTGGCGGGCAAGGGTAAAGGCCTCAAGGAAATCGCCAAAGCGCTGAACCGCAGCGAGGAATCGACCAAGGAACGCGCGAAAGAGGATGGGATCGGGATTGCAAAGCTGCGGTAGGCTTGCCTTGGCTACTTCACCCATTCCAGCCCAATTTCCTCGTAGATTTCCTTGTCGTCCGCCCAATCCTCGGTGACCTTCACGTGGAGGAACAGATGGACTGGCACGCCCAGCAGTTGCGCCAGTTCCTTCCGCGCTGCCTCACCGATTGCCTTTAGCTTGCTCCCGCCCTTGCCCAGCACGATGCCCTTCTGGCTATTGCGGGCGATAACGATTTGCTGGTGGATTTCGACCGAACCATCCTTGCGGGTGGCATAGCTTTCGGGCCGCACCGCGCTGTCATAGGGCAGTTCGTCATGGAGCTGGCGATACAGTTGTTCGCGGGTGATTTCGCAGGCGAGCAGGCGCTCCGAGGCGTCCGAAACCTGATCCTCCGGATAATGCCACGCGCCTTCGGGCATAAGATCGGCCAGCCGTGATTTCAGCTCGTTCACCCCATCGCCGGTCAGCGCGGAGATGAAGAATACTTCGTCGAACCCGGCCGCTTCGGTCAATTCCTGCGCGGCGATCAGCAGCGGTTCCTTGGCGGTTTCATCGACCTTGTTGAGGACGAGGATCTTGCGTTCGGGGCGGGGTTTGAGCGATTCGAGAATATCGGCGAGGTAGTCGCGTTTTTTCTTGCGGCCATCGACCACCAGCAGGATCACATCGGCTTCCTGCGCGCCGTCCCACGCCGCGCTGACCATTGCCCGGTCCAGCCGGCGCTTGGGCGCAAACAGGCCGGGGGTGTCGGCCAGGATCATCTGGGTAGGGCCTTGCAGCGCAATCCCCATCAGCCGGGCGCGGGTGGTCTGCGCCTTGGCTGAGACGATCGCCACTTTCTGCCCGACCAGTGCATTGACCAGCGTCGATTTGCCCGCATTGGGCGCGCCGAGTACGGCAACAAGGCCGCAATGTTGGGGGGAAGGTTCAACCATTACTCAAAATCCTGTTTGTTCCGAACTGCGATTATAGCACATGAACTTCCCCCCTCCACTTCAGGGGAGGGGCCGGGGGTGGGTCTATCCGCCGGACCCGGCGCTGCGTGGAAGGAGAAACCCCACCCCAACCCCTCCCCTGAAGAGGAGGGGCTAAGGGCTCACCCAAATCGCCGCATGAATTCCTCAGCCGCAGCGGTTTCGGCCTCTTGCTTGCTTGAGCCGCTGGCACTGGCCTCGCCGACGCCGGGGATCGAGACCAGCACGGTAAAACTCGCCGCATGATCGGGGCCTGACCGCTCGATCAATTTATATTCGGGGGTCTTGCGCCGGTTGCCCGCCGCCCATTCCTGCAGCGCCGATTTGGGATGTTTGGCCTCGCCGGTCTTGCCGCCGACGGCATCGGCCCACAGGCGGCGGACCATCTCGCGGGTGACCTCAAACCCGTGAGTGACAAAGCTGGCGCCGATCAGCGCCTCCATCACATCGCCCAGGATATTATCGCTGGCTTCACCGCCATCGTCGCGGGCCTGCTTGCCCAGCCGCATATGTGCGCCAAGCTCGATCGAGCGGGCGACTTCGGCGCAAGTGGCGCGGCTGACCAGGGCGTTAAGCCGCTGCGACAGGCGGCCTTCATCGGCGTTTTCCAACGCGTGAAGCCATTCGGCGATGACCATGCCCAGCACCCGGTCGCCCAGAAATTCCAGCCGCTGATAATCGGGGGCCTCCCCGGTGCTACCGTGGGTCAGCGCTTCACGCCACAAGGCCTCATCCACCGGCGGACTGCCCGCCAGATTGGTAAGGAACTTATGGGTTTCGCGCTCCAGCACCGGCTAAAACGTTCCGCCGATCCGGTCCCAGCGCGCGGCGGTGAACCAGGTCCATGGTTTGAGCCAGCTGGACGACCCATCGGTGGAGAACATCATCACCGTGGCGCGGCCGACCAGATTGTCTTGCGGGACAAGGCCAATCCCGCCGCCGGGGGTTGCCTCAAACCGGCTGTCTTCCGAATTGTCGCGGTTGTCGCCCATCAGGAACAGTCTGCCCTCGGGAACGACGACCGGCGCAGTATCGTCCTGCGGGCGCGGACCGAGATCGAGCACGTAGTAGCTTTTGCCCCCGGGCAGCACTTCCTTGTAGCGCGGATAGCGGCAGACATCGCTGCCATCGGGCAGCTTGGCGGTAAATTGCGCCGAATAGCAGTGGGTGTTGGCGCTGACCGGGATTTCAAAATCAGTCCCGCGCAGTTTGGGGATTGCTTCACCATTGAGGTGGAGCACGCCGTCCACCATCTGCACCGTATCGCCGGGCAGGCCGATCACCCGCTTGATATAGTCGATATCATTGAGCGGCGGCTGCTTGAAGATCACCACATCGCCGCGCTCTGGCTGGCGGGCGAGGATCCGGCTGGGCAGCAGCGGCAAGCTGAACGGCAACGAATAGCTGGAATAGCCATAGGGCCATTTGGCGGCGAGCAGATAGTCACCGTTCTCCAGCCGGGGCAGCATCGATTCGCTCGGGATGTTGAAGGGCGAGAAGATGAAGCTGCGGAAGATCGCCACGATCAGCACCAGCTTGAGCACGAACAAGGGGAAGCTATCCTCCTTTTTCGCGGGCTTGTTTGCAGGCTCTATGGCAGCGGGAGGTGCTGCCGGGGTGGGGGTGGGTTCAATCATCGCGCTGTCCATGTTGGGCCGGGCTCCGCTCGTCAAGGGGGATGGTGTGTTATATGACTATATCACCTTTACCGCAATGATGGCAATCCGGCCTGATTGCAGATGTATTCGGGCCTTGGCCTGACCGGGAAGCGCGGGCATAGGGCAGGTGTGCGATCTTGGGAGTATGGGGCGATGGGTGATGCGGTGCAAGCAGCGTGGGATGCGCTGAAGGGCTTACCCAAACCTTCGCTGGCCGATCTGTTTGCGGGCCCCGCCCGGCTTGATGCCATGGTTACGGTGCTGGATCTGCCGGGCGGCGCGATTCGGTTTGACTGGGCCAAGACGCATCTTGATGCTGCGCATATCGAAGCCTTTGCTGCGCTGGCACAGGCCAATGGCTTTGCCGCGCGCCGGGCCGCGCTGTTCGATGGTGCGGTTGTCAATGTCACCGAAGGCCGCACGGCCGAACATACCGCGCAGCGCGGGGTGGGGCGTGATACCTCGGTCGAGGAAGCGAGCGCACTCCACGCCCGGACGCGCTCACTGGTTGAGGCAATCCACGCCGGGGTGCTGGGCGAGGTCAAACATCTGATCCATATCGGGATCGGCGGCTCGGCGCTCGGCCCGGCGCTGGCGATCGATGCGCTGACCCGCGATGGCTCGATTGTCGATGTCCATGTCGTCTCGAACATCGATGGCTGCGCGCTGGAGGCGGCGTTCCGCGCCTGTGACCCGGCGACGACGATGATCGCGATGGCCTCCAAGACCTTCACCACCATCGAGACGCTGACCAACGCGACCAGCGCGCTGACCTGGCTGGAGCAGAACGGCGTGGCCGATCCCTATGGGCGCGTCGTGGCGCTGACCGCTGCGCTGGACAAGGCGGTGGAATGGGGGGTCGATGAAACCCGGGTGCTGCCGTTCCCCGAAAACGTCGGCGGGCGCTATTCGCTGTGGTCCTCGATCGGTTTCCCGATTGCACTGGCGCTGGGCTGGGCCGAGTTCGCCGAGTTCCTCGATGGCGCAGCGGCGATCGACCGGCATTTCCTCGATACCGATGGCGCGGACAATCTGCCGTTGCGCGCGGCCTTTGCCGATCAATATTACTCAGGTTTGCGCGGCTGTCAGACCCGCGCCTGCTTTGCCTATGACGAGCGGCTGCGGTTGCTGCCGTCCTATCTTCAACAGTTGGAGATGGAATCGAACGGCAAGTCGGTGACGGTGGAGGGTGCGCCCGTCACCACGCCTACCGCGCCGATCACCTGGGGTGGGGTGGGGACCGACGCCCAGCACGCGGTGTTCCAGCTGCTCCATCAGGGCACCAATATCGTGCCGGTGGACTTCATCGCTGCGATTGCGCCGGGCGACGATCTTGATCCGGCGCATCACCGGATATTGCTATCCAACTGCTTTGCGCAGGGCGCGGCGCTGATGGCGGGGAAAGCCAGTAAAGCCAATGATCCATTAGGGCTTGCAAGGGCCTATCCGGGAGACCGCCCCTCGGCGACAATGCTGTGTGACGAGTTGAACCCCGCAACGCTGGGCGCGTTGATCGCGTTTCACGAACACCGCACCTTTGCGGGTGCCGTGCTGCTGGGGATCAACCCATTCGATCAGTTCGGGGTCGAGCTCGGCAAGGCGATCGCCAACCAGATCGAGGCAGGGGGCACGACATTCGATCCCAGCACCGAGGCGCTGCTGGCGGCGGCGGGGATCAAGTAACGTCGTCCCCGGCTTGACCGGGGACCGCTGCCCTCATCGGTGCAAGGTCGGAATGACGAGGCCAGCGATCCCCGGTCAAGCCGGGGATGACGAATTGCAAACTGCCCGCTGCGCCTCCATATCCCGCTCCGCAACAGGAGTTTCCAATGCCAGATGCTGATAACTCCTACGACTACGATCTGTTCGTCATCGGTGCCGGTTCCGGCGGGGTTCGGGCCAGCCGGATTGCTGCATCACACGGCGCGCGGGTGGCGGTGGCCGAGGAATACCGGATCGGTGGAACCTGCGTGATCCGCGGCTGCGTGCCCAAGAAGCTGCTGGTTTACGGCTCGCACTTTGCCGAGGAGTTGCAGGACGCCGCGCATTATGGCTGGACCGTGGGCGAGATGAAGTTCGATTGGAACGTGCTGCGCGATACCGTTCTGCGCGACGTTGATCGGCTGGAGGCGGCCTACACCGCCACGCTCGACAGCCACAAAATTGCGCATTTTCATGAGCGGGCGACGGTCGTCGGCCCCAACACGGTGCGGCTTGCTTCGGGCCGTGAGATCAGCGCGAAATATGTCCTGATTGCGGTTGGCGCATGGCCGGTGAAGCCGGAATTTTCAGGCGTCGAGCACACCATCACTTCGAACGAGGTGTTTCACCTGGCCGCGCTGCCAAAGCGGGTGGTGATCCAGGGCGCGGGCTATATCGCGCTGGAATTTGCCGGGATTTTCAATGCGCTGGGCTGCCATGTGATTGTGACCAACCGCAGCGACCAGATATTGCGCGGCTATGACGAGTCTTTGCGCGACCGGCTGCTTCAAATCACCATGGCAAGGGGGATTGAATACCGCTTCAACAACCCGATTGAGAAGATCGAAAAGCAGGCGGACGGCTCGCTTCAGGTAAGCTGCAAAGGCCACGATCCGATTCCAGCCGATGTGGTGCTGGTCGCCACCGGGCGTCGGCCCAAGACCGATGGGCTGGGGCTGGAAAGCGCCGGGATCACGCTGGGCAAGGGCGGGGAAGTGCCGGTCGATGAATTCAGCAAGACCGCGTGTGACAGCATCTATGCGGTTGGCGATGTGACCGACCGGGTCCAGTTGACCCCCATCGCCATCCGCGAAGGCCATGCCGTTGCCGATACACTGTTCGGCGGAACCCCGCGCAGCACCGCCTATGACCAGATCCCCAGCGCGGTGTTCTCGCAGCCGCCGCTCGCCTCGGTCGGGCTGACCGAAGGGCAGGCACGCGACAAATACGGAGATATCAAGGTCTACTCGTCAGACTTCCGCCCGATGAAGAACATCTTTGCCGAACGGCATGAACGCGGTCTTTACAAGATGGTGGTCGATGCGGGCACCGGCAAAATCCTCGGCCTGCATATGATCGGCCCGGATGCGCCTGAAATCCTCCAGGCCGCAGCCATCGCGGTGCGGGCAGGGCTGACCAAGGCCGATTTTGACGCCACCGTGGCGCTGCACCCCTCGATGGCCGAAGAGCTGGTGCTGATGCGTTAGGGCAAGTTGCGGTTCGAAACGTAAATCGCTAACTCCGGGGCGAATTACAAAGGAGACGGACTGATGCGATTGGTGGGCAAGACTGTGCTGGTAACCGGCGGGACCGACGGGATCGGTGCGCAGCTGATCCGCCAGCTTCGCACCAAGGGGGCCACTGTCATCACCTCGGGCCGCGATGCCGAACGGGTCGCGGGAACCCGTGCCGATGGGTTTGAAGTGATTGAGGCCGATCTATCGGTCGCTGCCGGGGTGGCAGCACTACTGGCCGGGGTCGGAACCCGCGAGATCGACATTCTGGTCAACAACGCCGGTGCCGGGGTCGATCACGATTTCCGCGAAGGCGCGCCCGATCCCGAAGCGGCGGCACGCGCGATCTTCCTCAATCTTACCGGACCGATCCAGCTGATCACCGCGCTGATGCCGATGCTGCGCTCGCGCCCCAAGGCGATGATCGTCAACGTCACCTCGGGCCTCGCGATCGCGCCGCGCGCGGGCGGGCCGGTTTATTGCGCTACCAAAGCTGGTTTGCGCAGTTACAGCCAGGCCATCCGGGCGCAATTGAAGGACAGCAATGTCCATGTGCTGGAAGCCTTGCCGCCGGTGGTCGAAACCAAGATGACCGCCGGGCGCGGCAGCCGCAAGATGCCTGCTGCAGACTGCGCGCGACAATTTATTGTCGCGATGGAGGTCGATGCGGACGAGGCCAATGTCGGCCTGGTCAAGGCACTGCAACTGGTCCACTCGATGTCGCCTTCGCTGGCGCGGCGGATCATGCTGCGGTTCTGACAGTGGCACTTCAGGCGATCGAGTAAGGCACCACGCCGCGGCTGTCTGGATTCACCGTGATCCCCCGGTCGCTGGGCGGGAACGCGCGCTGATCGCAATCATTGCGGGGGCAGATCCGGCAGGAAATGCCGATCCGGGTGGCCGCGCGCGGCGCGGTCAGATCCAGCCCGTCGGCATAGACGAACTCGCCCGCATGCGCCGCCTCGCAGCCCAGCGCCACCGCATAGCGGCGCGGCGCGCGATCATAGCTGCCCGATGGCTTGACCAGTCCCTTGGCCATCGAGACATAGCGGACCCCGTCTGGCGTCTCGGCCAGTTGCACCAGAATCCGGTCCGGGATCGCGACCGCCTCATGTACGATCCACAACGGGCAAGCCCCGCCGAACCGCGCAAATTGCAGCCGGGTCGCCGAATGGCGCTTGGTGATATTGCCGGCCATATCGACCCGGCAGAAGAAGAATGGCACGCCTCTCGCGTCCTCGCGTTGCAGCGTTGAAAGCCGGTGGCAGGCCTGCTCGAAGCTGGTGCCAAAGGCCAGCGCGATCCGGTCAATATCATGGCGCAGGCTGCGCGCCTCGGTGCGGAAGCGGCGATAGGGCATCAGCAGCGCGCCGGCGGCGTAATTACACAGGCCAACGAACAACAATTGGCGCGAGGCGGCGCTTTTGAGGCTCGCCGCCTCGATCACCGCCGCGATCTCGTCTTTCAAGGCGAGCGCGACAAGCTGGTGGGCCAGCTGGAAGCGGCGGCTTTCGGCTGGCTGGCCGGGATCGATGGTCAGATGGCCCATCTCTGCATCGTAGCTGCGCAATCCGGCATTGCCCGAATAGAGCAGCGAAACCGACAGAGCATCGCGCAGATAGGCCTCGATCGATTGCGTATCGGGTGAGCGCCCACCCAATCTGGCCGCAAGCGCTTCGGCGGCCCGGTCGAGGCTATCGACGTAATTGTTGGCGAAGTGAAACCAGTCGCGCACCTCCTCCCACGGCAGCCGGGCGACCCCGCCGGTCTCGTTCGAAAGCGCCTCGTCGACCATGTGCAGGCGCTGCCCGGTGCGGCGATAGGCTTCATGGAGGGCGATGAAACGTTCGGCCAGCACCGGCTGCTGCTCGGCAAAGCGGGCGAGCTTGCCTGCATCGAGGCTTTCGGCAAACAGCGGGTCGGCATTGGCATCGCGCAGCGCGGCGAGCCGGGTTTCGGTAACCCCGGCGCCAATCTCGCGCCAATCGAGCGGGAAGGTCTGGCGCAGGCGCTCGACCAGCGTGGGGGTCAGCGGGCGGTCATCATGCTCAAGCTGTGAAAGATACGAGGCGGAGATGGCCAGCAGCTGTCCCATAGCAGCCTGGTTAAGCCCGCGTTCGGCGCGCAGCGCCCTCAATCTCTCTCCGGCAAATATCCGGCGCTTGGCCATGCATTATTCTCCTCCGCGTCTCCGCGCCTCCGCGTGAACCCATTCTTGTTTCACGCGGAGACGCGGAGAAAATTACTACGCTAGGTCAGTTTTTGCAAATATATCCTTCGCAACTTTGCAAATTCACATTGGACATTGCCTGCGGCGCGCGCCATGCCGCCTGCTTCGCAATCCGCCATGAGAGGCCATATGTCCGCAAATATCGCTGAAATGGAAAAGCGCCGCGCTGCGGCCCGCCTCGGCGGCGGGCAAAAGCGGATCGATGCGCAGCATGCCAAGGGCAAGCTGACCGCGCGCGAACGGCTGAGCATCCTGCTCGACGAAGGCAGCTTTGAAGAACTCGACATGTATGTCGAACATAATTGCACCGATTTCGGAATGCAGGATCAGGTCATTCCCGGCGACGGGGTAGTGTCCGGCAGCGGCACGATCAACGGCCGGCTGGTGTTTGTTTTCAGCCAGGATTTCACCGTCTTCGGTGGAGCGGTGTCCGAACGCCACGCCATGAAAATCTGCAAGGTGATGGACAATGCGCTGAAGGTCAGCGCGCCGGTGATCGGGATCAACGACAGCGGCGGCGCGCGGATTCAGGAGGGCGTCGCCTCGCTCGGCGGTTACGCGGAAATCTTCCAGCGCAATGTCCTCGCCTCGGGCGTGGTCCCGCAGCTGTCGCTGATCATGGGGCCGTGTGCGGGCGGCGCGGTCTATTCCCCGGCGATGACCGACTTCATCTTCATGGTGAAGGACAGCTCCTATATGTTCGTCACCGGGCCGGATGTGGTTAAAACCGTGACCAACGAGATCGTCACCCAAGAGGAACTGGGCGGGGCGATCACCCACAGCACCAAAACCTCGGTCGCCGATCTGGCGCTGGAAAACGATATCGAGGCGCTGCTGGTGGCGCGCGATTTCTTCGATTTCCTGCCGCTGTCCAACCGCGAGGACGTGCCCGAACGGCCCACTTCCGATCCGTGGGACCGGCTCGACAACAGCCTCGACATGGTAATCCCGGCCAATGCCAACCAGCCCTATGATATGCACGAAGTGGTCCGCAAGGTGCTGGATGAGAGCGATTTCTTCGAAATCCAGCCGGGCCACGCCGCCAATATATTGTGCGGGTTCGGGCGGATTGAGGGCCGGACGGTGGGCGTCGTCGCCAACCAGCCGATCGTACTGGCGGGCTGCCTGGATATCAACGCCTCGAAAAAGGCCGCGCGGTTCGTGCGGTTCTGCGATGCGTTCAATATCCCGATCCTGACCTTCGTCGATGTCCCCGGCTTCCTCCCCGGCACGGCGCAGGAACTGGGCGGGATCATCAAACACGGCGCGAAACTGCTGTTCGCCTATGCCGAGGCGACCGTCCCCAAAATCACCGTAATCACCCGCAAGGCCTATGGCGGGGCCTATGACGTGATGGCCTCAAAGCACCTGCGCGGCGATTTGAACTACGCCTGGCCGACCGCCGAAATCGCGGTGATGGGCGCGAAAGGCGCAGTGGAAATCATCTTCCGCTCGGACATCGGCGACCCCGACAAGATTGCGGAACGGACGCGGGAATACGAGGAGCGGTTTGCCAATCCCTTTGTGGCGGCGAGCAAGGGGTTTATCGATGAGGTGATCCACCCGCATTCGACAAGGCGACGGATTGCGCTGGGGTTAAGGAAATTGAGGGGGAAGAGTTTGGAGAACCCGTGGAAGAAGCATGATAATATTCCGCTTTAGGCAATCGGGAGGCCAATATGCCTATTGAGGTGGTCGTAGGGCTGGTTGGCATCTTTGGTGTGGTTGTCGGTGGGTTGATCCAGTTCATTGCTGGTTCGCGTGTCGAGAAGTGGAAGCACACGACGCAGATACGAACGGACGCATATAAGTTATTACTTAAAGCGTTTTCGGGGATTGCTGCGGCCCAAAGAGGCAACAACAAGGCGGATGAGCGGGCCTACCAGATGATGTTGACGGAAGCGAAGGCCCAAATAGCTCTCTACGGTAGCCGCGAAGTTGCCTCTTCAACTGCACGATTTTTCCGTGATTTCGGTGCGCTGGATTCGGATGCGGCTGGTCAGGCTTTCGTGGATATTGCCGTTGCAATGAGACGAGATTCCTACGCTAAATTGTATGACGGCTTCAGACAGGATTATCATAGCCTGATGTTGAGTGGAAAATGAATCGTCCCAATCAAATTCTCCCCGGAACGGGGAGGGGGACCGCCCGCAGGGTGGTGGAGGGGTCCCACCTCTCCGCTGGCGCGGCACTTGCGCAGAGGTGGGACCCCTCCGTCGCTTCGCGCCACCTCCCCGTTCCGGGGAGGATTTTGGTTGTCACGCCTCCATCCAAACATTATAATGACCTTATAATGTGAAGGAGTCCTCCGCCATGCAGACCGCCAAATCCCTCCAGACCGAACGCGTCACTTTCCTCACCAGCCGCGAGGCCAAGGCGGCGCTGGATGATTATGCGGCGAACAGCGGGCAGTCCGTCGGCAATGTCGTGCGCGAGGCGACGGCGCGGTTCATCGGGCAACCGACACCGGACGAAGAGGCTGAACTGGCCGCGTTGGTCGCCCAGGTGAACAATGCGATTCCGCAAATGAACGCTACGATTGATAACATGATAGAGATGATGCGTAAGTCTCATATCGAAACAGACAAGCTGCTTCGGCAAATGGGCGCTCGCAAATGAGCGCGATGTCCGATGCTTTTACCGCGCTCAAGAATGTGGTGCTGCTGCAAGAACGGCTAAATTCGATACGTGCCGACCTTTCTGTGACAACCGGCGACCTGAAGTCGTTGACTGAAAAAGTCTTCGATATCGACAAGCGACTCTACGCGATCGAAAAAGTGATCGACTTGGGCGCGCAGCAATCGCGCTGGAAGCGAATCGAAGAATAACGCGGCCGCCTAACCCTCCCAAATCCGCCACAGAAAGCCAACCCATGAGCAACTATGAAGCAACCGTCGAATGGCATCTGGGCGAGGGGGAATCCTTCGAGACCCGCAAATACAGCCGCGCGCATCGCTGGAAGTTTGATGGCGGGGCGGATGTTCCGGCCTCAGCTTCGCCGCTGGTTGTTGGCACGGTCTATTCGGATCCCGCCGGGGTTGATCCCGAAGAGGCGTTGATTGCCTCATTGGCGAGTTGCCACATGCTGTTCTTCCTCGATCTCGCCTCGCGTTCGGGGGTTTCCATCACCTCTTACGTCGATCACGCGGTGGGCGTGATCGGCAAGCGCGAGGATGGCGCGGTCGCGATGCTCAGCGCTACCATGCGTCCGCAGATTACCTACGCCGCGCCGGTCGATGCGGCGAAGATCGAGGGGCTGCACCACAAGGCACATGCGTTGTGCTTCATCGCCAATTCGGTCAACTTCCCGGTTACGGTGGAGCCGGCGGAATGAAACTCGGGCGGCTCAATCACATCGGCGTCGCCACGCCCTCGATCGCCGATAGCGTGGTGTTCTACCGCGATGTGATGGGCGCGACCAAAATTCATGAGCCGTTCGATCTGCCCGATCAGGGGGTCAAGGTCTGCTTCGTCGATACCCCCGGCACGGATGGCGCGCTGAACGGTACCCAGATCGAACTGATCGAGCCGCTGCCAGGCAACACCTCGATCGCCAGCTTCCTTGAGAAAAACCCGGCCGGCGGGCAGCATCATATGTGCTATGAAGTGCCCGATATTCGCGCCGCCAAGGCCGAGTTCGAGGCGATAGGTAAACGCGTGCTGGGGAGCCTGCGGATCGGCGCGCATGGTACGCTGATTTTCTTCGTCCACCCCCGCGATATGCAGGGGGTGCTGACGGAGATCATGGAGGTGCCGCAAGCGGCTCATTGACCACTTACCCCCCCTCCTCTTCAGGGGAGGGGCCGGGGGTGGGGGCTGTCCACTTGGCATTGCGCCTGATTGAAACGCCCCACCCCAACCCCTCCCCTGAAGAGGAGGGGCTTTGAGGAGACTAGAATGGCCTACGAAACGATCACATTCGACATCAGCGATAACATCGCCACCATCACCCTCAACCGGCCCGAACGGATGAATGCCTGCTCGCTCGATATGGCGGGCGAGATCAACGATGCGCTTTCGGCGATGCAGGGCGCGCGGGCGCTGATCATCACCGGCGCCGGGCGCGGGTTCTGCTCGGGCGCGGATCTGTCCTCGCGCGGGGAACGCTCGATCTCGGGCGGGGAGGGCAGCTATATCGCGCTGACCCGGCACTACAATCCGCTGATGATGACCCTGGCGCGGCTCAATCTGCCAATCATCACTGCGGTGAACGGCGCGGCGGCCGGGGTTGGCTGTTCGATCGGGCTTGCGGGTGATTTCGTGATCGCGGGCAAAAGTGGTTATTTCCTCCAGGCCTTCGTCAATATCGGGCTGGTTCCCGATGGCGGGGCGAGCTGGATGCTGCCGCGCATGGTGGGCAAGGCCCGCGCCACGCAGATGATGATGCTGGGTGAGAAAATCAGCGGCGAAATGGCTGCCGAATGGGGCCTGATCTATAAATGCGTTGAGGATGATGCGCTGCTGGCCGAGGCCCGTGCGCTGGCTGCGCGGCTCGCCAATGGGCCGACGGTGGCCTATGCGGTGATGCGCAAGAACATCCTGACTGCACTGGAAAATTCCTACGCCGAGCAGTTGCTGGCCGAGGCCGAAGGGCAACGGATTGCGGGCGGCACGGCTGATGCAGCAGAGGGCGGAATGGCCTTCCTCGAAAAGCGCAAACCGGCGTTCAAGGGGGCGTAATCCCCCAACAACCGTTCGTGGGGGGGGGGGGGGGGGGACCGGGGGGCCCGGGGGGGGTCAAAGGGCCGCACGGAAGGGACGGGGTTGTGTG